>JBAUCK010000202.1:0-16098 GCA_049677525.1 Xanthobacteraceae bacterium
GCTCTCCGGCGGCATGCAACAGCGCGTCGCGATTGCCCGCGCCGTCGCCTATGAACCGCATGTTTTGTTGATGGACGAGCCATTCGCCGCGGTCGATGCGCAGACTCGCGCCGATCTCGAAGATCTCGTTCGCGTGTTGTGGGACAAGCTTCGCGTCACGGTGCTGTTCGTCACCCACGACATCGACGAGTCGGTTTATCTCGGCCAGCGCGTTCTGGTCATGTCGCATGCGCCGACCGTGATCATGGAAGACGTGGCGATCGATCTGCCCGGCGAGCGCAGCCAGCTCGAGACGCGGTCGCTCGCGCGCTTCGGCGAGCTGCGCAAGCACATCTAGGCGCAAATTCAGCTCGCCAAGCAGGGTTGGCGTCCGTCCGGGGGCTGATAAGGCCCTTCAGGCATAGCTCGCATGTGAAAATCGGCATGCACGCTTGCGGCGGCGGGCAAGCTGTTCCAAACCACCGCTCAAAGCGGGTGGCTTCCTGAGAATTCCGCTTCATAGCCATATGTCGCGACCGGCGCCAAGGTCGCGCGATTAAAGCTCTGCAAACAACCGAAACAATTGCCGATGCTCGCACCGGGATCGTTCGCGCTCACCTTACTGCTGTCGTTTCTGACGGCGCTCGGGCCGTTGTCGATGGACATGTATCTGCCGTCGCTGCCCGACATCGCGCATTCGCTGAACGCGCCCGTGGTGCAGGTGCAATTGACCATCGCCAGTTATTTGCTCGGCTTCGGCGTCGGCCAGATCGTCTATGGGCCGACCTCGGATCGTTTCGGCAGGCGGCCGGTGCTGCTCGTCGCGCTGGTGCTGTATGGCGTCGCGACCGTCGCCTGCGCCACCGCGCTGTCGATCGACGCGCTGATCGCGGCGCGCTTCGTGCAGGCGCTCGGCGGCGCCGGGGTCATCGTGCTGGCGCGCGCCGTCGTGCGCGACATCTATTCCGGCGCGCGCGCCGGACGCGAATTGTCGCTGATGGGCTCGATCACGGCCTTGGCGCCGATTGTCGCGCCGACGATCGGTGGCGTGTTGCAGACCATGTTCGGCTGGCGCGCTTGTTTCGTTCTGTTAATCAGTTTTGCGGTGATCGCCGGTGCCGCGGCGGCGCTGTTGCTTCCGGAGACCCTGCACAAGCGCACGCCCGGTCCGTTCTCGCTCGTCACGATGGCCACGCTCTACAAATCCGTGCTGGCGCATCGCGGCTTTCTTGCCAATCTTGGCATTATGACCACGGCCTTTATCGGCCTATTCGCATGGATCTCGGGCGCGCCGGTGGTGATGCAGGGTGCGGTCTATGGCCTCTCGCCGCTCGCTTTTGGCGTCATCTTCGGCATGGGCGCTGCGGGCTATATGACCGGAACGTTCATCGCCTCGCGAATCGTCATGCGCCTTGGGCTCGACCGTATGATGGGCGTCGGTACCGTCACGATGGTTGTCGGCGGCGTGGTCATGATTCTGGTGGTGGCCTTCCTTGCCGATGCCGTCTGGTTCGTCGCGGCGATGACGATCTATCTCGCGGGCCTCGGCTTCGTGCTGCCGTCCGCCATGGCGGGCGCATTGACGCCGTTTCCCGATCGTGCCGGCACCGCGTCGTCGGTGATGGGCTTTATCCAGCAGACCGGCGCGGCGCTCGCGGCGGGCCTCATCGGCCTTTATCTCGGCCATTCCGCCTGGCCGGTCACGCTTGTCGTCGCGGCGATGGGTTGCCTGGCCTGCCTGATCTGGGCACTGACGCACAAAGTGCGCGCTGCGGATCTTATTTGAGCGTGATCTTTTCTGAAAACCGGTTCCCACTTTTCGGGATTATGCTCTAGGCGCTGAGCTTCTCGAGGTTAGTCTGCTCCGCCGCTGCACGCGGCGCGCGCTTGCGCGGCAGGCCCGGCGGAATGAGCGCGGTCGCGATCGCCGTCGGCGCGAACTTTGTCGCGCGCAGCTTGTGCCAGCGCTCTTTCGCCGCCGCGATGGCGCCGGCCTGATTGGCGTAGCGATAAAGCGCGGTATGTCCGCCGCGCGGGGTCTTGGTCTTGCCGTTCGCGCCGAAGCGCTCGCCGGCATCCATGGCGAAATAAACATCGAAGATCGACGCTGCCTGGATCAGATTACCGAGCCGGCCGATGCGGGTCCTGGCCTGGAACAGGCCTTGGGCCGAACGCTCGTAAATGTCGGTTCCGTCGTGGAAGACGAAATTCTCGTCCGACAGAAACACCATCATGAACCACAGGTCGTTGCGGACGTCCGCGGGCAGTTCGATGAAGAAAGTCTCGAAATCTTCGACCAGCGTCTCCGCCGTGGAAGTGTCCGAGACGGACGAGTCCGACATTGACGAGTCCGGCATGGAGCGACCTCTGCAATTGCCAAATTCAGCGTTATATTCATAGGGATATAGCCAAAGGCCTGTCAACGGCCGCGGCGCCAAGCTTACGTCCTGGCGCCATCCTGGCCGCGGCCGTATCGCGATGTTATGGAGACGCGGTCATTCCGTCGCGCCCCTCGCACTCTTTTTCGGCACAGTACGCCTGCAAGGACACAAATGGCTTCCGGCAAACGTTCGGCCATTGCCCTGCGTCATGTCGCATACGAGGATCTGGGGCTGCTTGCTCAGATCTTGCGCAGCGAAGGCTGGGATGCGTCCTATCGCGAGAGCGCGAACGACGATCTTGGCGCTCCGGCGATCGAATCGGCCGATCTGCTCATCGTGCTCGGCGGTCCGTTCGGCGCCTATGAAACCGACACCTATCCGTTCCTCGCAGAAGAGATCGCGATTCTGGAGCGGCGGCTGGCCCAGAAACGGCCGACGCTCGGCATCTGCCTCGGCGCTCAGCTCATGGCCAGGGCGCTCGGCGCCCGCGTGTTTCCCGGATCGGTCCGTGAGGTCGGCTGGGGCCGGGTGGAACTGAGCGCGGAGGGACGGCAATCCTGCCTGCGCCCGCTCGCCGAAGACGGCGCCAAGGTCGTGCATTGGCATGGCGACACCTTCGATCTGCCGTCCGGCGCGGTGCGGCTCGCCTCCAACGACAATTATCAGAATCAGGCCTTTGCCTTCGGCGACGAAGCTCTCGCGTTGCAATTTCATCTGGAAGCCGATGCCGCCACGCTCGAAAAATGGTACGTCGGTTATGCAATAGACGCGCCCCCCGGGGATATGTCGGTGGCTGAATTCCGCGCGCAGACGAAAGACGCGGCCCCCCGAGCCGGCGCGCGAGCGGCCGAGATTTTTTCCGCCTGCGCAACATAGGTAGCAACGAGACCTTGCGCAGCGAGTGAACCATGGGCGCGAGTGAACGATGAGCAGCGAGTGATCCATGACCGAGACGCGCTTGAGCATCCGGCTCGATCTGACCAGCGGCGACCGCATCGGTCCGGGCAAGATCGCGCTCCTTGAAGCGATCCGCGATACCGGCTCGATTTCCGCGGGTGCGCGCCAGGTCGGCATGTCCTATCGCCGCGCCTGGCTTCTGGTCGAACAGATCAATGCCGCCTTGCAGGAACCCGCAGTGACCGGCATCACCGGCGGCCGTCACGGCGGCGGTGCCGTGATCACGCCGGTCGGCGAGCGCATCATCAAAATTTACCGGGCGATCGAAACCTCGGCGCGCAAATCGGCTTCCGGCGAATTTCGCGCGGTGGAAAAGATCATACGCAAGGACAAGCGGAGGAACTGAACGTCATCGCTCTGTCGTAAAGCACGCTCCGTACCGTCACGGCATTGCAGGGAGGTCTCGCCAAGCCTACATCGACCTCGTCACTCTTAACGAAAGCATCGTCAGAAAGTATCATCATGACAAAAACTCTTCCCCAGCGCGTTCTCGGCTCTTCCGGCATGAAAGTTTCCGCCATCGGCCTCGGCTGCATGTCGCTGTCCGGCATCTATGGCAAGACCGGTGATGACGAGGGCATTACGCTCATTCACGCCGCTCTCGACAACGGCGTGACCTTGCTCGACAGTTCCGACGCCTACGGCGCCGGCCATAACGAAGAGCTGGTCGGCAAGGCCATTAAAGGCCGCCGCGACAGCGTGGTGCTTGCGACAAAGTTCGGCAATCTCGGCGGCCGCGACGGCAAATTCGCCGACGGCCGTCCGGACTTCGTGATCGAGTCGTGCGAGAAAAGCCTCAAGCGTCTCGGCGTCGATGTGATCGATCTCTATTACCAGCACCGCATCGATCCGAATGTGCCGATCGAGGATACGGTCGGCGCCATGGCGAAGCTCGTGCAACAGGGCAAAGTGCGCGCGCTCGGCATCAGCGAAGCGAGCCCCGCCACGATCCGCCGCGCGCATGCGACGCATCCGCTTGCCGCGGTGCAGAACGAGCTTTCGCTGATCTACCGCGCCGACGCCGAAGATACGCTGGCGACGACGCGCACGCTCAATATCGCCTTCGTCGCCTATTCGCCGCTCGGCCGCGGCCTTCTCACCGGCGGCATCCAGCTCGCCGAGACCGATGCGCGGCGGCGGCATCCGCGGTTTTCCGGCGACAATCTCGACGCCAATATTTCGCTGGCGCAGCGCCTTGAGGAGCTGGCAAAGACGAAGAACTGCACCACCGGCCAGCTCGTCCTCGCCTGGCTCTTGGCGCAAGGCGACGACATCATTCCGATCCCCGGCACCAAGCAGAAAGCGCGGCTTCTTGAGAATATCGGCGCGCTCGATGTCCACCTCAGCGCTGCCGAGCTGGCGCAGATGTCGAACGCCATCCCGATCGGTGCGGCGGCAGGTTTGCGCTATCCGGAAGCGCAGATGAAGAGCGTCTATATCTGACGCGGCTTCACCGACGCGGTACGAGCAAAAAGCAGGCGCGATGCAAAAAGTCAAACTGGGCCGCGACGGTCCGGAAGTCTCGGTTCTCGGGCTCGGCTGCATGGGCATGTCGCCGGGCATCTATGGTCCGTCAGACGAGGCCGAGAGCGTGGCGACGCTGCGCGCCGCCGTCGAAGCCGGTGTCACCTTGATCGACACCGGCGATTTCTACGGCATGGGTCACAACGAAATGCTGATCCGCCGCGCGCTCGACGGCGTTGCGCGCTCGCGCCTGGTCTATTCGGTGAAATTCGGCGCGCTGCGCGAGCCGGGCGGCGGCTGGGGCGGCAATGATTGCCGTCCGGTGGCCGTGAAAAATTTTCTTAGCTATACGCTGCGCCGGCTCGGCACCGATTACATCGACATCTATCGCCCGGCGCGGCTCGATCCGGCGGTGCCGATCGAGGACACGGTCGGCGCCATCGCCGACATGGTGCGCGCCGGTTACGTGCGTCACATCGGCCTTTCGGAAGTGGGCCCGGCCACGATCCGCCGCGCGCATGCGGTGCATCCGATCTGCGATCTGCAGATCGAATATTCGCTCATGAGCCGCGGCATCGAATCCGCAATTCTGCCAGTGACGCGTGAACTCGGCATCGCGATCAGCGCCTATGGCGTGCTGTCGCGCGGCATTCTGAGCGGGCGGGTACCGTCTTCCGACAGCATAGGTGACATCCGCGTCATCCGCATGCCGCGCTATGCGCAAGGCAATCTAGAAAAGAATTTGAGTCTCGTCGAGACATTGGCGCAGATCGGCAAAAAGAACGCGAGGCCGGCGCAGCTTGCCATCGCCTGGGTGCGCTCGCGCGGCTCCGATATCGTGCCGGTGATCGGCGCGCGCCGCCGCACCCAGCTTGCCGAAAGCCTGGGCGCGCTCGCCTTGTCGCTGACGACCGCCGATCTCGCGCGCATCGATGCCGCGGTGTCGCCGGCACTGACGCTAGGCGAGCGTTATGACCCGACCCAGCTAGCGCATCTCGACAGCGAAGCGCACCACTAGCAAAGTGCCGCTGTTTGAAGCGCAATCACGATGTTGCGAGCCACCTTCAACGCGCACCGAATAAAACCGGCGCTTGGGGGTTCTCTATCCGTACGACGTTTTGTCATGCTCGGAGCTACGGCTATGGCACGCAATGTCTTGTGGCTAGTCCAGACGATCGGCCTTGCTGCAACGCTGGCCTCGAGCGCCGACGTGGCAATCGAAGCCAAACGAACAAAACACACGGCGCCGGCGGCCGGCACGGTTTCCTCCTGCCGTGGGGGCAACCTCTTCCCTTGTGGCCCGGTCTATAACAGCACCGACTATCTCGGGAACGATCCTGATCCGTTCATCCGCTCGATGATCCAGCGCGACCTCGGCGCGAAATACGGCGGCGAGAGCTGATCGCCGGTCCGCTATGATCCCAACGCATAACGCTATTCTCGGCCGCGGCCGGGCGCGCTAAAGTCGCGCCAACGGGGATGGGTTCGTCGCCGTAGTGCAAGAAGCGCCGCACAGATGGCGCGGCAACGGGTCGGGGAGGAATGAATGTGGATCGCCTTGGTGATCACACACGGACTTTTGGCGTTTCTGCTGTTAGGGGCTGTTACGCACCAGGTCGTCAGCGTCTGGGCGCCGGTGCGGGCGGGTGCGGCGAATTTCGTGTCGCGTTTCCGCGCGGTGGGCTCGGCGAACTATGCCAATGCCGTGATCGCGCTCTATCTGGTGACGGCGGCGCTCGGCGCTTTCATCTACACCAATTACCGCATCACCGCGCGGCTGACGCTCGAACAAGGCCACTTCTGGAAATCGTTTGGCGCTTTCGAGATCAAGGAACACCTGATCGCGATCGGCTTGGCGCTGTTGCCGGCCTATTGGTATTTTTGGCGGCAGCCGCTCGACGAAAACGACGGGCTGACACGAAAAGCGCTGACCGCGCTCCTGGCCTTCATCGTCTGGTGGGCGTTTCTTGCAGGCCACATCGCCAATAACATTCGCGGATTAGGCACATGAGCGCTTCCAGCAAGCATCCCGGCTTGAGAAACTCGCCGCGTTTCCGGATCTTCGTCATCACCTTCGCCGCGGTTTACGCCGTCGCCTATTACATCGCGCTGCGCAATAACTGGCCGGTGTTCTCCTACGGGCCGGCGGTCGGCGAGTGGACCCTGTTCAATCATTCCGCGTCAGACGGCCCGACGATGTATTGGTATGGCTGGATCGCAACTTCAGCCATCGTCGCCGCCGTGCTCGGCCTGATTGCAGCTTTCCTGCCGCAAGGCCTTGTCGGCAAGCAAGGACTTGTCGGCAAGCAAGGACTTGTCGGCAAGCAAGGACTTGGCCGCAAGCTGTGGTCCTGTCTCGCTTGGGTGGTGCCGGTCTGTATGATCGCGGCGATCATGTATTTGCTCAGCGGTTATTTCACGCATTGAGGTCGCAATGGTGTCGGGTCGTCGCTGGCTGTTCGTCGCTTCGATGGCCGCCGCTATTGTGCTGATATCGGCCGTGCCGTCCGCGCGCGCCGGCGGCGTGAATTTCGGCGAGGACAGCGACAACAACGACGGCCCGTCCTATTTCGGCTTCGTGCGCGATGCCGACGGCTCGCCGGTCCCCGGTGCCCGCGTCACCGCGGCGCCGCAGGCCGGTGGCTCGCTGGTGACACGCTCCAACAGCATGGGCATCTACAAAATTCCGGGGTTCGCCAAGGAGATTGATCCCAAGACCGTCGACATTTCCTGCGCCAAGGACGGCTATGGCCAAGCCAATGTGGTGCGGCGCGGCCAGGCCGACCTCAAGGACCCGGTCGAAATCGACTGCACTTTGCAGAAACAGTAACGCATGAAAACCGCGTATTGCTTCGCCGCGGCCGCGCTTCTCCTTGCTCTTCATGCGGCTCCTTGCAGTGCGCAGATGCTGACCGGCTCCGTCACCTCTGCCGCGGAAGGCGCGATGGAAGGCGTGCTGGTGACGGCGCAAAGGGACGACTCGCCGATCAGCACCACCGTCGTCAGCGACGCCAGCGGGCATTTCCGTTTTCCCGACGGACGTTTGCGGAGCGGGCACTATAGACTGCGCATCCGCGCCACCGGCTATGAGCTCGACGGGCTGCACGCCGTCGATCTCGGCACGTCGGCGGCCAATGTCGCGATCAGGCTGCGCCAGACGTCAGATCTCGCCGCCCAACTCACCAATACCGAATGGTTCATGAGCATGCCCGGCACAGCCGAGCAGAAGCGGCCGCTGATCGAGTGCATGAGCTGTCATACGTTTGAGCGCATCGCGCGCTCGACTTATGACGCCGACGCTTTCGTCCCGGTGCTCAAGCGCATGGCGCAATATGCCAACAACACGACACAGGCGCGCGTGCAGTCCCGCGTCGCCGCGCGCGACGTCAATGACGATTCGGTGCGCAAGCTCGCCGCTTATCTGGCGACGATCAATCTGTCGCATGCCCCGACAGGTTCACCGACGACACATTCACCGACTTGGAATTACAAATTGCGGACGCTGCCGCGCCCCAAGGGCCGCGCCACCCGCGTCGTCATTACCGAATACGACATGCCGGAAAAGACCATTGCGCCGCATGACGTGCGCGTCGTTCGCGACGGCCAAAACGGCGACGGGTATGTCTGGTATTCGGATTTCGTCGAGAATTTTCTCGGCCGGCTCGAACCCAAGAGCGGCGCGGTCGTCGAATATCCAATTCCCATGTCCAAGCCCGCTTTCCCGGCTGGCACGCTCGATCTCGAGGCCGATGCCGACGGCAATCTGTGGCTCGCTTTGATGTTTCAGACCGGGCTCGCCCGCTTCGATACGAAGAGCAAGACCTTCAAGATCTTTCCGTTGCCGGCCGATCTCGACGACGACGCCATGCAGCAATCCATGGTGATGCCGGGATCGGCGAATGTCGACGGCAAAGTCTGGACCAATGACGTGGCGCGCCAGTCGATCATGCGGCTCGATCTGAAAACCGGCAGCTACGAGCGCATCGATCCGTTCGCCTTCCTCGGCAAGGGCCACGTCCATGCGCCCTATGGCATGGCGGCCGACAAGGCGAATAATCTTTACTTCATGGATTTCGGCGGCGAGGCGGTTGGCCGGGTCGATGCCAAGACCGGCGAACCGACGCTGTTTCCAACGCCGACCGAGAAATCGCGGCCGCGCCGCACCATGCTCGACGATCAGGGCCGGCTATGGTTCACCGAATTCGCCGCCGACAAGCTTGCGATGTTCGACATCAAGGCGGAGACATTCAAGGAATGGGACGTGCCGACGCCGCACACTTATCCCTACGACGCGTTCCGCGACAAGAACGGCGAGCTGTGGAGCGGCGGCATGGCGAGCGATCGCGTGCTGCGTTTCGATCCGCAGGGCGGCAAGGGCATCGAATATTTGTTGCCGCGGCCGACCAATATCCGGCGCGTCTTCGTCGACAATTCAACCAATCCGGTGACGTTCTGGGCCGGCAATAATCACGGCGCCGAAATCCTGCGGCTCGAGCCGCTGGACTGAGCCGCGCGAGAGACCGTGCAAGGGACCGCACAGGAGGCCGCAATGAACAAACAAATCTTACTGGCCGGTTCGGCGGTGGCGATCTTGCTCATCGCCGCCCGCGGCGTTGGTGTGACGCAAGAGGCGCCGGCGCCGCCGGTGCCTTATGCGATGACCATGGGCGACATGATGAACACCTTGGTGCAGCCGCGCCATTTGAAGCTCGGCATTGCCGGCCACGCCGGCAATTGGCCGCTTGCCGCTTACGCGCTTGTCGAAATCCGGCAGACCTTCGCCGGCATCATCAAGGCGCAGCCGAAGTTTCGCGGCTATCCGGTCGCCGATCTGGTCGATGCCGCATTGAAACAGCCGCTCGCCGCCGTCGACGACGCGATCAAGCAGCAAGATCCGAAGAAATTCGCCGCCGCCTACGACCAGTTCACCCAAGGCTGCAATGCCTGCCACGGCTCGCTCGACCATCCCTTCGTGGTGATCAAGCTTCCCGATGCGTCCGCGTTCCCGAACCAGGATTTCAATCCGGGCCGCTAGAAACGGCAGCACACGCTCATCCGCTGAACGTCCGGTCGATGAGGACGCCGATCCCGACTCCGGCCAAGGCCGCGGCAACACCGACGGTGACGGTTTCCGCGATCGTACGCGTCATATTGCCCTTTGCGATCCAGGCGCGCCCAATGCCCAGCAAGATCAAAAGCGCGGTCGTGACTGCAACGGATGTCACGCGCGCTGTGGCGATGGGAAGAAAGACGAACGGTAGAATGGGTACCGCTGCCGCGAGAAAGTCGGCCAGCAGCATCCAGATGGCTTGTATCCCAGGATTGATAGCGCTCTTTGCGCCGCCATCTAGCGCCACGAGGAGACCTCCGAGGGCGGTGCGATCATGCGCGACGGCACGAGAGAGCGCAGAAGACTGCTCGTGTGTCAGGCCCGCTGCCGTCAAGCGAAGCACGAGCGGTGCAGAGTTTCCGTCAGGTGGCTGTGCCGACTCGAGGGCCACATGCCGCGCCGCCAGTTCGTCGCGTGTCGTTTCGGCATCGAGATAGACTCCCGCCATCATTGAGACGGCCGCTGCGACCGCGCCCGACGCACCCGCGATCAGAACGGTCTTGGGGTTGGACGTTGTAGCGGCAACGCCGAAGACCAGGCCGAAGATCGAAACCGTACCGTCCTCCATGCCAAAAACGATGGTCCCGGCGGACTCCAGGAATGAGCTGCGCAGTCGCTGAAAAGCAGGAGCAAATGTCATCTGTCACCCTGCATAAGCGCCAAGCGCGCCGCGCAAAATCTCGCGCGAGGGCTCCGAGCCGTCGACAAGGCGCAGTGTGCGCCGCTTGATCTTCCAGCCGTCCGGCGTGCGTACGAGTTCCCATCGATTGGTCACCACGCGATGGATGTGATAGCCGCGTGAGGCGCCGTGATTGGGCACTTCGACCGGCTCGCCGGATTTCTTTGGTGTCAGGATCTGCAGATAGGAAATGACGACCGCCTCGTCGCCGTCGATCGCCACATAGGGCAGCCCGGTGAAATGGGCGAGACCGCCGGCAATGGCGGCCTGGTGGCCCTCGCTTTTGAGGTTGGCGCCGATCGCGGTATTGCCCGCCCAGCTCGAAAGCTCGGCGCCGCGGTCGAAGATCCCGTCCTCGACATAGACGGCTTCGGCATAGGCCCTGGCCCCGGTATCGGCGCTCGGCGGGTGGCTGGCGATCAGATTGTAGATGGCGAGGCGGTCCTCGATGGCGCGCAGGCGGTGTTCGAGTGTGGAGGGGGTGGGATCGGCGGACATAGACACAGGCATTGGGTGATTCCCCGCAATGTGATTTTTTTCGCCGGCAATCGTAGTTTATTGTCAGCCCATTGTGGCTGGGCTTTATTTCGTCTGGCTTTGCGGACGCGCGTTTTGGGGTGCATTTCCGGGTGGATGTCCGGCCGGAATCTGGCATAATTCTGTCGGTAAATCAGGGGGTTGTTCATGAGGTCTGGCGGCGGTTCCAATCGCCGTTCCTTCCTTATTGGCGCGAGCGCAGTCGGCGGCGGCCTGGCGCTGGGTTTTGCCGTCCCCTTCGAGCTCGCGCTGACGGCTGTCTCAGCCCCGGTCGCGGCCGCTGCCGAAATCAACTGCTGGCTGACCATCGCGCGCGACGACACGGTTACGATCCGCGTCGCGCATTCCGAAATGGGGCAGGGCGCGCTGACCGGGCTCGCCATGCTGGTCGCCGAAGAGCTTGAATGCGACTGGTCGAAGGTGCGCACGCAATTGGTGACGCCGAGCGAGAACACGCGGCGCAACAATGCCTGGGGCGACACCTCCACCGGCGCTAGCCGCTCGATCGCATCCTCGCAACTTTATTTGCGGCAGGCCGGCGCCGCCGCGCGCGACATGCTGATCACCGCTGCCGCGGCGCGCTGGAATGTGCCGGCGGAGCAGTGCGTGGCGAGCAACAGCATCATCACCCATAGCCCGAGCGGACGCACTTTGAGCTACGGCGCAGTCGCCGAAGCGGCCGCCGCTGTCGAGCCGTTGACCGACATCAGGCTGAAAGAGCCGGGCCAGTGGAAGCTCGCCGGCACGCCGCGGAAGCGGCTCGATGTCCGCGACAAGGTCACCGGCACCCCGATCTATGCCATCGATGTCCGGCTGCCCGACATGCTCTATGCCGCGCTCGTGCATTGTCCGGTGTTCAGGGGCACGCCGAAATCCATCGACGAAAGTTCGATCGCCGGCATGAAAGGCGTGCGCCGCGTCGTGCGCATGGACGACGCGGTCGCTGTGATCGCGGATTCTTGGTGGCGTGCCAAATGCGCGGCCGAAGCGCTGAAAGTCACGTGGGACGATCGCGGCAATAGCGCTCTGTCGAGCGCGGCTATTGCCGAACTGGTGCGCGGCGGACTCGATTCGCCGTCGGCGCAGGTCGGCCACAAGCGCGGCGATGCCGCGGCCGCGCTCGGCGGCGCCGTCAAACATTTGCAGGCCGATTACGGCGTGCCGTTTCTGGCGCACGCGACCATGGAGCCGCAGAACTGCACCGCCCATGTGAAGCCGGGCAGCGTCGAGATCTGGGCGCCGAGCCAGGACCCGGCCACCGCGGTGGCGACCGCGGCGCTTGCGGCCGGCGTGTCGAACGATCAAGTCACCATGCATCGCATGATGCTTGGCGGCGGCTTCGGCCGGCGCGCGCCGATCCAGGAATATGTCCGTCAATCGGTGCTCATCGCCAGAGAAGTCGAGCAGCCGGTCAAACTCGTCTGGACGCGCGAAGAGGACGTCAAGCACGATCTCTATCGCCCGTTCAGCATGGCGCGGCTCGCCGCCGGCCTCGATGCCGACGGCATGCCGGTGGCGCTGACGATCCGTCTCGCCGGACCGTCGTTCGTCGCATCGCTGGTGCCGGCCTTCATCCCGAACGTCATCGACTGGACCTATATCAGCGGGCTCGGCGACGAGATGGGCTATGACGTGCCGAATTATCTCGTCGATTATGCCATCCGCTCGACGCAAGTGCCGCTCGGCGTCTGGCGCGCCATCAACTACACGCAGAATGCGTTCTACAAGGAAAGCTTCATCGACGAGATGGCGCATGAAGCCGGCATCGATCCTTATCGTTATCGCCGCAAGCTCCTTGCCAATTCGCCGAAAGATCTCGCGGTGCTCGACGCCGCGGCGAAGAAAGCCGACTGGGATTCGCCGCCGCCGTCCGGTGTGTTCCGCGGCATTGCGTTAAGCCGCGCCTGCGGCACCTATTGCGCGCAGGTCGCCGAAATTTCCTGCGAGCGCGGCCGGCTGCGCGTCCGCCGCGTCATTTCAGCCATTGATCCCGGCTATGCGGTCAATCCGCTGTCGATCGAGATGCAGACCGAAGGTGCGGTGGTTTATGCTTTGACGGCTGCGCTGTATGGCGAGATCACCATTGCCAATGGCGGCACCGAGCAATCGAATTTCGACGGCTATGAAATGCTGCGCCTGGCCGACGCGCCGCGCGTCGAGACGGTGGTGGCGGCAAGCGGTGGCTTCTGGGGCGGCGTCGGCGAGCCGCCGGTGCCGCCTTTGGCGCCGTCTCTGTGCAATGCGATCTTTGCCGCGACCGGCAAGCGCGTGCGCTCGCTGCCGCTGAAGAACCATGATTTTCTCGTGATCTGATCGCCGGCGTCGCGCCTAGATCTGCAGGCTCAACGCCCGAACAATTTTTCCAGGAAATCGAGCGGGCCGTCGCTCTGCTGATTGTTCTGCGCGTTTTGCTGATAACCCGGTTGATAGCCCGGCTGATAACTCGGCTGACCGTAGCGGTTGGTCGCCATCGGTACGCCGATCGGCGCGGGCGGCTGCAGGCCAGGTTGTTGCGGATTGGAATTGAACCAGCCGCCGTTTTCGAGGCCCGGCAGCGGTGTCGGCGCAACGCCTTGATGCGCTACCCGCATGAAGCGGCTCCAGACCTCGACCGGCAGCCCGCCGCCGACTGCTTTCTTGGTCGGCGAATTGTCGTCATTGCCGAGCCAGACGCCGGTGACGAGATGCGAGGTGTAGCCGATGAACCAGGCGTCGCGATAATCCTGGCTGGTGCCGGTCTTGCCGGCGGCCTGCCAGCCCGGAAGATTGGCGCCGCGCGCGGTGCCCGACAGCAGCACCTGTTGCAGCATCGTATTCATCATTCCAACGTAACGCGCATCGATGACGTGGCCGAGCGGCTGCGCCGCGCGATCGTAGAGCACCTTGCCGTCCGACGCGCGGATGCGAGTGACGACATGCGGAGTCACCGCCAGCCCGCCATTGGCAAAAGTCGAATAGGCGGTCACCATTTCGATCGGCGCCACTTCCGAAGTGCCGAGCGCGATCGAGGCATTGGGCTCGAGCATCGAGGTGATGCCGAGGCGATAGGCGGTGCGCACCACGGCTTCCGGCGTGACCTCGAGCGTGAGCCGCACCGACACGGTGTTGAGCGAATTGGCAAGCGCCTGCGTCAGCGTCACCGGACCGGCATATTGCCGCTCGAAATTCTCCGGCTTCCAGCCCTTGACCTGGACCGGCGCGTCGTCGCGCACGCTGTCCGGCGTTAGCCCGCGTTCGAGCGCGGTGAGATAGACGAAGGGCTTGAACGAGGAGCACGGCTGGCGCTTGGCGTCGACGGCGCGGTTGAATTGGCTCTCGCCGTAATTTCTGCCGCCGACCAGCGCGCGCACCGTGCCGTCGGGCGTCATCGCCACCAGCGCGCCTTGCGAAATGTTGAACTTGTCGCCCTTCTGGGTCAGCGTGTCGTCGAGCGCCTGTTCGGCAGCGCTCTGCAAATTCGGATCGATCGTGGTCTGCACCATGATATCCTGATCGAAGGTGCCGATCAGATCGTCGACCGCATCCATGACCCAGTCGGCAACATAATTGGCCGAGCTGCCGCCGGACGGCTGCACCGCGCGCGCCGGATGCGCCAGCGCCGCCTTCTCGGCATCGGCCGAGATCATTTTCTGCTCCAGCATGTCGTTGAGCACGACAGCGGCGCGGCGCTCGGCGCCTTCGGGATTGTGGTTGGGCGCAAGCCGCGACGGCGATTGCACGAGGCCTCCGAGCATCGCGGCTTCGGCAAGCGTCAATTTCCGCGCCGATTTGCCGAAATAGCGCTGCGCCGCGCCTTCGACGCCGTAAGCGCCGGCGCCGAAATAGACGCGGTTGAGATAGAGCTCGAGAATTTGCTTCTTCGAGTATTTGTGCTCGAGCCAGAGCGCGAGCACCGCCTCCTGCGCCTTGCGCGACAGCGTGCGCTGCTGCGTCAGGAACAGGTTCTTGGCGAGTTGCTGCGTCAATGTCGAGCCGCCTTGCGAGGCGCCGCGGCGCAGAATGTCGCGAACGATGGCGCGGAAAATGCCGAGCGGATCGATGCCGAAATGCGAATAGAAGCGGCGGTCCTCGATGGCGATGAAGGCGTTCGGCACATAAGGCGGCAATTCGGCGAGCGGCACCGCGGCGCCGCCCATGTCGCCGCGTGTCGCCAGCGTCGCGCCGTTGCCGCCGAGAATGAGCACCGAAGGCGGGCGCTTCGGAATTTCAAGCTGTTCGATCGGCGGCAGATGCGCGCCGATCCAGATGATGACGCCGATGCCGGCGATCACGCCCCAGAGTGCGAGAACGGCGCCCCAATAGACGATACGGCCGATACCGAAGCGGGTTTTGCCGCTGCTTTTGCGTTTTTTGGGCTCGCGCGGCGGCTTCGATTTGACGCGGCGGCGGCCGGTCTCGGCGCGGCCCGTATCACCACGGCTTTTGGCCGGACCGCCGGCGCGGTCGGCGGGCGTCAGCCGCAGATCCAGGCTTAAGCCGCTTGCGCGCTTACGTCCTTCTCGCCACGCCATAACCTTTGGAACCCGCTCCCAGCGCCAATTGACCCCACCGGACGCTGGAAATCACCGTAAAGCGCGGCATTTAAGGGGCGGTTACTGGATCAAGGCCCGGCTGGGTACGGGCTAAGATTGGGCCTCAATCGGATACCAGTAGTGCACAATGGAGCGCGGGCGCTTCGGTTTCGGCCGAACTTGCCCGGACAGCAATGGTTGCATGCATGGCTGGCGCGTGTGGGGCGTGCCGAGGACCCTGAATTTCTTCATGACATCCCCTTCCGACGGTGCTTTTCCGGCACATGAAGCTTCGTCACCGCTGCGATGGCTCGCGCGTCGCGCCTTGTCGTCGGCTTGGTCCTCCGCTTGGGCCTTGTTGTTCCTCACCAATCTGTTCTGGGCCGGCAATATCGTGATTGGCCGTGCGGTTGCCGGCCATGTGCCGCCGGTGACGCTCGCTTATTGGCGCTGGACTGGCGCGTTCGTCATCGCTCTCGG
>JBAUCK010000203.1:0-5172 GCA_049677525.1 Xanthobacteraceae bacterium
ACCTCGCGGGCCGCGCACTTAATCACGAAGAGTGGCGGGTGGTTTGTTTGCCGGCCTTGGCCGAACCGAACGACCCACTGGGGCGCAAACTTCATGAGCCGCTCTGGGATGATGACGATTACGGATACGGCAATCAGCTACTAGAGGCGGCCACCAAGACACCGGCCCGCACTTGGTCTGCCCTTTACCAACAGCAGCCGACGCCAGAGACCGGAAATTATTTCCAAGCCGAATGGCTCAAGCCATACACCAAGCCGCCAGCGCGCGAAACGCTCAAGATTTACGGCGCGTCTGATTACGCGGTGACCGAAAACGGGGGGGACCACACCGTTCACGTGATTGTCGGCGTTGATCCGGAATGGCGCATTTATCTGCTTGACTTATGGCGCGCCCAAACGACGCCCGATAAGTGGATCGAAGCCTTTTGCGATCTCGTCGAACTGTGGAGGCCGATCGGCTGGGCTGAGGAGCAGGGCCAGATAAAGGCGAGTGTCGGCCCTTTTCTTGAACGCAGATTGCGCGAGCGCAAAGCCTACGTCGCTAGAGCGCAGTTTCCAACACGGGGCGATAAATCAGTCAGGGCGCAATCTATTCGCGGGCGCATGGCAATGAACGGGCTTTACGTTCCCACAGCCGAATCTTGGTATCCGACCCTGCGCAGTGAGCTTCTGAGCTTCCCGGCCGGCAAGCACGATGATCATGTCGACGCGTTGGGTCTCATTGGTCAAATCCTAGATCGCATGAATGCGGGGGTCAAAAAGCCAGAACCGCAACCGATACGTGGCATCAACGGCCTCACAATGGATGAGATGTGGAACTGGGCTGTGCCCACTCGCAGAAGCGATGAGAGAATATGATCTATCCCCTCGCTGGGAATTTGACGCACTACGGAAGCTCTAGAACGAGATCGTGCGTCGTGTTGTTGATAGACCATGACTTAAATCGCTCAAGGAATGACTGACCTAATAGAAGGCTCCCCTTCGCCAGTGAGACGCTGCCTGTAACGTTTTCAACTCGCGCGTTGCCGATCTTCAAGGATCTAATAATGAACGTATTTGATGGCGACTCAGAGCCGTCGGCCAAGATATAGGTCTGTGTTCCAATAAAATCCGATCGTTCAATCGTGCCGGTTCGCATCAATGTACTTACGACGTCGGACGGGACAAACACATCAGTGGCGCCGCTATCGACAACGAAGTTCAGAGTAATGACACCATTTATCTCCACTGGCACAACAAATTCGCCATTCACTGCCTTTAACGGGATTTCTGTCGTGGAAGAGAATTTTGCAGCAGAAGTAGTGTCGATTTGTACACCCAAAGCTGAGAGGTGTTCGCGCGCAGTGTCTTGAGATGATTTCCCGCTCAGATATTTCGGTGGTCTGGCCAATGCGGTTTGTAAAATCCCGGCGTTGATGGATGATTTCGTTAACAGGCTCACAATTTTAGCCGCTCGTGCTGGCGATGGAGCGGACGTTCCGAAAATCAAAGTCGATCGAGGTCACTTTGTACAGCTCGCACTGAATGACGCTCGCATCGTCCAGGTCGAAAATGGCTAGATTGAAGCCATCGTCCGATAGCAGGTTCTTGTAGACGATCCCATCGAAGCCTTCGGATTTGAAAAGAGCCCACCAACTGAAACGGCAGTAGCCGCGCAGCGTTTCGCCGGGGAGAAATCAAAGGCGGTCTATAGCGGTCTCGACGAATGCATTGCCGACGTGGTTGCGATCCAGCGCGTGATGATCCGGGAACTGGTGGACGCGGGCTGCCGCCATGTGCACATGGACGCGCCGGGTTTCACGGCCTATGTCGACAAGGTCTCGCTCGAACGCATGAGGGCCCGCGGCGATGATCCGGACGAATCTCGATCGGGCGATCCGGGCCGAAAATGCCGTGATCGAAGGTTTTCCCGGCGTGACTTTCGGCTTGCATATCTGCCGCGGCAACCCGCGCGGCATCGACGCGAGCGGCAAGGTGCGGGCACAATGGCACCGTGACGGCCACTACGACAGCATCGCGGAGAAGCTGTTCCAATTGAAGCACCAACGGCTGCTTCTCGAATACGACAGCGAGCGCGCCGGCAGCTTCGACGTGCTGCGCTTCGTACGCGAGGGCACCGCGGCCGTGCTGGGCGTGGTAACAACCAAATCGGAGCAGATCGAACAGGTGGTCGCCATGAAGCGGCGCGTCGAGATGGCGGCAAAATATCTGGTCGAACAACTAGCTGTCAGCCCTCGAGGGTCGCTAAGGCGGACAGCCATCCGCTACCCATTTAGCGAAAAGACTGACGCGAGACTGTGCCCAGGGACCTTCTCCTTTCGGTGGTGGTGGCGGCATGACCGCGCCGCCAATGCCGCGAATGCGATCTAAGATCGCAGCGGCATGAATCTTTACGTCATCATAATTCGCGAGGTTGAACGCCTTGCTCATCCCCTGAATATCTCGTTGCGTAAAAAGCGGCCGGATATCGATTTCGAAGCTGGTCAACGCGCCCATAGTGCCTCCTTACTCTGCTCGCGAATTAACCCCTCGGATGGTAATATAGCCGACGCGCTAGTAAGAGGCACATCGAGAATTACTGTCGTGTCTGAAACGAAAGTCCGAATCACGTTCACGCCGAGGTCGGCTCGCGCACGACTGATGAGCTTGCGCGCTGTTGTACATCACCGGTGCCGAAAAATTTGCGATCGACACACCGTTAAGCATCGCCGTGCCATGACCTGTTGGCCATTGGGCCGAGGGTGCAACCTTCATGTCGCCTATGTCCGCTACCGGACATGTGATCGACGATTTCATCGACACCCACCCCGACGAAGCATAACCTCTCCCTCAATTGTTAAGCGGCTTGCTTGACTTGGGTGCCAAAAAAACCGCAACGCACCGAACTCGCCGTTACCTATCAATTGGCAGCCTGGTGCCATCGGTAGGCACGAAAATCAGCTCTAAAATCCGGCGCTCGGGCATCGTAGAGATCGGCCGGCAAGTAGTCACATCTTCGGGGAGTCCCCGCGCGGGCTCTAAGCTAGTTAGGGTTTTTGACCGGAGGCTCGGATATGTCGCTAGATAGCACGCTGACCGCAACCGCTCACTCGAGGCTGCCGAACCCAGCCGCGGCTGGCTTCGTCGACAAGCTTTATCGGCTGGATGGCGGTCACTCCCTCGCGAACGACGAGTCGGTTTGGACCCCCGGCGAAAATGTCGGGCGCAGCATCCAGTTCTCGTCGACTTGCTGGCTGATACAGCGGGGAAACCAATGGTTACTTTGGGATACGGGTGTTCCTGAATCGGCGTTGAACGACCCCAAAGGCTGGTCAACCCTACCCAAATTGATCGTCTACCATTTGGATAAGACACTTACTGATCAACTTGCTGAGATTGGCCTTAAGACAATCGACATCACCTATGTTGCGCTGTCTCATACTCACGGCGACCACATTGGCAATGTTCGCTTGTTCCCGGATTCAACGGTTCTGATGCAGCGGGCCGAGTATGAATGGATCAGCTCTCCCGATGGCCCGAACGACAACGTCAATCGACTGAAGGCTCTCGCACGCAAGCTTATGGGCACTCCAAAACATCTTAGACTGCTCGATAGTGATACAGATGTATTTGGCGATGGCAGTGTTACCTTGGTTTCCACACCGGGACACACTCCCGGCAGCCAATCATTGATGGTGCATCTGAAGAATTCGGACTTCATCATTCTGTCTGGTGACGTGGTTCATCTGGAAGAGAATTTTGAAAAGGACACGGTGCCGTCCTTGAACACGGATAAGACCGCCTCAATCGCCTCCATGGAAAGGATCAGGCGGATGATCGCAACGTACAAGGCGAAATTTTTTATCAATCACGATAAGACGGAATCCGACGCACTAAAGCTCATCCCCGCATTCTACGACTGATATTTCCATCAGCTTAGCTCCTGATCTGACGCCAGCGCTTTCTTGGGTGATCAGTTCGATGACGACCGAAGTAATATACATCAAGCGGAATGACTGAGCGCCCGGAGCGAAATTGTGACTAGTGGAGCTTCTCTGACAGATGCAGCGGCGTCAATTGTTGGTCGTCGTACGCAAACTGCTTCGCTAGAGTCGACGTCCGCGACAACGACCTATCACCGCAAGACGGTTGATGGCGTCGGAGTTTTCTATCGCGAAGCTGGTCCGAACGACGCGCCGACGATCGTGCTCCTGCACGGATTTCCGTCTTCCTCGCGCGAGTTCGATACGCTCATCCCCTTGCTCGCAACACGCTATCATCTGATAGCGCCGGATTTTCCAGGATTCGGTCAGAGTGAATCCCCGCCACCATCGTCGTATGTGTACACCTTCGACAATTTGGCCAAGACGATCAACGATCTTCTCGAGCAACTCAACATCAACAAATACATCTTCTACCTTCATGACTATGGCGGCCCGGCCGGCTTTCGCATCATCTCGGCACATCCGGAGCGGCTGCAGGCGCTTATCATCCAGAATGCCAATGCGTATAAGGAAGGCCTGGGCGCCAAGTGGGCCGCCATTGCGCAATATTGGGCTGATCCGAAAGCGCATCCTGAAGTGTTCGATGCGTTCGTGTCGCTCACTGCGACCGAACAGCGTCACACCCTCGGCACCTCGCATCCCGAACGCTATAACCCGGATACCTGGACTGACGAGTACGCCCACCTGTCGAGACCAGGCCAAGCCGAGATCCAGGCCGATCTGCTGTACGACTACCGGACAAACGTCGCGTCGTATCCGGCGTGGCAAGCGTGGTTGCGCGAGCACAGACCACCGGTTCTTGTGGTCTGGGGGCAGAACGATCCCTCGTTCATCGGCCCCGGCGCTGAGGCGTTCGAGCGCGATCTTCCGGACGCCGAAATCCACCTGCTCGACGCCGGCCACTTCGCCCTGGACGAGAAGAACGACGATATCGCGACGCTCATCCTTGCCTTCCTGGCCAAACATTCCGTGTGACCGATTGGTAGATTATTCCACGCGCCTCTCAACTTTATGTTCTCCGAGTCCAAATAGGAGTCCTCCATCATGAGCCAAGTGCAAGTCGAGCAGAAAACCTATCAGATGCCGCCGCAGGATGGGATTACCATCGCACACTTTCTCACCGTCACCAATGTCGAGCGATCGCTTCGATTTTACGAAACGGTCTTCGGAGGTCGCGTTCTGAGCAGGGG
>JBAUCK010000204.1:0-1551 GCA_049677525.1 Xanthobacteraceae bacterium
CAAAATCTGCCTCGACCCGATACCACGCGAACGCTGCCGCACTTACCGGGCGCGATCTTTTACGACGACGCCGCCGTTGTGGAATTCGCGGATCGCGACGCCGCCGACACGAGGCTGTCGTCGCCGCCTATGCGTCTGGTGGCTGCGTTGACGACCTTTGGTACGGATTAATCCTGCTATCGACATTCGAATATGACGAGATTGAATGGCACGCCACGCACCGCGGCGAGCGCATGCCGCAGGCTTACGGGTAGCCGAACTGCCTGCGAAAACGAAAATGCCCCGGCGGGTGGGAAGCGCCGGGGCAGGAGCATCTTTGAGGGTAGTTGGAATGCCGATTTTGTCGCATCGCACCGCGACAATTCTATGACAATCCAAGCCGCTTAAGCCGGCTGCGCCAGATCGGATGCTACGGCGTCGCCATACCTAAGCCTCAAATCGAAGCGTGATAGTCATTGGTTGCCGGACGACGCTGGTATCTTGTCCCGTCCGGCAAGTTGACTGTTGGCGTGTGGGTACGAGTCATGATGACGGCGGAGGAATATCGTCGGCGCGCAGCGGAATGCATCAAATTGGTAGATGCCGTGGGCACCGACGAACTACGCGACGGCTTTTTGCAAATGGCCCGCGAGTGGAATCAAAAGGCGTTGCTCGCTGAGGGGCGGCTGCAGCCATCGATCGAGCTAAGGCCGGTGTTTGTGAATTCAAATCCGCTGGCTGTGGCTCCGGGCGTGGCCCCGAAGCACGGTGGCCCTAAAAATGCGATCAAGAGCTAACTATTTGATTTTGTTGGCTCCCCGGGCCGGAGACGAAGCAGGAGGCTATGTATTTGATTCTACAATAATTTCCTGCGAACGCAAGTAGAGATTCCAACACATCTACCAACACGACCTGCCGGCTACCGCGAAGCCGTGGGTGCGAACCGATAGTCTCGAATGGTGCGTTCCCCCGCATCTTGTGCACAACGGCGTCTTTTTCCGTGCACAACCGTAACAAACGGTTGAGCGCGGTCAGGGGGGCATTCTATCGCTCACTCGTCGCACATGACGAGCGGCTCATCAGGTGAGGGAGCAACGACATGAACTAG
Organism: Xanthobacteraceae bacterium; assembly: GCA_049677525.1. Taxonomy (GTDB): domain Bacteria; phylum Pseudomonadota; class Alphaproteobacteria; order Rhizobiales; family Xanthobacteraceae; genus BOG-931. The sequence goes on from JBAUCK010000204.1 coordinate 1,088, forward strand.
CTCATCGCAGCCGGCATGCGTGAATCGCGTGACGGCCCAAGCAGAGAGGCAGTCATGTTAGCTCCCACAAGACGCAATCCGCGTCCGCTCGCCTAACTTCGTGTGCCGGACAAAAATGCGCGATGTGCATCACGTCAACCGGACATAAATGCTCCAGGGTGGTCGGGAAGGCGGACACAAATGCGCCACCGGACATAAATGCTCCTCGAGTGGACGCAATTTTGTCCGGTCACGTTTCTCGCCCGCCTGCCGGTGTGTGGCACCGTTGAGACGCGCGGCAGGAATGCATCGTGACGAAGTTGTCGCCGCACAGGATTGAAGCTCGCGACCGTCGCGCAGCGGCCGTGCATGCTCAGTCAGACGCAACGACGCATGTTCGGCATCGCAGGTCGCCGAAGCGATGTGGCGTGATGAATGGCGCGATGACGATATGGACATTATGCTATCGAACTACGCCTGTTTGT
>JBAUCK010000205.1:0-5906 GCA_049677525.1 Xanthobacteraceae bacterium
ATCACCTCGCGCCTTTCTTTAAGGCCGGATCGCCGCTGTCTCGAGCGGCACTGCGCCTTTGCCGAGTTCGCCAAAAATTTCTTCGTTGTGCTGTCCCAGCGTGGGCGGCGGCGTGTCAATTCGCGGACCGCCATGGGCAAAAGTGAAGGCCGCCAGCGGCACAGACAATCCACCATCGATCCCCGCGGCCACGGCATGGCGGTGAATGATGCCACGGGTCGCGAGCTGCGGATCGGCGATTGCTTCTCCCATCGTCCGCACGCGCGCGGCCGGCACGTGGTGTGCTTGCAGGAACTCTTCCCATTCTTCGGCGGCGCGCGTCAGCATGATTTCCGCGAGGATCTCGACCTCGCGCTTATGATCGGCCTCACGCTCTTCATTGGTGCGCTTGATCATGTCAGGACGGCCGAGCACGGTCCATAACCGGCGCTGTTGGCGCAAGTTGCTTGCGCCCAGCATCACCATTCCGTTTTTGGTTGGATAAGCCGAATTCGTCGCATGCGGATGGCTATTGCCATGAGGCTTGGGGTGGGCGCCGTTGCGCATATAGCCGGTCAAATGCGAGCTCATTAGGATCATCGCCACGTCGAGCATTGCCATGTCGATCCGCTGGCCTCTTCCGGTGCGCTCGCGCTGAAACAGCGCGGCGGCTAATGCGAAAGCGCCTGTTGTCCCAGTGGCGTAGTCGACCGCTGGCGTGCCGAACTTTATCGGATGCAGGTCCTTGGTCCCGGTCATGGCCATGATGCCCGAGGTGGCCTGGATCACGTGGTCGTAAGCCGTTTGCGTACCACGCGGCCCGTGTTGCCCAAACGCCGAGAAAGACGCATAGATCAGCCGCGGATTGATCGCCGCCATCGCCTCGTATCCCAGGCCCAGCGCCTCGAACGCGCCAGGGCGGTAGTTCTCTACGAACACGTCCGCGGTGGTTACCAGCTTTTTCAGGAGATCGCGGTCCTTCTCCAGCTTCAGATCCAACGTGATCGAGCGCTTGTTCGACGCCTGGGTCAGGAACGCAGTGCCCATGTTGCGGCGGTTAAGCTCCTTGTCGCTGCCGACTCCGCGACTCTGATCGGGATCATCGGGATGCTCGACTTTGATTACGTCGGCGCCGAGCACCGCGAGCTGATAGGTCGCGAAAGGCCCGGCCAGCACATGCGTGACATCGATCACACGGATTCCCTCAAATGGTCGCATCGGCCCGCCCTCCCGAAATGCTGTCGATACGGCAGTATGTCGATACGGCGGCAGTATATCAGCAGAAAATGTCACTTCATCTCGACGATCTCGATCCAGTTTGCGCCCTTGCCCACCGGATAGCGCATTGGGTCGCCGAGCTTTCCGCTCACTTGATCGATCCGGTAGACCGAGAGCCGATCCGATTTCTCGCCGGAGGCAACAAGATACTGTCCGCTCGGGTCGATATTGATGCCGCGCGGCTGCCGTTCGGTGGCGAAATTCGTGACGAGGCAGGATTTGGCGAGGTTTTGAAAGGGGAAAGCCTTTTGCCGCATGGTTGCCGGCGCTGATCCGGAGTGCTCAACTCGCGTCGGGCGAACAAAACCAAGAAAGAGACGTAGATGAACGGCGCCGCAGTTATTGCCGAAATTCTTAAACGCGACGGTACGGAGTTTCTCTCCAGCTATCCACGCAATCCGCTGATCGAAGCAAGTGCGGCGTTGGACATTCGACCGATATTGTGTCGGCAAGAGCGTGTTGGCGTCGGTATCGCCGACGGCTATTCGCGCGTCAAACGCGGCAAACGCAACGGCGTGTTCGCGGCCCAGGGAGGGCCCGGCATCGAGAACGCTTTCCCGGGCGTTGCGCAGGCCTTTTCTGAGAATGTCCCGCTGCTGGTTATCGCTGGCGGCCTTCCGCTCGAGCCGCAATATGTGCAGCCAGTTTTCCGCGCCGCCAACGTTTTTCGACCGGTGACGAAATGGTCGGCGCTGGCGCATCGCTTTAGCGTCACGGCGTAACGTTCCACGCTTCGGGAAACGCACATTTATGAAGGAAAGACCATGACGAGTCCTGACCGCAATGGCGAGATCTTCGTCGGCCGAGGCGACCACGATCAGTTTCTCGCGCTCGCGCTAGCCAATCGTCACGGCTTGGCCACTGGCGCAACCGGCACAGGCAAGACCGTAACGCTGCAGGTGCTGGCTGAAGGCTTCTCGCGCGCCGGTGTGCCTGTTTTTGCAGCGGACATTAAGGGGGACCTTTCCGGGATTGCCGTCCGGGGCGACGCCAAACCTGAGTTCATGAAGCGCGCCAAGGACATGGGTTTCGACTACGAGCCCGAAGAGTTTCCAGTGGTGTTCTGGGATTTGTTTGGTGAACAAGGTCATCCTATTCGGGCCACAGTCTTCGAGATGGGGCCACTTTTGGTCTCGCGCATGCTCAATCTCAACGACGTGCAGGAAGGCATTATCAATATCGCATTCCGCTTCGCCGACGATGATCCCGAAATCAAAGCCACCGACGGTCAAGGTCTTGTCGACCTCAAGGATCTGCGGGAACTACTGACCTACTTGTCGAAGAACGCGAAGGAAATCAGCAGCCGGTATGGCAACGTGGCGACAAGCGCGATCGGCGCCGTCCAGCGGCAGCTCCTGGTGCTTGAGAACCAGGGCGGTACAAATTTCTTCGGCGAGCCGGCCCTGAAGATTGAGGATCTGATGACGATCGCGCCGAACGGTCGCGGCACAATAAACGTACTCGCGGCCGACAAGTTGATGTCAAGCCCGGTGCTTTATGCGATCTTTCTGCTTTGGCTACTGTCTGAATTGTTCGAAAAGCTACCGGAGGTCGGTGATCCGCCGAAGCCAAAGCTCGTCTTTTTTTTCGACGAAGCGCACCTTCTCTTTAACGAAGCGCCGAAGGAACTACTCGACAAGGTCGAGCAGGTCGCGCGTTTGATCCGTTCAAAAGGGGTCGGAGTTTATTTTGTCACCCAGAACCCTATCGACGTACCGGGGAAAATTTTAGCTCAACTTGGCAACCGCGTGCAGCACGCTTTGCGTGCCTTTACTCCGGGCGATCAAAAGGCGGTGAAGGCAGCGGCCGAAACATTCCGGCCTAATCCCAAGCTCAATACCGCTCAAGTCATTATGGAGATGGGTAAGGGCGAGGCGCTGGTGTCATTTCTCGAAGGCGGTGGCACACCGACGATGGTTGACCGCGCGTTGATCAGGCCGCCATCAGCACGGATAGGACCGATCACCCCGGATGAACGCAGGGCGGTGATGTCGGAGAGCCCCCTGAAGGGCAAATACGACGCCCGCGTTGATCCGATTTCAGCCTTTGAGATATTGCAGCGGCGTCTGGCCGAGGGCAGCGCATTGCCGCCGGCGGGTTCGGCGTCCGGTGCGGCAACAGAGCCGGCGGCTCCCGGCACCATACCCACTGCGGAGCCTGTCGGGAGGGGCATCCTTCACAAGATCGGCGAAAAATGCCGGAGCGTCTTTGGTATTGGCCGACCGCGCGGCGCGCCACTAACCACCTCACAGACTGTGGCGCGCAATGTCGCCCGTGCAGTTGCAGTCGGAGTGGCCACCCAAGTCGCAGCGGTGTTCGCGAAATCGACTGGCGGTAAAACGGCGGGGACGATCGGCAAAGCCGTCGTGCGGGGGACACTCGGCGGCGTCTTGAGGCGGTGACGGTTTAACGACCAGCCGCCGCGTTCGATCGACTGTCGGAGTGCCAAACGAATCATCGCAGCTCCAGAACCTTGCGGGCTCTGATCTCGCTCCCCAATCAGGCCATTCTGTTCGATAAGCGCTGAGGGCCTACACGATACCGAATGATACGAAATCCGGGAGTCGCGACGGCATACAGATCGATTGGGCTGTCTCAATCGAAATGGACGACGATGGTCGCCGAGAAACCTAAAAAGGAGACCCCATGCTGGCCATGCCTGCCGGTGGTGGCATGGACTACCAATTATCGATCGTTCGACAAAAGGCCCGGACATTGCTCCGGGCCTTTTTGCGCGCGTTCCGCAAGTCAAGAAAGCGAGATTCATTAATACAACAACATTGAAGGCTGGCTCGTCTATCGGTTTAAAAGGTGGAGGCACAGAAGATCAGCGACCGCACAAAGGCGGGTATGGCCCGGGCCAAGGCCAAGGGCATCAAAATTGGCAGGCCGAGGCTGGCGGTTGAAATTTGCCAACAGATAGCCCGGCGCGCTGCCGGGGGCGAGAAACCTTATGCCATTGCCAAGGCCCTTGGCATCGACAGGCATATCGCCGCGAAGTACGGGGGCTGACCCTAGCGCCAATGTCCCCGCCTTGGACGACGTCTGAAGGAGTTTTGGCTGCGTCCATCAGCCGTTCGACCAGTCCCATGGAGCTCGAGACACAAGGCCGCGTTAGCAGTGACGGGTCACATACTGCCTCGAAACAGGGTATTGCTCTACTTCCGTGATGCGGCGACGGCGACGCGCCAAATGGCGGGGTAGCGGTTTATGGCGATCACGGCTGTGTAATCACTTCCGCAACAATGAGCGATTTGAAAAAATGCCCGACGACAGGGGGAAGCAGTAGATACCTAAGGACCGCAATTCCTTTGACGAAATCGCGTCGCCGCATTTGCCTTCCTCATGGCTCAGAACTACGCCAAGATTGCATTTACAGCAGGGAATTGCGACCGGCGGAATGGGGTTCGAGTATCATTTTGCGCAGCAGCAATTCAGCGGACCGACATGTCGCGATGGGTCAAAAGCTGCCGCGAGCGGCCTAGCTTTTGGTGTCCGCTTTACTCCCGAAAGCTGCCGCGAGAGTTGGCAACCCGCGTGTCCGCAAGGCCATAAGCGGACGCATCCAGCGTTTCTCGAGTGTCGGGCGGAGCAATATTCTTGAAGTATGCTCCTCCACTCATCGCCTCGATGCGGTCGTGGGCGTAGGTCTTTCCGCGAGTAGCTCGCCGCCTGTCCGTTCACACCGGATTAATCGTCGTTGCCCTTCTCGCACTTTCCCTTGTCCTCGTCTTTGACGACGGTCTCGCATATCTGTAACCGGACCGCTTTTACCTGTTTTTTTTCGATTATCGTATCGGGATTTCGCAGATGAAAAACCAGGTTATAAGAGTTGTTGATACCCCTGCTGCGAGACGTCCAGCCCACGACCGTGAAGGTATTCAGATTTTGGTCCATCGTGGCGGGAGACGTGCTGACATTCACATCGGATGACTTCTTTGTACCCGCCGCAATGGTCTTTACAGCCTGCTTGATCCGATCATTGTCGCCTTGAAGAGTAAATCGAACCGATCCATCACTGTTATTTTCTACCGACCCCGCAAGATTATACCGGATAGCCTGTTTTTGAATCAGGGCGCGGAAGCCCACTTGCTGGACTTTGCCGGTCACTTTACCCGAAACCGCTATCGCGTTCTGGCCTTCGACGTTGGATTTTGCGTAAAGCGGCATAACGGCAACAAGAACATAAGTCATTGCCGCGACGCCAAATGTCCGACGTAGGTACGTACACGTGCGCATTATAAAGTCCTTTTGTTCCGGCTTCTTGCTCAACATCGCAGATCTTCAAGATTGAGGTCGTACACAGCTTGGTCGAAGGCAAGTGACCTGAGCCCCGATAACTCCGCCAAAAATGGGTAGAGTCCATCGCCTGGAAGGGGATGGACATGAAGCCGAGCCGGTTCACGGAAGAACAGATCATCGGGATTTTGCGGGAGCATGAGGCCGGAGTGAAGACGGCCGACGTGTGCCGTAAGTACGGGATCAGCAGCGCGACGTTCTACAAATGGAAGGCCAAGTACGGCGGTATCGAGGTATCCGACGCGAAGCGTTTGAAGTCACTGGAAGACGAGAACGCCAAGCTGAAGAGGCTGTTGGCCGAGGCGATGCTCGACAACGCCATGCTGAAGGATGTCGCAGCAAAAAAATGG
>JBAUCK010000206.1:0-3757 GCA_049677525.1 Xanthobacteraceae bacterium
AAAACGTCAGGGTTACCGTGCCGCACAACGTGGCAGCGCAGCGCGAGCGGCGGTTTCGCCGTTGAGAGGCCCCATATATGTGATGTCCGCTATCGGACCTTAGCTGCCGAGCCGACCTGTGCCCAGCAAGTCCGCTTTACCACCCGAAAGCGGACACGCTGCCGGAAGGGATTAGCAGGCCTAAAAAGGTGAACTCCTGAGACGCTTGTTCCGCTCGGGTCACGTTGCTTAGGGCCGCACGGTAACAAGGTGAAAATCTTACAAGCTGTCACGCCTGAGGGCGCCGATGGTGAGGCGACGCGCGACGGCGGCGAGCCGACTTGGCCGCGTTGCCAGCTAACAGCGGCTTGGACTCTTTGCCCTCTCGCGGCCCAACCCACGTTGGAATGCGGATTGGCCGGCGGCGCTATCAGGATGTTGTCAGCGCCGCAGGTCCACACTGCGTCCATTGCGCGCAAGTCGCGTGCTGACAGCGCCCTGTAATAGGCGAGGTTGACTGCCTTGACCTTGCTGGCCTCGGACGATGATTTGGAGGACGAATGCTTCGCCATGACGACCCCGGCGGCGAATTTTGTCGAAACTTCACCGAACGATCCCCGACCGAACACTAATAGTGGCGAAATCCCGGCTTGGCCAGACGCTATGTGCCAGCAGATAGCAGCTCGTCGAGCATCTGAGAGACCACCGTCTGGGCAGCGGGAGGGTGAATGTGCGCTTTGGGTCATGAACTGCCGCGACGGTCGCTCGCGGCCGCGGCAGCTTTACTCCCAATAACGGACACGAAGACCGGACCGACGCCGCATTACACGCCACAGTCCGGTTGCTATGCGGACCCGATCGTGGCAGTTACGGCGTTCCCCGCGAATAAAGCCGCCGCTATCGGGTAGCGAAAAGCAAACACTTTCAGTGTTTGATTGGCACCGTGTCAAATAATCATAGAGGCCTTGGAATTGAATGGGTAACTACAAGGATCCTGATTTTCAGGAGCGTAAAGACACCGCCGCAGTTGCCAAGAAGGCATTGCTCCAAAAGTTTTTCGCGGCGGCCGGAGATCCCAAGATGGCGCAACGTCAGGCTGAGCGCGTGGCTATCAATGAGGCCCGCTTGGTCCGCATGGCCGAACGCGAAGCCGTCCGACTCAAGCGCGAGGCTGACCTGGCGGAAGAATTGGTCAAAGCCGCCAACCGCGAAGCGCAGGCCCGGCTTGAAGCTGAAAAGGCGGCAACTCTCCTCGCCGCCGAAGAGGCCAAGCGTGCGGCAGCGATTGCGGCCGAGAAAAAAGCCGAGCGTGATGCGCGCTATGCTGCACGCAAGGCTGCAAAGAAGGTGCGCCGCCGCGGCTACTAACAAGACAGGTAGCCAGAAATCGCTGGGGCCAAATATATGGCGCTTAGCCCCGCACCGGCATTCTCGCGCTTGTCCGCTTTGGGTCATGGGCTGCCGCGACTGTCGCCCGCTAGCGCGTCTGCTTTGCCCTGACACTGTTGAAAAAGTCGAAAAAATCGAACGTCCTCAAAAATCTCGCCAAATTTGATCTTGGGGGGACTCCACGAGTGCAATGCTTCGCAGAGTCGATACGAATCTCCATGGTCGTTTTTCTGAGAAACGACGTAGCCCCCCACGTCGTCGCGCATAAAACGCATCAGCACCCCTAGAAAATTTCGTTCCCCACCCCGAAAACACTTTTTCAACAGTATCGACCCAGAGAGGACATTTGTCGCCAGCGAGATGACTTCCAAACGTTGGAATCCTGACCCGACTTTCTGCGCCAGCTACTCAAATTCAGTTCAACTCAGTCTAATGATCGTTCAATTTAAAGTCTCTCTCCAACAATATCCTCACAGCATCTTCCGTGGCGCGGGTGGCTTTTGCGGAATAGGCGACATGAGCGCCTCGCCCGACGCAAGCGTCCGCAGATGTAAAGGGCTTATGCGTCGCCATATTGACGATGGTCCCGACGGGTTCTTCCTTCAGTACGCAATGCGTCGTTTGCGCATATGGCACGACAACGGGATGAGACGGGAGTGATGGGTAATCAAATGCGTGCCACGTATTGGGAAATTCGGTCATTTGGACATCCTTGGCTGTCCGTTTGAGGCGCTCAAAATAGGCTCGGCAAGGAGTAACTTCGACCCAGTCGTCGGTCCTTCCGTGAAAGATGCGGATTGGGTGGTCGCTCACCTGGGTATCGTCGATGTAAGTTGTGATGCAGGGCGCATATAACGCAACATAGACTGCAGGATCGATCCCGCTTGGGTTCCACATTTTTTGGAATCGTTTGAGGCTCGCATAAAGAGTCGCTTGCCCCCCGCGTGAGAATCCCATGACAGCAATCCGGCCCGGATCTATTCGCGGGTCTGCAGCTAACACGGCAAGACTGCGATATAAGTCGAGGACCATGTTTAGTCGTCCGAGCTTGGACTGATCAGCAACAGTGCTGGCGACGCCTCGCCCAGTAAAAGAATTAATTGCAAAGGTGGATATGCCCAACGACGCGAATACTTTCTCCCATCGGGCGATATTCTCCTCAATTCCACCTGAGCCGTGTACGAGGACCACCAGCGGATGACGTCCCGTGCCTGGAGCGACCCGCAACGTTCCGGAAATGATTGTGGGCATCCCAAAGGACTCGCCCTTCAGAAATTGTTCATCCGATATGGTCAGGGTTTGAATCAGTATTGTTTCGCTGCGCCCGCCAGTAGAAGGAATGTTCGCCGCTAACGCTGTTTGGGCGTTGACGATCGCGAGTGCCGAAAGGACGCGGACAACGAATTGCATCATGCCAACCGTCCTAACCGATGGATTGTTCGATCAAATGGCACATCATGACCCACGGCGGCTGCCCGACCCGAGTATCATAACATGACAACGCCTAAACCATGATTGGACAACCCTGGGCGGATGGCTCTCTCTAAAGACCACGGCCATGACAGCTCCAATCGGAATGGAAAAGCCGTAGTGACCGAAACTCGTCCCACCTCCACGGTACGGCGCTCGAACGTGACGCAGCACTGTCAGCGGGATCGCTAGCCCACGAATTGGCCGATTGGACGAAGGAACGTTTCAATCTGCCTCCAGCCGACATTTTGGATCTGAGTCATGAGCGTGATCCAGGCGGCGCTGCGAGCCGGGGGGCCACCTGGCCCTGATAAAGGTCCCTGAAGCGCAGGTCGATCGTCTCGCCTACGAGGGTTATCTCGATGGGGACAACACCCTGGGGCAAGCGATCGAAGCCTTCTTGGCTGATCACTTGGCCGCTCTCGCTGGCACCAAATAAGCCCTCTCTTTTTTTCAAAATAGTTCGTCCGATCAATATTTGCCCGATGGGTAGCCATCTCCTGACCAATTAGAGCCGTTAAACGGCCGGATTGGCAGGCCGTAAATAAGGAGCCCGATCAAACCCAAGGGATGACGCCCCATGGTCGACCTCGGCAAATACGAGCCAATCGCGACCGCACCAAGGGACGGAACACTTGTGTGGGTCTTCAGCGAACTCGTTGGTGAAGTCCTTGCGCGGCATATCGGCGTCGGCGCGTGGCGCGGCTGCGGCCGACTAATTTTGCCAACGCATTGGCGATCCGCAACGGCGGTAGAGATAGCGACCTTTGAGCGCGACAACCCACAAAGTGACCAGTTGCAGACAATCGCGTTGCGTCTGAAATCTTGTAGCCTCGTCGCGCGATCGGTAATCGACGCGCCAGCCGGCAATGTCAGCCACGTAACGCCTAAGTCTCGATGGTTGCCCCGGAGGAAACAC
>JBAUCK010000207.1:0-3889 GCA_049677525.1 Xanthobacteraceae bacterium
CGCGAGGTGCTCGCTGGACTAGGACAGGTCGAGGGCGGGTGACACCCGCACAAACTGCGTCGGTGCTGCCCTAGGAATGGGGACGACTACAGGATCGGCGCTCCGCCGCGTCCCAGGAAGCATGGCCCGAAGTTGCACCCTGGCGATGGATAGTCCCAAGGGAAGAGCCCTGGTGGAACGCCGATAGGCGTGCGCCGCCCTGCTGGAGGCGCGGCCGTGCCAGCAGCACGGCAGGTTGGAGAGAGCGTCTGTCGACGTTCCATATCCTTTCGCTTTATGGCGTGGCGACGTGGGCGCAGCGGACAGCGAAAAAGCAAGGTACCACCCCTTCTTTTCCGGATCGCACCTCCACTTCGCATCTCATCCGTAGCGGCCACTGCAAAACTCGGGCGCGGGCGCGGACGCGTCGCGAGACGGCGGCGCCTTTATCTTCCTCCCCCGCTTGCGCTGGGCAGGAAGCGGGTGCCTGCCCAACCGAAACCAGCTTTCGCCGCCCGCAAAACTTGGCTATCCAGTTCGGCGACCCGAACGTGGCGACAGAAACGAGTACAGGAAACGCGATATGGATCTCGGTAACGGGCTTGGCCATCTGACCTATTCGACGCTGGTGCATCCGGCCGACAACTGGGAACAGCTTTACAATTCGCTCGTCACCTATCTGCCGAAAGTGAAGGCGCGGATCGCAGGCAACAAGGCGTTCGGCGTGTGCATCCGGCTGTCTGCAAGCTCGGCCGAAACGCTCGCCAACAGTCCGGCGGAGCGGGCCAAGCTGAAAAAATTTCTCGATGACAACGATATGTACATCTACACAGCCAACGCCTTTGTCTACGGGCATTTCAAGGGCGACAAGGTGAAGGAGCAGGTCTACGAGCCGGATTGGCGCGGCGAGGAGCGCACGCAATACACCATCAACGTCGCCAACGTGCTCGCCGACGTCTGCCCGGCCGGCATCGCGCCGTCGATCCAGAGTGCGCCGCTCGGTTTTAAACCGCGCGTGACCGGCAACGACGTGATCGCGAGCTATACCGATCACGTGCTGCGCGTGGTCGCGCATATCATCGCGCTGGAAGACAAGACCGGACGCAGCGTGCAGCTCGCGCTCGAGCCGGAACCGTATTGCTTTCTCGAGACCACCGACGAGACCGTCGCTTATTTCCGTGATCATCTTTATTCAGGTGCATCGGTCGAAAAGCTCGCCAAGCTCGCGCATGTGCCGATCGCCGATGCGAACGCAGCGCTCCGCCGCCATGTCGGCATCGTGTACGACATCTGCCACCAAGCGGTCGAATACGAGAATATTTCGGAATCCTTGCAGAAGCTCGTCGACGGCGGCGTTCCGATCTTCAAGTTCCAGGAAGCCGCCGCGCTGCACATCCCCGAAGTGACGCAGGACGTCGTCAATACGATGAAGCGCTACGCCAAGACCATTTATCTGACGCAGACGATCCAGAAGAAGGACGGCAAGCTGACGAAGTTTCTCAACGTCGACGACGCCATCGCCGTGTTTGAGAAGGAGCCGGGGCCGCGGGAATGGCGCACCCACATCCACGTGCCGGTGTTCCTCGACGATCTCGGGCAGTTCCGCACCACGCGCTTTGCCATCGAAGACGGCTTGCGTTTCCACAAGCAAAGTCCTCTGTCGCGGCATCTGGAGGTCGAAACCTATACCTGGGACGTGTTGCCCGAGAACCTCAAGAAGGGTGACATTGTCGATAACGTGTGCCGCGAGCTCGAGTGGGTGATGGGGCAGCTGAGCTGATAGCGTTCCAGCTGCTTCTGACAGGAGACACGCATGAAAGTCGGATTCATCGGGCTGGGCCGCATGGGCTCGGCCATGGCGCGCCGCTTGATCGAGGCCGGTCACGAGGTCGGCGCCTATAATCGCACGGCCGAACGACTGAAGAGCGTGATCGAGCTCGGCGCCAAGCCGCTCGATTCGATCAAGACCGCGGCCAATTACGGCGAAGCGGTTTTCACGATGCTCGCCGACGACGCCGCGGTGACCGAAGTTGTAACGCGCTCCGGCGGGCTAATGGCGTCGTTGCCCAAGGGCGGCATTCACATCTGCGCCGGCACGCATAGCGTCGCCTGCATCCAGACGCTGAAGAAAATGCACGCCGATGCCGGGCAGATTTTGATCGCGACCCCGATGCTCGGCCGGCCGGAGGTCGTTGCTTCGGCGCAGGCCGGCATGGTGCTCGGCGGCGACAAGCCAAGCGTCGACCGCTGCCGGCCGCTGTTTGCCGCCATCGCGCGGCGCACTTTCGAAGCCGGCGCCGATCCGGTCGCCGCCGCCGCGATCAAGATCGCCAATAATTTCGTGCTCGGCTGCGCCATCGAGGCGATGGGCGAGGGCTTTGCGCTCACGCGCAAATACGATGTCGTTCCCGATGTATTCTGTGACGTGATGACCGACGGGCTGTTCGCCTGTTCGGCTTATAAGATCTACGGCAAGCTGATTGCCGAGGAGCGTTATCTGCCCGCCGGCCAGCGCGCGATTTTAGGATTGAAAGATGCCAATCTCGCGCTTGAAGCCGGCTGCGCGGTCGGCGTGCCGCTTCCCAGCGGCAATGTGTGGCGCGACCGGCTTGTCGGCGCAGTCGCGCACGGCGAGGCCGAGCACGACTGGGCGGTGATGGCCAAGGATCAGGCGCGAGCTAGCGGACTGAAATGAGTAAACATCAGTGACACCATGGCGTTCGCGTTCGTGAAACTCTGCAGGCAAGGCTTGATATTGGCTTTGACCCTATGCGTTGTTTCCAAATCAATGGGCGCGGAAATTAGCAAGCGATGTCAGGAAACGGCGTCACTATGGATACCGCAAGAAAATGCATCCGCGCCCATAACGAAGTGGGATAGCGCTATTGGCTAAAAAATCGATACTAAGCAGCCTGCGGTGCAGCTCGCTCTGCAGATCGAGCTTGCGGATCGCCTGGTCGGCAAGCGCTTGCGCGTCCTGGTGCTCCTGCGCGCCGGCCGGACCCGCCCAAAGCAAGGCAGCAATTGCTGCCGAACCGGCAATGCGCATAGCAACGCGTAAAGCGGTCGCCGCACGGCGGCCGCCCGTCGTGATACCGGTCGCCGCCCCGAGGAGCATATTGTCCTCACGCGTCCGTCTTGCCGGCCGAGCCGCGCCCGCCGAAGATTCTGCGAATTCAGCAACCTATCCGAGCACGTTCACGCCTGCGTGCGCAACCTGCTCGTCTTCGTGCGATTGCACGCCCGATACGCCGATTGCGCCGACGCATTCGTTGTCATGAACGATCGGCAGGCCGCCCTGGATCAAGATACCAGCGGGAAAGCTGGCAAAACCCGGGCGCTCTTTGACGCGGTCTTCGAAGAACTTGCTCGGCCGTTTGGTCATGGCCGACGTGCGGGCTTTGCCGGCCGAAACCTCGGCGGTGATGGCGGCGGCGCCGTCCATGCGCGTGAAGCCGAGCAGGAAGCCGCCGTCGTCGACGATTGAAATCGACACCGCCCATTTGTTCTTGGCGGCTTCAGCCTCGCAGGCGGCGAGGATCTTCTTAACGTCGGCCGACGTCAGGCACGGTTTGCTGCGCATGAGGATGTTCCTATGATTTTCCCGCGGTGGGACGCAATACGGCAAGTAAACGATCAGTGTTCCAAGGAAAAGCGGACGGGGACGGTAAGATCGAGCTGATCCTGGCTCATGCTGTCCGGGAACGGCGGTAGCGGTTGGGCACGCTCGATCATCGCCGAGGCCTCGGCGTCGAGGTCGGGATGACCGGAGCCTTGAACGATCTGGTGCGAAAGCACGTGGCCGCTGCGATCGATGACAAAGCTCAAGAGGACAACACCCTCTTCGTTACGATCACGCGACCTGGCCGGATATCGCTTGAATTGCTCCAAGCGCCGGGTGACCGACGTT
>JBAUCK010000208.1:0-6571 GCA_049677525.1 Xanthobacteraceae bacterium
CTAACTGCTTGCGCTCCTGCAGCGTGTTGCCGCGATTGAGCCAGGCATCGGCATAATCGGGCTTGAGCGCGAGCACGCGGTCGTAACTTTTCAGCGCCTCGTCATAACGCTTGAGCGCATTGAGCACGATGCCGCGATTGTTCAGGGCAAAGACGTTGTCCTGACCGATCTTGAGCGCGGTGTCGATGTGCTGCAGCGCCTGCACCTGATGGCCGCATTGATAGAAAACAACGCCGAGCAAATGCAGGCTGTCGAAATGGTCGGGCTTGGCCGCGAGCACCCGCCGATAAATCGCGGCGGCCGCGTCCAATCGGCCGGCTTGATACAGCACCAGCCCTTCGGCTGTGAGCGCGTTGGCGTCAAATGCGGGCGCACCTGGCGCCTGCGCATCGCTCGGCGCCGGCTGGAAGGGAGCAATCGCCGTTTGCGTCATGGAATCGGGCTGATTCGACCAATCCCATTAACAGGCCGCGGGCAGCGATTCATCAATCGGACCTATTCGCCCTGGATGTTCTCGGCTTTGATGATCGGCGCCCAGCGTGCGGCGTCGGCCTTATTCATGGCGGCAAGTTCCTCAGGCGTCGAGCTCGCCGCTGAAATGCCGAGCGTCGCATATTTGTCCTTGATCGCCGGCTCGCCAAGCATGGCGACGCAATTCGTATTCATCTTCTTGACGATGTCGGGCGGCGTGTGCGCCGGCACATAAAGCGCGTACCACGACACGGCCTCGTAGCCGGGCACGCCGGATTCCGCCGCCGTTGGAATTTCCGGCGCGATCGGAAATCGCCTGGCTGAAGTCACCGCAAGGCAGCGGACCTGCTTGGCCTGGACCGGCCCGAGCAGCGAGCCGGTCGTGTTGACCATGGCGTCGAGCCGCCCGGCGAGGAGATCCGTCATGGCGCCCGCAGCCACGCCGCGATAGGGCACGTGCGTGATGTCGATCCCGGCCATGCGCTTGAACAATTCGCCGGCGAGATGCGGCACCGAACCGACACCCGGCGAGGCCCAGCTCACTTTGCCCGGATTGGCCTTGGCAAACGCGATCAGCTCCTCAAGCTTCGTATATGGCGAGGAATTCGGCACCACGAGCATATTGGGATAAGTGCCGACGAGCGATACCGGCTCGAGATCATGCACCGGATCGAAGCTCAGCGAAGCAAACAACAGCCCGCTGACCGCGGGCGCACCCGCCGTGATCAGCACGGTGTAGCCGTCGGGCGGCGCATGCGCGAGCGTATCCATCGCGATCCGGCCGCCGGCGCCGGCGCGGTTCTCGACGATGACCTGTTGTCCTATTAACTCGGACAAACGGTTGGCGACGATCCGTCCGGCCGAATCCATGCCGCCGCCCGGCGGAAAGCCGACTTCGAGCTTGACGATGCGCGACGGCCAGTCGGACCCGCCGGTATCCGCGCGCGCTGTGGCAAATGGTGCAAGGACCGCAGCTCCGCCGAGCTGCAATAAACGCCGACGTTCAAGCTTCACGGTCGTACTCCCTCTCATCCGCCTTTTATTGGCAGCCTTGATGATCGGCCACCATTTGTCGGCTTCCGATTTCTGCAGCGCGCCGAGCACGTCCGGCGTCTGCTGGTCGCGCGACGAAACCTGTTGCCCAAGCTTGCCGAGCTTTTGCTGCACATCCGGATCGGCGAGCGCCGCAACGATTGCGGCATTGAGCTTGGCCAAAATGTCTTTCGGCGTGCCCTTCGGCGCGCACAATCCAAACCAGATCGACACATAGAAGCCCGGCAGCCCCGCTTCGTCCACGGTCGGCACGTCGGGCATGCCGGTATGGCGGGTCTTCGAGGTGATGGCGAGCGCGTTGAAGTTCGACGACGGCTCGATCATCATGTCGATCTATCCCGCGACGAGATCCTGCACCGCGGGCCCGTCGCCGCGATACGGCACGAACTGAAAATTCGTCCCGGCCGTTTTCTGAAACGACAGGTCGGCGAGATTTCCGGTCGAGCCGGCGCCTGGAATGCCCGCCGTCGCCTTGTCGGGATTGGCTTTCAGCCAGGCGATCATGTCTTTGAGGTTCTTCACCGGCGGCGCATTTTTGGTGGCGATCAGCAGCGGCTCGTAGCCGAGTTCGGCGATCGGCGCCAAATCGTTGATCAGATCGAACTGCAGCGGATAAAGCGCGCCGGACAGGCGTGGTCAAGGTGCCGATGCACACCGTGTAGCCGTCGGGAGAAGCGTGAACCACACGCGCGACCCCGATACTGCGGCCGGCGCCGGCGACGTTCTCGACCGGCTGGCCGAGCGGGCCGCGCATGCCCTCGGCCAGGATGCGGGCAAAGATTTCGGTGCCGCCCCCGGCAGCGAACGGCACCACCATGGTGACGGGGCGCGACGGAAAATCTTCGGCGCGCGCCAGCCGCAGCATCGCGGGCAACGCGACAGTGCCGGCGGCCGCGCGCAGGAAAGTGCGCCGGTGAAATTTCTTCATTGCACCCTCATTCGGGCTTGAGGTTCGCGGACTTGACCACCTTGACCCACTTCTCGGTGTCGGCGGCGATGAATTTGGCAAATTCGGCGGGCGTATTCGGCGGCATGACGAGGGCGCCGAGATCGGTCATGTGGCCCCTGACCGCCGGATCGGCGATTGCCGCGTTGATGTTCTTGTTGAGGAGATCGATGATCGGCGCCGGCGTATCTTTCGGCGCGCCGAAGCCGATCCAGCCGAAAGCTTCATAGCCGGGCAAGAACTCGGCCATCGCCGGCGCTCCGGGCAAAAAATCGACCCGCTCAGGCGTCGTAACCGCAAGCGGCTTGAGCTTGCCGTCGCGAATATGCGGCAGCGATGACGGCGTGACGTCGAACATCACCTGTACTTGCCCGGCCAACAGATCGACCAGCGCCGGCGTCGAGCCGTGATAAGGCACGTGCACAAGATTGACGCCGGCCATATATTTGAACAATTCGCCGGCGACATGTTGGGGGCCGCCGACGCCGCCGGAGGCCATGTTGATCTTGCCGGGATTAGCCTTGGCATAGGCAATGAATTCCGGAACGGTTCGCGCCGGAAATGTCGGCAGCACTTCCATGACCAGCGCGACGCGATTGGCGATTGCGATCGGCGTAATATCGCGCATGAAGTCGAACGGCAGATCGGGAAACATCGCCTGATTGATGGTGTTCTGCGAATTGACCAGGAGCAGCGTATAGCCGTCGGGCGGCGAGTGCACGGCGGCTTCGGTGGCGACATTGCCGGTGGCGCCGGGCCTGATATCGATGACGAATTGCTGGCCGAGATGTTCGCTCAGATATTGGCCGACGAGGCGTGCATTGATGTCAGACGAACTACCCGCGGCCTGCCCGACCAGCATGTGGACCGGCCGGGTCGGATAATCGAGCGCGCGGGCCCGTTGCGGCAGCATGGGCAGCGCCGCGCCGCCAAGCGCGCCGCCCAACGCGAATTTCAGGAATTCTCGGCGTTCCACGCTCTCCCCCAATGTTTTTGTCGTGCCCGGCTTTGCGGACATGTCTGATTCAGACGCCTGCCTGTTCCGGCAGGTTTTGGGGAAGCTTAGCTCGCCGCACTTATGTTGCCGAGGGCCATTTGGAGCGCTTCCGGCCCCTGTGGCGTCGTGACGCCATTGCCGTCGTTAAGCACGTGAGCCGTGCTGTATCGGCGATTCAACCCGCTCTGCTGCGTGCGGCGGCCGTCAGCGATTGTTGCAGCCGGGCTTCGCGCAAAAACAGGAACAGCCCCGTGGCAACGACAATGCCGGAGCCGAGCAGAAGGCTCGACGAAGGCACATCGCCCCACAGCAGAAAGCCGAAGCCCAGCGCCCAGACCAGCATCAGATAATAGAACGGCGTCACCGCAGGCGCCGGCGCGAGCTGCAGCGACTTGGTCCAGAACCACTGCCCGACCGCGTTGACGAAGCCGGTGCCGAACAGAAAGGCGGCGTCAAGCAGCGACGGGGTGCGCCAGCCGAAGAACAGCAGAAAGCTGTGAAAGAAAGCGAGCACCGTCAGCATCCAGATGACGAGCGTATTCGGCGATTCCGTCCGCGTCATGCCGCGCACCGCGACCGTGACGGTACCATACATCACGGCATTGACCAGCGCGAACAGCGCACCGAGCGTCAGCGAATTGGCGCCGGGATCGGTCACGATCAAGACGCCGACAAAGCCGATGATCAGCGCCGTGCCGCGCACGAAGCCTGCCGGCTCTTTCAGCCAGACGATCGAAACCAGCGCCGCAAACAACGGCGCGGAGAAATTGATCGCGACCGCGCCGGCGAGCGGCATCAGGCTGAAGGCCAGGAGCAATGCCAATTGCGAGATCGATTGCGACAGGCCACGCAAGAGGTGATCGCGCGGCCGCTGCGTCGCATAGACCGACAGCCCGGTGACCGGAAGGATCACCGCAGCGCCGCCGATCAGGGATGACAATGAACGCAGAAACAGCACCTCGCCGACCGGATATTCGGCGACCAGCCATTTGCTCGCGGCCGACGCGCCGGCGAACAGGATCGTGGCGAGGATCATCATGATGATCCCTGCCGGCGCGTTGTCGACGCGCCCAGTCACGGACTTAGTCACGGACTTAGTCACAGGCTCAGTCACAGCTTCGGCCGGTGCGGTGATCGCGACGCCGGAAATGTCAGCTTCCTTGGTGACGTCGTCCACCCCGCCCGCGGCAACAAGATTATGCAGCGTTTATGGCGGTCTAGGCTCCTTGCCGTTCAATTGCAATTCGAGCGCCGGCATGACGGCCATGATGGCGGCACGGCCGCGCTGCATGACGGCGTTTGGCGGCAGCCGGACCGCGTGCGGAACATTTCATCAACGCCCGGGTTCAGCACTGAAAGAACCGCATTTGCGGCTCTTCACAGGAGGGCCTCCGCCATGTGCGACTATAGTCTGCATCTCATCGTTTCGCGGCCCGCGAAAGTTGCCGACAAGCTGGTTTCGACAGACTTCACGACATCAATCACGCGCGGCTTCACCGCGGCCGGAAAACCCGATGTCGCGGTCTGCCTGCGGCCCGGCACCGAGATCGCTTTCGATGATGCCGTGCTCTACGATCGCGCCTTCAGCATGTTCGGCAAAGCGCGCGTCGAACACCGCGTCGCCCGCTTTCGTCAGATCAATATGGACGATCCGCACGTGCATCACGACGCGCTGGAATTTCCCGGCGGTCTCCTGGTGATGGTGACGCGCCTCCTAACCGGCCAGACCGCAACTGTGCTGCAGCTCCCGGCGGAAACGCAGGATCGCGAAGCGGACGTCACGCCGGAAGAACATACCGCGTCGCGGCGCGAAGCCGAGCCGATCGCGTAGCCGCAAGCCGCGGCGCGGCGGCAAGCCATCATACATACCTGCGCCGCAGACCGAGAGTCTGCCGCAGGGCGGAATCTGACCGCCGCTATTTGTGGTGACGCCGCAGATATTCGTGCAGCGACGCGCTGCCGGTTTCTTCAAGCAGTGTTTTCAGCATCATGTCCTTGCGGAGGCCTTTGGTTGGAGCGCGCCCACGCGGGTATTGCCGTGCTTGCGCTTGATCCTGCCGCTCTTGTCGCGGTGGCGCTTATCGAGGCCGCGCTTTCCCTTGGCCATTTCTCCCTCCTGTCTTCCTCCTGAAAAAAACCTTTCATCAAAATCGCGCATGTCGCGAACTCATGTCGCGAGCCCATGCCGCGATGCGGCGCCGAGTCAGGACAGTTTTTACGAAGGCGTGAGCTGGCGCAAGCATGGACGCGCACAGCGACCCAACTTTTGAAGCGTTTTGAACCGCAAATTCCGGCCTGCCCCAACGGGTGACTTTTGCCGCGAAGCCTTTATTGTGCGCACCGTCCTCACGGACAGTCGCGCTCGTAGCTCAGCTGGATAGAGCATCAGACTTCGAATCTGAGGGTCGGGAGTTCGAATCTCTCCGAGCGCGCCAAACCTATTAAAATATCAATGGCTTATTGAATACGCCGACTGCTTTATCTGTGAAACTTTCTGTGTCCGCACTATGTCCGCAAACGCGCAGGAAGGCTGCTGGTGCGTCTTTAAAGGTCTGGCCGGCCACATCGGCGCCGCCGCTAGGCTAAAGCGCATCAGCGAAAGCCGCAGGCGCAACCGGGCTAAAACGCTGGCGATGATTCCAAGCCGAGTTGCACATGGCTAAGCGACCGCCTCCGCCACCTTCCGCGCCCGAACTTACGCTCCAGCAGATGCGAGCAGCGATCGCCAAGTTCGGTCGTCGTATCGGCGACCTGGAAAAGTTCGATCCCCTGACTGTGCAGGAAAGGGACGATCCGAATATCACGGCCCTTGAAGTTGCGATTGATGAGGCACTCTCTGATACGTTCGGCCATGATACTCCCGAGTACCACCGATATTCGATGGCGGCGCAACTAGATCGCGCTGGCTTCAATATGAATGGGACGCCTCATTTTGAAGTCATAGATGGCCTGAAGAAAGGTCGTGCTTCGGCAATTGAGAGGTGGTCCCACTTCGTGACACAGCCGGCTAAGGTGGATTCGCTGATGCGAAGGATGACCCACCATGAGGACGCGGAGACGGTTTTCGGCTGAGTTCAAGGCCAAGGTAGCGCTTGAGGCGATCA
>JBAUCK010000209.1:0-22077 GCA_049677525.1 Xanthobacteraceae bacterium
CGCGCGGCAAGCCGCAGAGCTTGCGGGTCGACAACGGCCCGGAATTTGCCGGCCGGATGCTCGACCAATGGGCCTATCTGAACAACGTCGAGATCGACTTCTCACGGCCAGGAAAACCCACGGATAACGCCTTTATCGAGGCATTGAATGCGCGCGTGCGTGCCGAGTGCCTCAATGCATCGTGGTTCCTGTCGATGGCCGATGCCCGCGACCGGATCGAAGAATGGAAGTGCCAGTACAACCAAGATCGACCCCACTCAGCACTCGGCAACTTGACGCTGAATGCCTTTGCCGACCAAGCTAGCCAAGCTCGAAAAGTTGCCTAGCTCTCGGACCACAAACGGGGAGCAGACCACATCAGCCTCCTGGCACTACAGATCAGGCCGCGAGGTGCTCGCTGGACTGGGATAGGTCGAGGGCGGGCAACACCCGCACAAACTGCGTCAATTCTGCCGCAGGAATGGGGACGACTACAGGATCGGCACTCCGCCGCGTCCCAGGAAAGCATGGCCTGAAATTGCGCCCTTGCGATGGATAGTCCCAAGGGGTGGTGGAACGCCGATAGGCGTGCGCCTCCTGCTGGAGGCGCGGCCGCGCCAGCAGCACGGCAGGTTGGAGAGAGCGTCTGTCGGCGTTCCATATCCTTTCGCTTTATGGCGTGGCGACGTGGGCGCAGCGGACAGCGAAAAAGCAAGGCACCACCCCTTCTTTTCGGATCGCGCAGCTCCTTCGCGCTTCAACATCGTGGTGTTCTTACAAAGACTCGGGCGCGGATGCGGAGCTGGAACGTTCCTCAATTCGTCATTGCCGGGCTTGACCCGGCAATCCATGCTGAGCCGCGGCTTGTTCAGCTTTTTCGTAAGATCGCGCTCGCCGCACTTCAGCATGGACCACCGGGTCAAGCCCAGTGGTGACGGGCGGGGTAAACAGGGACACGCCAGCGAACAGGAGCTACCGATGCCGGCCGAACGCTTTGATTTTCCCAATGCAAAGGGCGAGCAGCTCGCCGCCTTGCTCGACCGGCCCGACGGACCCATTCGTGCGGTGGCGTTGTTTGCCCATTGCTTCACCTGCGGCAAGGACATCAAGGCGGCGCGGCTGATCGCGCGGGGGCTCCAACTGCGCGGCATCGCTGTGCTGCGCTTCGACTTCACCGGGATCGGCGCCAGCGAAGGCGAGTTCGCCAACACGACCTTTTCGTCGAATGTCGACGATCTGGTCGCTGCCGCCGATCACCTGCGCAAGAATGTCGGCGCGCCGGCGATCCTGATCGGCCACAGCCTCGGCGGCGCGGCTGTGCTCGCTGCCGCCCATCGCGTTGCCGACGCGCGCGCCGTGGTGACGATCGCGGCGCCGTTCGATCCGGCGCATGTCGCGGGCCTGCTCGGCGATCACGTTGACGAAATCAAGGCGAAGGGCGAAGTGGAAGTCACGCTGGTCGGCAGGCCGTTCCGCATCCGGCGCCAACTACTCGACGACATCGCCGAGCAGAATCTGGCCGGCCGCATCGCCGACCTGCACAAGGCGCTGCTCGTCTTTCATTCGCCGACCGACGACACCGTGGGCATCGGCAATGCCAGCAAGATCTTTCTCGCGGCAAAACATCCCAAAAGCTTCATCTCGCTGTCGGGCGCCGATCACCTCCTGCGCAAGCCGAGCGACGCCATTTATGTGGCACATGTCATCGCCGCCTGGGCCGAGCGCTATCTCGAGCTGCTGGCCGAGGTTAATGCCGACGAAACGACCGAGCCCGGCACCGTCGTCGTCCACGAGACGCGCAACGGCAATCTGCAGAACCAGGTGATCGCCGGCACGCATCAGTTTCTCGCCGACGAGCCGTTGAATGTCGGCGGCATGGATAGCGGGCTCGGGCCTTACGATCTTCTGCTCGCCGCGCTCGGCTCCTGCACGGCGATGACGGTACGGCTTTATGCCGACCGCAAGCAGTGGCCGCTCAAGCGCACCACGGTCAAACTCAAGCACGGCCGCATCTACGCCAAGGATTGCGCCGAATGTGAAACCAAAGAGGGCATGATCGACCACATCGACCGCGTCATCCGTTTCGAGGGCGAGCTCGATGCCGAGCAGCACCAGCGGCTGATGGAGATCGCCGACAAGTGCCCGGTGCACCGGACGCTGACGTCGGAGGTGGAGATCAAAAGTACGGAGGAATCTGCAATTTAGAGCGAAAAGCGAAGTTGCTCGGATTTATCCGATCATTGCTCTAGAGCTTTGATCGAGCATGATCTTTTCAGGATGCAAAGCTGCGCTTTGATTCGACTCTAGGCTTTGGTCTGCACCCGCGCTCTCACTTGCGCAATCACTTCAGGGATCGCCGCATCGTTGCCCGGCGCCATGATGTGGACGCCGGCGACGCCGGGAATGATCGAGAGTTCTTCGATCAGTTCGACGCAGATGCGGATGCCTTCGCGCGCGGGCTCGGCGGATTTCTCCAGCCGCGCGATATAGGCGTCGGAAATGATGGTGCCGAAGAGGTGGCTCTTCATCCAGGCCGCCGACTTCGCCGAGCGCAACGGATTGACGCCGATGAGAAGCGAAAGCTCTTTGGTGACGCCGGCCGCTTCGAGCGCCGAGACATAGCGGCGCACGATGCCGGCATCCATGCAGAACTGGGTCTGGGCGAACTGCGCGCCGGCTTTGATCTTGGCGAGGAGGCTGGTCGGCTGCCAGCCGGCCGACGGGTCGATCGGCATGTCGGCGGCGCCGATGAAGAAGGCAGGCTTGCCCTCGACCTTGCGGCCGGTGGGCAGGGTTCCTTCGTCGCGTAGCCGCCGCGCCGTCTCCATGAGCGTGCGCGAATCGACGTCGAAGACCGGCTTGGTCTCGGGCTGGTCGCCAGCCTTGGGATCGTCGCCGGTGAGGATCAGGAGGTTCTTGATGCCGAGCGCCGCGGCGCCCATCAACTCGCTTTGCAGCGCGATGCGGTTCTTGTCGCGGCAGGTGAGCTGGAGCACCGGCTCGATGCCGGCATCGAGCAGGAGCTTGGCGGCGGCAAGCGCTGCCATATGGGCGCGGGCGCCGGCGCCGTCGGTGACGTTCACCGCGTCCGCCAGGCCTTTGAGGCCTTGCGCCTTGCCCAACAGCTCCGCTCCGTCGAACGACACCGGCGGCGCGATCTCCGCCGTCATGACGAAACGGCGGTGCGGCTCATCACGAAGGCCACCTTTACGAAGTCGGTCTTGGAGTGTCGGGGGGAGGGAGCGGCTAATGGTCTGGTCGTTCATTACTTGCTCAGTTTCGCGGCAGCCTCGGTTTGCAGCCGCGGCTCGCGGCTTAAGGTTCTTCGGCACCGGGCGCGCCGCGCCAACAGCACTTATATAATTTGGGGCTATACATCAATTCCGCCGCCGATTCGGGGTTTCCTGGACAGGTGGGCAGGGGTGTGGCTAGAGAGTGGCCCGTTCCGCATCGAGACACGAGATGACAGGCGTCAACGATATTCGGTCCGCATTCCTTGGCTATTTCGCGCGCGAAGGGCACGAAATCGTGCCGTCCTCGCCGCTCGTGCCGCGCAACGATCCGACATTGATGTTCACCAATGCCGGCATGGTGCAGTTCAAGAATGTCTTCACCGGCCTCGAAAAGCGGCCCTATTCGCGCGCGGTGACGTCGCAAAAATGCGTCCGCGCCGGCGGCAAGCATAACGATCTCGACAATGTCGGCTATACCGCGCGGCATCACACCTTTTTCGAGATGCTCGGCAATTTCTCGTTCGGCGATTACTTCAAGGAGCGCGCGGTCGAGCTGGCCTGGAAGCTGCTCACCAAGGAATACGGCGTGCCGGCCGATAAGCTTCTCGCGACCGTCTATATCGACGACGACGAGGCCTTCAATCTCTGGAAGAAGATCAGCGGGCTGCCGGAGCGCAAAATCCTCCGCATTGCCGGCAGCGATAATTTCTGGTCGATGGGCGATACCGGCCCATGCGGTCCTTGCGCCGAGATCTTTTACGATCATGGCGATCATATTCCGGGCGGCCCGCCCGGCAGCCCGGAGGCCGACGGCGACCGTTTTGTCGAGATCTGGAATCTCGTCTTCATGCAATA
This sequence comes from Xanthobacteraceae bacterium, assembly GCA_049677525.1. Taxonomy (GTDB): domain Bacteria; phylum Pseudomonadota; class Alphaproteobacteria; order Rhizobiales; family Xanthobacteraceae; genus BOG-931. The sequence continues at coordinate 4,068 of JBAUCK010000209.1, forward strand.
CGAGCAGCTTGCCGGCGGCAAGCGCATCGACTTGCCGCGGCCGTCGATCGATACCGGCATGGGCATCGAGCGCATCGCCGCGGTACTGCAGGGCACCCACGACAATTACAAGATCGATCTGTTCGGCGCGCTGATCGAGGCGGTCGCCGATCTTACCGGCGTCGATCAGGACGGCGCGCGCAAGGCGTCGCATCGCGTCATTGCCGATCACTTGCGCGCCAGCGCGTTTTTGATCGCCGACGGCGTGCTGCCGTCGAACGAAGGCCGCGGCTATGTGCTCCGCCGCATCATGCGCCGCGCCATGCGGCACGCCGAATTGCTCGGCGCCAAGGATCCGCTGATGTGGCGGCTCGTACCGGTGCTGATCCGCGAGATGGGCCAGGCCTATCCCGAGCTGCATCGCGCTGACGCGCTGATCACCGAGACGCTGAAGCTCGAGGAGGTCCGCTTCCGCCGCACGCTCGATCGCGGGCTTGCGATCCTCGAGGAGGCGTCGAAGTCGCTGAAGAAGGGCGACATGTTCGACGGCGCGACGGCGTTCACGCTTTACGACACTTATGGTTTTCCACTTGATCTGACGCAGGATGCGTTGCGGCCGCGCGGCATCGGCGTCGATATCGCGGCCTTCACCGACGCCATGGAGCAGCAGCGCGCCAAGGCGCGCGCATCATGGGCGGGTTCGGGCGAAGCGGCGGATGAGGCGGTGTGGTTCACGCTGCGCGAGAAGACCGGCGCCACCGAATTTCTCGGCTACGAGACCGAAAGCGCCGCAGGCGTCGTCGCGGCGCTGGTGAAAGACGGCAAGGAAGTCGTCGCGTTGAAAAAGGGCGAGAGCGGCGCTGTCGTCCTCAACCAGACGCCGTTCTACGGCGAGTCCGGCGGCCAGCTCGGCGACACCGGCGTGCTGACGGCGGACGGCGTGCGCTTCAAGGTCACCGATACGCAGAAATACCTTGGTGACATGTTTGCCCATATCGGCACCATCGAGGAAGGTGCGTTGAAACCCGGAATGGGGCTCGCGCTCGATGTCGATCATACGCGGCGCGGCGCGATCCGGAAAAATCATTCCGCGACACATCTTCTGCATGAGGCGTTGCGGCAAGTGCTCGGCGATCATGTCGCGCAAAAGGGCTCGCTGGTTGCGCCCGACCGGCTGCGTTTCGACTTCTCGCATCCGAAACCCATGAGCGGCGAGGAGATCGAGCGTGTCGAGGACATCGCCAACGACATGGTCCTGCAGAATTCGCCGGTGACGACGCGGGTGATGCCCGTCGACGATGCGCGGACCTCTGGCGCGCGCGCGCTGTTCGGCGAAAAATACGGCGACGAGGTTCGTGTTGTCGCCATGGGTGATACGTCGGGCGAGGGCGGCGGCAATACGCTGGGCTGGTCGATCGAATTGTGCGGCGGCACCCACGTCAAGCGCACCGGCGATATCGGCATCATCTCGGTGGTCGGTGAATCCGCGGTCGGCGCCGGCGTGCGCCGCATCGAAGCGTTGACGGCGAAGGCGGCGCGCGCCAATGCCAATCATTTCGCGAAGCTCGCCAAAGCGACCGCGTCCGAATTGCGTGTGCCGGTTGACGATGTGCCGGGCCGTGTCGGGGCGCTCATGGAAGAGCGCAAGCAGCTCGAGCGCGAACTCACCGACGCCAAGAAAAAACTCGCGATGTCCGGCACCGGCAAGAGCGATAGCGACGGGCTGCGCACCATCGGCGACTTCAAGCTGATGGCGCGCGCCGTGGAGGGCATCGAGCTCAAGGATCTGCGGAGCCTCGCCGACGAAGGCAAAAAGAAAGTCGGCTCCGGCGTCGTCGCGATCGTCGGCGTCACCGGCGACGGCAAGGCCGGCGTGGTGGTCGGCGTCACGCCCGATCTCACGACGCGCTTCAACGCCGTCGATCTGGTGAAGAAGGGTGCTGAAGTGCTCGGTGGCAAAGGCGGCGGCGGGCGGCCGGATATGGCGCAGGCCGGCGGTCCCGACGGCTCGAGGGCGGATGCAGCGCTTGCGGCAATCGAAGCGGCGCTTGGGGCTTAGCTTACAGTTCGACGATCATGCCGTCTTCGGCGGACTCGTACGGCACCTCGGCGCGACGCGCCAGCATGTCGTTGCTCATATGCGTGAGCACGAGCCGCTTCGGCTTGATCTGCGGCAGATGCTTTTCCAGCGCGCTCAGCGCCATATGTGTGTTGATCGGCTTGTCGCGTGTATAGGCCTCGCAAATGAAGAGGTCGGCATTGCGCCCGATGTCGATGACAGTGTCGGTCCATTGCGTATCGCCGGAATAGGCGACGGTCTTGCCCTCGACCTCGCAGCGGTAGCCGAGGCAAGGGCCGGCGCGGTCGTCGTGCACGACGCGGAACGGCGTCACCCGCAGGCCGCCGATCTCGTTGCGCTTGCCGATCTCCACTTCGCGCAGCGTCAGCGGGAAGGACAGTTGCAAGCCCTGCGTTCCCGGATAGGCGGCGTCCATCATCTCGGCGTAGCGCGCTTTCAGGCCAGGCGGTCCGGCGATGGTCAGCGCGCTCTGGCGTTTGAGAACGTAGTTCGCCTCGAGAATGAAGAACGGCAGGCCGCCGATATGGTCGGCGTGAAAATGGGTGATGAGGATGGTGTCGATGGCATTGCGATCGATCGCAAGCTTGTTCATGCCGACGAGCGACGACGAGCCGCAGTCGATCAGCGCGTTGACGTTGTTGGCGACGAGATGAAAGCAGGTATTGAACCGTCCGCCGGTGCCGAAAGCGTCGCCGCAGCCTATGAATTGCAAGTGCATGGGAACCCCCGACAACGACTAACGGCCCCCCGAGCCGCCTTGGATCCCGGCGCTCAGACGAACCAGAGTGTCGCGTCAGGCGGGAAAAGAATCCGTGATCTTCATCACATTGGCACGGTTCGGCGGTTTGCGGATAACTGGATCAAGTCGCTGTCTTTCCGAGTGATTTTAACCTTTACAGGATTTGCGCGATGGGTTTTGGTACAATTGTGACGTTTACGCAACGGTTGCCTTTTGCCGGGAAGCCTTGCGTCATGATCGCAACACAAATAACGGCAAGCTGAGAAATGGCTCCGCTTGCAGGTCGGATTTTAGGGGACTGTTGGGTGCTGGTTCGGCAACATCGCTCGATCGTTCTTGCAGCTTTCGCGGCCGTCGCTCTTGCCGGCTGCAGCAGCGACGTCGGCAGTGGCCAGTCCTGGTTTGCCAAACCCTTCGACATCAGCGGCCGTAGCGCGGGCTATAGCTTTTCCGAGCTTTCCGAGACCAAAAAGGACCAGCGCCAGATCACGCCGAACGATCTGGTCAATGCCAATGGTTCGTGTCCGGCTCCGGTTGCCGCTGCGGCTCCCGGACCGGCTCCCACATCTGGCGCCGGAGGGCCGACATCTCCCGCGGCGGCGCCCGGCGGCGACGCCTCGTCTTTGGTCGTGGATGGCGGCGTTGGGCTTGGCATGAGCGAATGTGACGTGGTGTCTCGCGCCGGCCAGCCGTCGTCGGTTCAGATCGGCAGTACGCCTGGAGGCGATCGCACGGCGGTTCTCACTTTTGACAGCGGCCCGCGTGCGGGCATCTATCGGTTCCTGCGCGGCGGGCTCATGGAAATGGATGCCGTCGCTGCCCCGGCACCGCCGCCGCAAGTCGCCAAGAAAAAACCAGCAAAGCCGAAGAAGGCCGCCTCGAACTGAGCACAGCCGCCGTGGTCGGCCCGTTCACGGCGCCTTCATGCCACGCGAGCTTGCCGGAGCCGTGCTTGCCGCGGGCATGAGCGGAGGCTATAAGCCCGGCGCGGTTTCACGCCGCACTGGCAAATTCCCAAAGGACAATTTGCCCCAAAGGATCATTTGATGCCGATCGAGCGTACATTCTCGATCATCAAGCCGGATGCGACCGCCCGCAATCTGACGGGCGCCATCAATGCGATGATCGAAAAGAAAGGTCTGCGTATCGTTGCGCAAAAGCGCGTGCGGATGACCACGGCCGAAGCCGAGACGTTTTATGGCGTGCATCGGGCGCGGCCGTTCTTTCGCGAGCTCGTCGACTTCATGACCTCCGGTCCTGTCGTCGTGCAGGTGCTCGAGGGCGAGAATGCCGTTGCCGCCTATCGGGACCTGATGGGCGCGACCGATCCGGCCAAAGCTGCGCCCGGCACCATCCGCAAGGAGCACGCCAAGTCGATCGGCGAGAATTCGGTGCACGGTTCCGACGCCGCCGAGGCTGCGGAAAACGAGATTGCGCAATTCTTTTCTGGCAACGAGATCGTCGGGTAGAGAATGATCCCGAAAAGTGGGAACCGGGGTTCGGGAAAGATCATGCTCAAATGGCGGTCTGGCATGTCCCGGAAAAGTGGGCGCCAGTTTTCCGACAAGGACATATGCAAAATCGAAAGTCCTGAGCGCATGCCGATTCGATTGAATCGGAACTTGTTCTAAGGCCGCGGTGGCGTGGGGTCGCTCGCGCAATATCTGCATCCTGCGCTGTGGCGCGAGTCGTTTGCCGCGAGCGTCGCGCAATTGGACGCCGCTTCGTTCTGGTTCGCGGTTCTCCAGCTCATTTTCGTCGATGTATTGCTGTCCGGCGACAACGCCGTGGTCATCGCGCTGGCCTGCCGCAACTTGCCGGCAGAGCGACGGCGTTGGGGCATCGTCCTCGGCGCCGGTGCGGCGGTGGTCCTGCGCGTCATCTTTATCGGCGTCGTCGCCCGTCTCATCCTGCTGCCCTATCTGAAGCTCGTCGGCGGTGTGGCGCTGCTCGTCATCGCCGCCAAGCTGATCGTGCCCGAGGACCGGGATCGCAACGAGGTCGAAGCCGCCGCGCATTTGTGGCGTGCGGTTTTGGTCATCGTCATCGCCGATATCGTCATGAGCCTCGATAACATTATCGCCATCGCCGCCATCGCGCACGGCAATCTCTTGCTGCTGGTGATCGGTCTCACTCTCTCCATTCCACTGATCATGGCTGGCGCCGCCGTGATCACGGCTTTGATTGATCGCTATCCGATATTGATCTGGGCAGGAGCTGCGCTGCTCGGATGGGTCGCGGGTCGCGTCATCGCGACGGATCCAGCCGTGGTGCAGCATCTTACGGCCGCCTTCGGCGAGACGCTCGCGCAAGAGGCGGAACTTGCAGCGGGCTGCGGCGCGACGCTGCTTGCAGTCGCCGCGGGCGGATTGTGGTCGCGGTGGCAGGCGGCCGCCAAGATTCGCGCTGCGCAAGCGCGCGCCGAAGCAAGCACGACGTAGATCGCGCACGTCGTCGCGTCATCGCATTATGATATCTTGTGGTCTTGCTGATCGTGCGCGTTGGAACAGAGACAGCCACGGTTGCGCCTCATTTCTTTGGCTTCCTTGTCGTGCAATCGGATTTTGGTCATCCGCTCGGTGCTGCCTTGCCGACACAATCGTCTCGGACTTCTCCGCTTCGGACTTCCCTCCAAAATCTAGCTTGTGGCGCGACGCACGGCTCTCGCACGCGACATGCGATCGGTTTTGCTATCGGTTCTGCAATCGGCTTGCAGGAGTTGCGCCCGTGTCTTCATCGGCATCTGGAATGAATTAGGAGACAGACGATGCAAAAGGGCACCGTCAAGTGGTTCAACTCGACAAAGGGCTACGGGTTCATCAAGCCATCGACCGGCGACAAGGACGTGTTCGTCCATATCTCGGCTGTCGAGCGCGCCGGGCTGCGCTCGCTCAACGAGGGCCAGCCTGTAGAATATGAGCTAGTCACCAATCGCGGCCGGACTTCGGCTGAAAACCTGAAAGTTGCGTGAGGCAATCCGGTTCCAGTTCGGTTCCGATCGCAGTTCCAATCACTGGTTCAAGTAAACTTCCCAGTTCATCTCTGGCGACCCCCGGTTTACAGCCGGGGGTTTTTTATTTTCGGAACTTATCAGGACGAGCGGCTACGGTAGTCGCGCGCGGCCTTCAGCGACCAGGCGTAATGCCTGTGGATAAATCTGGTGCTCGACTTCGAGCACGCGCGCGGCAAGGCTTGCTTCCGTGTCGCTGCCGAGCACCGGCACCGCACGCTGCAGGATGACAGGACCCTCGTCCATTCCGACGCTGACGAAGTGCACCGTTGCGCCGTGTTCTCCGGCGCCGGCTTCCAGCGCGCGGCGATGCGTGTCGAGCCCTTTGAAGTGCGGCAATAGAGCAGGGTGGATGTTGATCATCCGTCCGCTCCAGCGATCGACAAACCACGGCGTCAACAGCCGCAAGAAGCCGGCAAGGCAGACGACCTCGATCCGGTGCGCGTGCAACGCGGCGTCGAGCGCGCGCTCGAAAGCCTCGCGGTCCTTGCCGAATGCCGTGTGATCGACGAGGGCGGTGGCGATGCCGGCCTCCCGGGCGCGGACCAGGCCCAAAGCATCGGGCCGGTTCGACACCACAACAACTATCTCCGCCGGATAATCTTGCGCTTTGGCCGCTTCGATCAGCGCCGTCATGTTCGAGCCGCGGCCCGAGATCAGCACCGCCACGCGCTTTTTCATGTCGCTTTCATGCAGCCTGGAACCGCAGATCGAGATGCCCGCGAAAGCTAACGCGTTCGCCGCCTGAAGCGGCGACGATCTCGCCAAGTTTCACGACGGTCTCGCCGTGCTTGGCGAAACATGCGCTGGCGGCGTCAGCCATTACGCGATCCAGCACGACCACCATGCCGATGCCGCAATTGAACGTGCGCAGCATCTCGTGCTCGTTGATGTTGCCTGCGGTCGCCAGCCATTTGAACACCGGCAGGACCGGAACCTGATCAAGCTGCAAGGACACGCCCAGGCCCTGCGGCAGCACGCGCGGAATGTTTTCGACGAAGCCGCCGCCGGTGATATGGGACAGCGCCTTGACCGCTTTGGTCTCGCGCAGCGCGGCAAGGCAGGAGCGCACATAAAGTCGCGTCGGCGTCAGCAGCGCCTCGCCGAGGCTCTGCGACGGCGCAAACGGTGCGGGATCGGTCCATCCGAGCTTGGCCTTTTCCGCCACGCGGCGCACCAGCGAATAGCCGTTGGAATGCACGCCGGAAGAGGTCAGACCGACGACGATATCGCCCGCGGCAATGTCGCTCCGCGGCAGCAGGCCCTTGCGGCCCACGGCGCCGACGGCAAAGCCGGCGAGGTCGTAGTCGTTGCCGTGATAGACGCCCGGCATTTCCGCGGTCTCGCCGCCGATCAGCGCGCAGCCGACCTCGCGGCAGGCGGCCGCGACGCCTTTCACTACCTCGGCGCCGACAGTGGGGTCGAGCTTGCCGCAGGCGAAGTAGTCGAGGAAAAACAGCGGTTCGGCGCCTTGCACGACCAGATCGTTGACTGACATGGCGACAAGGTCGATGCCGATCGTGTCGTGGCGTGCGGTTTCGATGGCGATCTTGACCTTGGTGCCGACGCCGTCGGTCGCGGCGACCAGGATCGGGTCGTTAAAACCCGCGGCCTTGAGATCGAACATGCCGCCGAAGCCGCCGATTTCGGCGCCGGCGCCGGCGCGCGCGGTGGCGCGCACCAGGGGTTTGATCAAATCCACCATGCGGTTTCCGGCATCGATATCGACGCCGGCGTCCGCGTAGCGCGCCTCATCCACGAAGATCACCAATTCGGATCGAAAATCCTTCCCGGCGGGAAGGCAAAGCTTTCGCCTCCTACGTCGGAATCGCGGGGTGCGCAAGCGCGCGGGTGCGGGTATATTGGGATTCTGGACTGCGCGCGAAATGTCGGTCGGACCCGGCCTTTGCCCAGTTGAACCGCCGAGTGCTAGCCGGGGCAGATCTTGAATATCCCAAATCTCATCACTTTGGGCCGCATCCTATTGGTGCCGATCGTGGTTTGGGCGATCGTCTCGGGGCAGATGCGCATCGCCTTCATCCTGTTCGTGGTCGCTGGCGTCAGCGACGGCATCGACGGCTTCCTGGCCAAGCGCTTCCAGATGAAGAGCGAGCTTGGCGCCTATCTCGACCCGCTGGCCGACAAGGCGCTGATCGTCTCGATCTATATTTCGCTGGGCATCGCTATGGCGCTACCGATATTTCTCGTCATCCTGGTGGTCTCGCGCGACATCATGATCGTCGGCGCTTTCCTGTTGTCACTCCTCGTCGGCAAGCCGATGCCGATCCGGCCGCTGATGGTCTCGAAAGCCAATACGGCGGCGCAGATCGTGCTCGCGGTGCTGGTGCTGGCCGAGCAGGCGTTCAGCTTCGACGTTGCGCTTGCGTCACAATTGATGATCGCGCTAGTCGCGATCTTGAACTTGCTCTCCATCGCCTTCTATCTCGCCGAGTGGGTTCGCCATATGAATTCGTTCGGCGACTAAACCTGAGCCGGGGCGCTGGGGGCAGACCAATGTATTTCGAGCGCAACCTGGTGTTCTGGCTGGCCGCGCTCGTCGCATTCGTCGCGCTGCTGTGGCTTCTGAGCCCGATCCTGCTGCCCTTCGTGCTCGGCATGGCGATCGCCTACGTGCTCGATCCGCTGGCCGAACGGCTGACCAGGCGCGGCATGAGCCGGCTGATCGCGGCGATTATCATGCTCGGCATCTTCGTGCTCGTCTTCGCGATCCTGTTCGTCCTCATCGTTCCGGTTCTGGCGCGGCAGCTTTCCGCGCTGATTGAAGACGCGCCGAACTACGCCCAGCGCCTGCAAGCCTTCATCAGCGATCCGCAAAATCCCTGGCTCAAGCATTTCATCGGCGACAAGCTCACCGCCGCCGACAAGTCGGTCGGCGATCTGCTCAATCAGGCGTCCGGTTACCTGACCGGGCTTCTGGCCTCGGTCTGGGAACGCGGCCAGGCGCTGATCTCGATCTTCTCGCTCGTGATCATCACGCCGGTCGTGGCGTTCTATCTGATCTGCGATTGGGACGGCATGGTCGACGCCATCGACAGCCTCGTTCCGCTGCCGCAGCGCGACACCGTGCGCAGCCTGTTCAAGGACATCGACAAGACGATCTCGGCCTATGTGCGCGGCCAGTCCGGCGTATGCCTGATCCTCGGCTCGTATTATGCCTTGGGCCTGACATTCGCGGGACTGAGCTATGGGGTGTTGATCGGCGTCGTTTCCGGCCTGATCAGCTTCATTCCCTATGTCGGCTCGCTCACCGCGCTCGTGCTCTCGCTAGCGGTCGCGATGGCGCAGTTCTTTCCCGACTGGAGCAGCATTCTTATCGTCGCCGGCGTGGTGATGATCGGTCAATTCCTCGAAAGCTATGTGCTGGCGCCTTATCTCGTCGGCCACAGCGTCGGCCTGCACCCGGCCTGGCTGATGTTCGCCTTGATCGCGTTCGGCTATCTGTTCGGCTTTGTCGGGCTGCTCCTCGCCGTGCCGCTTGCGGCGGCGGCGGGCGTGCTGATCCGCTTTGCGGTGCGGCGTTACCTGAACTCGCCGCTCTACACGGGAGAGGGATCGTCCTAGCGCATAAGGATATTTCTAGTCGCGCGTCGGGCCATCGTTTATGTCGTTGCCATGTCCGTATCCGTCTCGGTGTCACTGCGTATGCCGGAATTTCCGCGTCAGCTTGCGCTCGGGCTCGATCACGCCGAAAGCTACGCGCGCGACGACTTTCTGTCCGGTCCGTCGAACCAGGCCGCGCTAGCGCTGATCGACTCGTGGCCTGATTCTTGGCCTGATCGGCCGGCACGTGCCGTTGCGCTTGTCGGACCTGAAGGCTCGGGCAAAACTCATCTCGCGACAATCTGGGCGGTGGCGGCCGGCGCCCGCGCCGTATCCGGGCGGCATCTCGGCGAGACGGATTTGCCGTCGGCGCTCGCGACCGGTGCGCTGGTCGTCGAGGATGCTGCTGCGCTCGACGACGAGCCGACGTTGTTCCATCTGATCAATCTCGCGCGGGAGGAGGGCGCCTTCCTTCTGTTCACTGCGCGCACCGTTCCGACGCTTTGGCCGGTGAGCCTGCCGGATCTGGCATCGCGGCTGCGCGCGCTGCCGGCGGTCGCGCTCGACGCGCCCGACGATGCGCTGTTGCACGGCGTTCTGGTCAAGCTCGCCGCCGATCGCCAGCTCAAGCTCGACGACAGCGTCATTCGTTACCTGCTGACCCATGTCGAGCGCTCATTTGCGGCAGTGCGCAGCGCAGTGATCGTGCTCGATAAGGAAGCGCTGCGGCAGGGGCGGCCGCCGAGCCGCGCTTTGGCCGCCGAACTGTTCCGCGACGGGGCCGAGTCCTGAGCCGGCCCGATTTCGTCGTTGTCCGCGAAGTCTCGGCGAAGTCTGCCGCAGGTTTTTGCTAACCGACTTGACGGCTTGGGCTGGAGCCGCGTTATACGGATAGGATATCTTCATAGGGTTGTTACATAAGTGGCAAACGTCGCCTTCGAGGAGCATGAGAAAGCCATGGCCGACCGCGGCCAAGCCACTGCCGTTGCGCGAGAATCTGCTTCGCTGCGGCGGGCCGAAGACCGCATGGCGGACCAAGCCTCCCGGCCGGCCACCGCTAATCCTCTGACCAGTCCGGGCCGCTTTATCAACCGGGAGTTGTCTTGGTTGAACTTCAATCGCCGCGTGCTGGAAGAATCCGCCAACCGCAAAAATCCGCTGCTCGAGCGGCTTAAATTCCTGGCGATATCCGCCAACAACCTCGACGAATTTTTCATGGTCCGCGTCGCCGGCCTCGGCGCGCAGGCCCGCGAAGGAATCACCACCAAAAGTCCCGAGGGCCTCGCGCCTGCCGAGCAGCTTGAGCGCATCGCCGAAGCCGTGTCGATCGTGGTTGAAGACCAGCAGGCGCAATGGCGCGAGCTGCGCAAGGAGCTCGGCCAGGCCGGTATCGTCCTGATCGACGGCCCCGATGTGACGCGGGCCGAAAAAACCTGGCTCGAAGATTTCTTCCTCGCCCATGTCTTTCCGCTTCTGACGCCGCTCGCCATCGATCCGGCGCATCCGTTCCCGTTCATTCCCAACCTCGGCGTCACCATCGCCTTGCAGCTGTCGCGCGCGAAGGACGGCAAGGCGATGAATGCCTTGATCCGCATGCCCAACCGCATTGAGCGCTTCGTGCGGCTGCCGCAGTCAGGCGACAGCGGCGAGGTGCGGTTGATCTCGATCGAAGGCGTCACCAGCCTGTTCATCGGCAAGCTGTTCCCCGGCTACGCCGTGAAGGGCCTCGGCGCCTTCCGCGTCATCCGCGATTCCGAAGTTGAAATCCTCGAAGAAGCCGAAGATCTCATGCGTGTGTTCGAGACGGCACTCAAGCGCCGCCGCCGCGGTTCGGTGATCCGGGTCGACATCGAGGCGAGCATGCCGGATGAGCTGCGGCGCTTCGTGCAGCACATTCTCGGCGTGACCGACGAAGGCGTGTTCAGCGTCGACGGCGTGCTCGCGCTCAATGAGATGGGCCAGATCGCCAATCTCAACCGGCCCGATCTCGAATTCGTGCCCTATACGCCGCGCTATCCGGACCGCGTCCGCGACCATGGCGGCGATTGCTTCGCCGCGATCCGGCAGAAAGATTTCGTCGTCCATCACCCTTACGAATCCTTCGACGTGGTGGTGAACTTCCTGCAGCAGGCGGCGCGCGATCCCGATGTCGTCGCCATCAAGCAGACGCTTTATCGCACCTCGGCCGATTCCCCGATCATCAAGGCGCTGGCTGAAGCGGCCGACGCCGGCAAGTCGGTCACCGCGCTCGTCGAACTGAAGGCGCGTTTCGACGAGGAGGCCAATATCCGCTGGGCGCGCGACCTCGAACGCGCCGGCGTGCAGGTGGTGTTCGGCTTCATCGAACTGAAGACGCACGCGAAGCTTTCATTGGTGGTGCGCCGCGAGGGCACCTCGCTCGCCTCCTATTGCCATGTCGGCACCGGCAATTATCACCCGGTCACCGCGCGCATCTATACCGATCTCTCGTTCTTTACCTGCGATCCGATCATCGCTCGCGACGTCGCCCGCGTGTTCAATTTCGTCACCGGCTATGCCGAGCCGGCCGAGCTCGACCGCATGGCGGTGTCGCCGCTGTCGCTGCGCAATCGCATCCACGCCCATATCGACGGAGAGATCGCCAACGCCAAAGCCGGACGGCCGGCGGCGATCTGGATGAAGATGAATGCGCTGGTCGATCCCGACATCATCGACGCGCTCTATCGCGCCTCCGGCGCCGGCGTGCCGATCGAACTTGTGGTGCGAGGCATCTGCTGCCTGCGCCCGAGCGTGCCGGGGCTTTCCGACAATATCCGCGTCAAATCGATCGTCGGCCGCTTCCTTGAACACGGGCGCATCTATTGCTTCGGCTCAGGCCACAGCCTGCCGCATCCCAAGGCTGCCGTTTACATCGCTTCCGCCGACATGATGCCGCGCAATCTCGACCGCCGCGTCGAAGTGTTGTGCCCGATCCTCAACCCGACCGTGCACGAGCAGGTGCTCGAACAGATCATGGTCGCCAACTTGAAAGACAACGAGCAGAGCTGGCAGCTTCTCGCCGATGGTTCGTCGTCGCGCATCGAGCCGGCGCCGGGCGAGGAAGTGTTCAACTGCACCACCTATTTCATGACCAATCCGAGCCTGTCGGGTCGCGGCAAATCGCCGAAGGACGCCGTGCCGCGCTTGCGGCACCGGCCGGAACCGATCTGAACCTTAAGGGACGCGGCGCGCGTGTGACGCCTCGCCGAATCGCATAAAATCAAAACACGCCGCCCTGCCGGGCCTGGGCGGCGAGACGCAAGCCGAAAATTCCTGCGACGGACGATCCGCGGCCTATGACCTCCGACCAATGGGCGGAACACCCGTCGCTGAAGTTTGTACCGATGGCGGCCCAAAGACGCTTGCTGAAATGACGCTTACCGAAGACGACGCTCAAGGACGCCTCGACCACGGCCCGCCGGTCGCCGTAATCGATATCGGCTCGAACTCGGTGCGGCTTGTCGCCTATGAAGGGCTGACCCGCAGTCCGACCGAAATCTTCAACGAGAAGGCGCTGTGCGGCCTCGGCCGCGAGGTGCAGTCGACCAAGCTTCTCGCCGCCGATGCGGTGCAGCACGCGCTCGCGACGCTGAAGCGATTTCGCGCGCTGTGCGAGACCATGGGCGTGAAGAGAACGCTTGCCATCGCCACCGCCGCCTGCCGCGACGCCAAGAACGGACCGGCCTTCATCAAGCTTGCCGAAGCGACCATCGGCACCGGCATTGAGGTTCTCTCCGGTACGCGGGAGGCCGATCTCACGGCGCTCGGCGTGATTTCCGGCGTGCACCGCGCCGACGGTATCGTCGGCGATCTCGGCGGCGGCTCGCTTGAGCTTGTCGATGTGCGCGGAACGCAGGCGCGCCACGGCGTGACCCGTCCGCTCGGCGGCCTGGCGCTCGCCGATATCTCTGCGAAGTCGGTGAAGAAGGCAGAGAAATTCGTCAGCAAGACGCTCAATGATCTGTCGATGCTCAAGGCCGGCAAGGACCGCATCTTCTACGCGGTCGGCGGCACTTGGCGCTCGGTGGCGCGGCTGCACATGTGGCAGACGGGTTATCCGCTGCACGTGATGCACGGCTATTCCATTGCCGCCGACGAGGCGCTGGAATTCGCCAAGCTTCTCCACCGCGTCGATGTCGAGACGCTGTCGAATATTGAAGTGGTGAACAATGCGCGGCGGCCGCTCTTGCCTTACGCGGCGCTGGTGCTCGAGCATATCCTGCGCGTCGGCAAGCCGCGGCAAATCGTGTTTTCGGCGCTCGGCATCCGCGAGGGCCTCTTGTTCTCGTTGCTCAAGAAAAAAGAAAAAGAGAAGGACGCGCTGATCGAGGCGTCGCGGCATCTCAATCAATTGCGCTCGCGCTCGCCGCAGCACGGCGAGGAGCTGATCGTGTGGACCGACCGTTTCATGGCGACCTCGGGCCTCGACGAAAACGGCGAGGAGCGGAGGCTGCGCCATGCCGCCTGCCTGCTCGCCGATATCGGCTGGCGCGCGCATCCCGACTATCGCGGCGAGCAGTCGCTCAACATCATCGCTCATGGCGGCTTCATGGGGATCGATCATCCAGGCCGCGCCTATCTGGCGCTGGCGGTGTTCTTCCGCCATGTCGGGCTGGTGATGGACGACGAGTTGTCGCCGCGGCTGCGCGAACTCGTCTCGACGCGCATGCTGGATCGTGCTCGTGTGCTCGGCGCGGCGCTCCGCCTTGCTTATGTCGTGTCCGCCGCCATGCCCGGCGTGCTGCCGGAAACCTCGCTTGCGGTGGAGCGCCATCGCCTCGCGCTGCGGCTTCCCGGCGAATTCGCTGCGCTCAACGGCGAGCGCGTGCTGAACCGGCTGCGCTCGCTCGCCCGCCTGATCGGACGGGAGTCGGTAACGCTGATGGGCTAGCCGTCAGTGCCTGCTCGGCTGCTGACGATCCAAAGCGGATGTTGACGTGTCGCATCGTCAACATCCGCTTTAATACGGCGCGTTAGGCCGCTTTCTTATGCCACGCAATGAGCTGATCTGCGATGTCGTTGAGGTCGTTGCCGACGATTTGCGGCTGAGGACCGACGCCCAGGACATCGTTGCCGACACGCTTGATCAAAGCTGCCTCCCAGCCCGCCGCGACGGCGCCGAGCGTGTCCCAGGTGTGGCAGGCGATAAGACAGAACTCCGACGGTTTCGCTCCGAGCTCTTTCTCGACATAAGCGTAGGCTTGCCGCGACGGCTTATGGTGCTTCACGCCGTCCGCGCTGAATCGCCTCTCAAACAAATCGGCGATGCCGCCATGCTCGAGCTGGCGAGTTTGAACTTCAAGCAGATTGTCGGTGAGGGTGAAGAGCCGAAAGCCCGCGGCGCGCAACTTGCGCAGCGCCGCCGGAACTTCGGGGTGAGGCGGCATCGTGGAAAACCTTTCCGTGAGCTCCTTCTTGTCGTTCTCTCCAATTTTGATGCCGCGGGTATCCGCCAGCATTTTCATGACAGCCGCGCCGATATCGGTGAACGGAACATAGCAGCCGGCTACGGTGAGGGCGGACGAATACAAGATGAGGTTGGCGAACCACAAGCGCATGGCGCTCTTGTCATTGAATATGCGCTGGAAGGTTGGTTCCATTGCTCCAAGATCGAGAACGGTCTCGTTGACATCAAAGACGATCAAGGGAAGAGCAGCCATGTTCTTTCACTCCTGTTTGTTGTCGCCCCTCATCCAGAGTCCGTCGGTGCGTCAGTGCTTGGTCTTGAGCCGGTTGCGGTGCGCGGCCTGTTTGGTGCGATTGCCGCAGATCGCCATGCTGCACCATCTTCTCGCGCGCCTGCGCGTATGGTCGGCGAACACCAACGTGCAGCTATGTCCCTCGCATGCTTTGACGTGGGTGAAGTCTTCGTCACATACAAATCTTGCCAAAATTTCACCGATCGGCAGCAGCAATGATTCAGGGGATCGCCAGCGCCGCATCACGCGAAGTTCCAAGCGATCACCATCGCCATCCCGCGATATCTGGCTGAACGCTTCGTCGCGTCCCAATATCCGGTTTAGAGGACCGAGTTCCCGGAGCGCCTTCGGCGGGAGCGGCCGGCCCATATGTTTGCGCACGAAGCCTCGAAACCATTCGCGCAGAGCGCGGACCTGGTCTGCGATTTTGTCCAGCTCATCCGGCATCGCTCGCGCCTTCAACGCGTTGAGTGCATCGACTGGAACAAGCTTGGCTTGCGCCAGCCACTTCAGGAGGCCATCGCCGCTGTCGAGCCAGTCAACGGGTGTATCGACCGGTGTGGCGATGGAGTTCAAGAAATCGAGGCCGAGCGAGTCGGCGATAAAGATTGCAGGCGGTCGGTGTTGCACGATTGGCCCTTCGGAGGAGGTTCCAATCGCTAACCTGTCAGGCGATCATTGACAAGTTATCCAGCGACCTGACATAAGCGATCGTAACCTGTCAAGTATCAGTTAATAGGTTATGTATGACGGACCTGCACGATGTGAGGAGCGACAGGATGGCGATGAGGGATGTGAGTGTGGTGCTTGCCCATGGCGCATGGGCGGATGGATCAAGCTGGGCACGGGTCATAACGGCGCTCAAGGCGGACGCCGTGAAGTTGTTTGCCGCGCCGCTGCCGCTGACGTCTCTTGCCGACGACGTGGCTGCGCTCAACCGCAGCTTGGATCGGACAGAAGGGCCGGTCGTATTGGCGGGACACGCCTATGCCGGTGCGGTGATCGCTCTCGCGCGTCCCGAACGCGTGAAGTCGCTGGTCTATTTAACCGCTCTTGCTCCCGACGAGGGCGAGAAAGTCGCCGATGTGTTCTATCGCCTCGAACCGCATCATCAGGCGCCAAAGTTTGCACCGGACGGCAACGGTTTGATTTGGCTCCCCGAGGAAGCTTTCGCGGCGGCATTCGCGCAGCACGCAACCGCGCAAGATCGGGTCGTGCTCGCGGCCGTGCAGCGGCCGATCTCGGTGAACTGCATTACCGTTTCGGTCGGGCGCCCGCTTTGGAAGGACATTCCGAGTTGGTTTCTGGTTGCCGAGGACGATCGAATGATCGTGCCCGCGACGCAGCGCTACATGGCGGAGCGCATGAAGGCGAAGATAAAGACGCATGCTGTGGATCACACGCCCAGCGTCACCGCGCCGGGAGTTGTGGTCGACATTATCCGCGACGCAATCCGCTCCATAAACGGCGACTGAAGCAAGCCAACTGAAGTAAGTCTTTTGGGCTGCAGAGGAGGATTTGATGGCGCCTATCAAATATCGCACGGCTGATGCCGATGGCTTCAAGGTCTTCTATCGTGAGGCGGGCGTCGCCGGCGCGCCGAAGCTCCTGCTGTTGCACGGCTTCCCGAGCGCGGGCCACATGTTCCGTGACCTGATCCCGCTTCTCGCCGACAAATTTCATATCGTCGCGCCGGACCTTCCGGGATTCGGCCAATCCGACATGCCGTCACGAGACAAATTCAAATACACGTTCGATAACATTGCCCAGGTGATCGAGCGCTTTACCGAAGTCATCGGCTTCGATCGCTACGCGGTTTATGTTTTCGATTATGGCGCACCGACAGGTTTTCGGCTTGCCGTTCGCCATCCCGAGCGGATCACGGCCATCATCTCGCAGAACGGCAACGCCTACCAGGAAGGTCTCAGCGACGGCTGGACTCCGATCCGCGCGTACTGGGAAGACCCATCGACGGCAAACCGCAACGCGCTCCGCGCTTTCCTCACGCCGGAGACGACCCGCTGGCAGTACACGCACGGCGTTCCCGACCCAACGATGGTTTCGCCGGACGGTCAGAACCTCGATAACTTTTATTTAGCTCTTCCCGGCGCAGATGAAATCCAGCTCGACCTCATCGGCGATTACAAGAGCAATGTCGCGCTGTATCCGAAATTCCAGGATTACTTCCGCACGCACAAGCCGCCGCTTCTAGCGGCATGGGGCAAGAACGATCCGTTCTTTCTTCCGTCCGGCGCCGAAGCGTTCAAGCGCGACATTCCAAATGCGGTCGTCCGCTTCTTCGACACCGGCCACTTCGCGTTGGAAACGCATGCGCGCGAGATCGCCGAAAGTATCCGCGATTTCTTGAAGTGACGCGCCCGGCGTGTGCGGTCGGCTATTGAACCGCAGGGAACAGAACGCTCCATTGGGGCCTTCTTGCCATTGAACTTGCGCGCTCCGAGGTTGTTAGCCTCTCGTCCAACCCAGGGAGCTAGCGCAGCAACTACGATCTGCGGCAGAACTATCAATGCCGATACGATGAGGGACGAACGACCTTCTCCCTGATATATCAGGGACTCTCCGGTAAGCGGCAACATTGACGCGTTGCCGAGCTGAAACAAGAACAGGCAGAGGGCAAGAACGAGCAAACCTGGGCTCTTCCAGAGGCTCGTGCGGCCGGCTCTCGTAGGTTGCTCGAGCGCGTGATGTGAGGGGGCTCCGCAAAAGTGAATGTCGGTTGCATGGATGCGAGCTAGAGAAACAAACACAGGCAACGTAAGCACGACGACCAAGAGAAAGAGGTGGTCCCACTTCGTGACACAGCCGGCTAAGGTGGATTCGCTGATGCGAAGGATGACCCACCATGAGGACGCGGAGACGGTTTTCGGCTGAGTTCAAGGCCAAGGTGGCGCTTGAGGCGATCA
>JBAUCK010000210.1:0-29016 GCA_049677525.1 Xanthobacteraceae bacterium
TCATTTTCCACGAAACGCCAGCGATTTAACGAATCGCCGGAGGTGATTGGAACAGCGATCTGACCAAACGGCTCAGCGGAGGGCGGCTGTTGCGCGTCAGGAGGCGGCAGCGAGGCCAACATTGCTCCTGGCGAATCGGTATCGGCCCGGCATTGTGAGATTCCATTGCGGAACTCAGCGCCGGAAATTGGAGTACCGCCGCAGCGATGAGGCAACCGGCGAGCTTAGGTCTGATGGAATGGAGCGGCATGATGCTACGACCGGTCGCGGACCCAAAACGTTAGGAAGTCACCAAGAAGCGAATTTTTCGGTTTTCAGACGATATGGTGACGGCGGGCCACCTGGACAATCGGAAAAATGCGAAACAATTCATTCGCTGACGCCGAACAATCCCGTCAGCGGGCGTCTGCGGAAGCTGCTTGAGAAGGCGCAATATTTCGCAGCAGTGGCACCAAGACAGCCGCAATGGCAAAGCGCGCCATTATATCCCTCGCGATGGTGCGCCGGATGCAAACTCAGCCGGGCGGAAACATCGAAAGGCCGACGCCGGCACGCATGTAGCCGTCGCCGATCGCG
This sequence comes from Xanthobacteraceae bacterium, assembly GCA_049677525.1. GTDB lineage: Bacteria > Pseudomonadota > Alphaproteobacteria > Rhizobiales > Xanthobacteraceae > BOG-931. The sequence continues at coordinate 577 of JBAUCK010000210.1, forward strand.
CTCAACAATCCTTGGATTCGGCCAATGGCGCTATCGATTACGCTTGCGGGCTCGCCGGCATCAATTTCGCGCTTCAGCTCAAGGAGGGCGCGGTTGGCGGCATCGACGCGCTGCGCCAAGATCATCGCCACGTAAAGCGGCGCGGCGGAATCGCGCGTCAGCAATGTGGCAGCGTCGGCGACATGAAACTGCGAGGGCTCGAGCGTACGGACGTCCGCGGTATGCGGCTGATCGAGGAGCGCGGAGAGCTCGCCGAAGATTGCGCCGCATTCTGTCACCCTGGCGATCTCGGTGCCTTCTTTGACGACGCTCACCGCGCCGCTATCGAGAATAAAAAGTTTCCCGGTTCTCGAGCCTTGGGCGAACACGGTTTCACCGGCGCCAAAGCTCGCGAGCGGAAGCGCGGCGAGCGTTTTCTGCCAGGCTTTCTGCCAGGTTTCTTGCGAAGTCTCGGCCTCGTGGATTGGCACGCCCGCGCCCCCTCTTTTCCCCACCGTATGTATCAGACATACATGAAGGTCATGGAGTTAAAAACCCTTGACCGCGCAGCCGGCCAAGCCCGCGGTGTCAGGAGATATGGAATGGCGGCGGTGGCTATAGACAGTGCGGCAGATCTAAAACGCATGGCGGGCGAAGCCGTGGTCGTCATCGGTGCCGGACAGGCCGCCGCGCAGCTCGCGACCAGTCTGCGCTCGGGCGGCTTTGCCGGGCCGCTGACCGTCATCGGCGACGAGCCGTTTCTGCCCTATCAGCGCCCGCCACTGTCGAAAAAGTTTCTCGCCGACCGGCCGTCGCCGGACTCGCTGTATTTGCGTCCGGCGCCATTCTGGGCCGAGCGCAATGTCGCGTTCGTGCTCGGCACGGCCGCGGCGAAAGTCGATTTGCGCAGCCGTATCGTGACGCTTGCCGATGGCCGCGAGGTACCGTTCCACAGCTTGGTCTTTGCCACCGGCACCTGCGCCCGCCGCCTGCCGCTGCCTGGTATCGACCGCGATGGCGTATTCTCACTGCGCGCCATCGGCGATGTGCAGCGCCTGCGCCCGGCTTTCGACCAAGCGCGACGCATCGCGATTCTGGGCGGCGGCTATATCGGGCTCGAAACCGCGGCGGTGATGCGCGGCGAGAACCGCGACGTCATCGTGCTCGAGGCTGAAGACCGCGTGCTCAAGCGCGTAACCGCGCCGGCCATCGCGAAATTCTTCGACCGGATTCATCGCGAGCGCGGCGTTGATATTCGCGTCCAGGCGCGCGTCGCGGCCATCGACAGCGAGGGGAGTGAGCTTGCGCTGCGCACGGCCGACGGCACTGAAGTCAAGGCCGAGGCCGTCCTCCTCGCCGCCGGCGCCAAGGCCAATGACGAATTGGCGCAAGCTGCAGGTCTTGCCTGCCGCGACGGCGTTCTGGTCGACGCGGTCGGCCGCAGCGAAGTCGCGAATGTTTACGCGATCGGCGATTGCGCACGTTTCCCGAGCGCGCGTTACGGCCGGCTATTGCGGCTTGAATGCGTGCAGAACGCCATCGACCAGGCCAAGGTCGCGGCCACGGCGGTCCTCGGCGGAGCGGTAAGCTACGATCCGGTGCCGTGGTTTTGGTCCGACCAATATGAATTCAAGCTGCAGATCGCCGGCCTGTTCGACGGCTACGACGACAGTGCCGAAATCGGCGATGCCGCGGCCGGGCGCTTTTCGGTCGAATATCGCCGCGGCGGGGCGCTGATCGCGGCCGACTCAGTCAACGATGCGCGCACCCACATGCTGGCGCGCCGCCGGATCGCCGAAGAAACAAACAAGGCGGCTTCGGCCCCAATCGGCGCGGCGTGAGGCCGATCAAGGACCGGTCTGGCACGAAATGTGAATGAAGTTTCGACGGCCGCTGAGACTATCGAGATCCCGGCTCAGCGCAAAGGGAGACCGCACATGAAACGTTCCGACCTCACCGAGAAACTGCTCGACATCAAGCGGGCCAAGGGCTGGACCTGGAAACATATCTGCGGCGAGATCGGCGGCATGTCGCCGGTACTGATCACCGGCGCCGTGCTCGGCCAGATGAAGATGACCAAGCCGCAGGCGGCCAAGGCCGCCGAACTGTTCGGCTTGAGCAAGAGCGAGGAAGCGCTGCTCAACGAGGTGCCGAGCCGCGGCTCGGCGATGCCGCCGACCGATCCGTTGATCTACCGGTTCTACGAGCTGGTCATGGTCAACGGGCCGGCCTTGAAAGTGCTGATCGAGGAAGAATTCGGCGACGGCATCATGTCGGCGATCGATTTCGACATGACCATAGAGCGCCAGCCCGATCCCAAAGGCGATCGGGTGCGGCTTGCGATGTCGGGCAAATTCCTGCCGTACAAATATTACGGCGCCACCGGCAACGCCCAGGCCTACGGTTATAAAGAGGAGTGAGGGCTTTGCCCGTTTGCGTGATCTTTTCGGACCACAGGTTTCCACTTTTTCGGATCGCGCACTAAGCGTTGGTGCCGCCATCAACGGTCAGGTTCGCTCCCGTGATATAGGACGCCTCCGAACGAACATTTCGCCGGCGCGATCTTTCAGCTTGCGGTTTTGCCGCCGTTGATGCGCACGATCTGTCCGGTGATGAACGACGCCTTCCCCGAGGCGAGAAAGGCGATGGCGTCGGCGATCTTTTGCGGCTTCGCGCCGCGCTTGAGTGGCACAGCGGCATAGAAGGCCGCTTTCTTGTCGGGCGTGCCGGTGAGCCGTTCGAGCATGCCGGTTTCGGTCGAGCCGGGCGCAACCGCGTTGACGCGCACACCGAAAGCGGGGGCTTCAAGGGCCGCGGATTTGGTGAGGCCTTCGACCGCGTGCTTGCTCGCGGTGTAGAGCGACAAGTTCGCCGCGCCGCGCTCGCCCATGGTCGAGGAGACATTGACGATGCTGCCTGAGCCCTGCGCCTGCATGACTCGCAGCTCGTGCTTGAGGCTCAACAGCGTGCCGAGCACGTTGGTGTCGAACATCGCTGCGTAGCTGTCCGGTGTCTGCTCGGTGACCAGACCGGGCTTGCCTTCGGTGCCGGCATTGTTGATGGCAACGTCGAGCCGGCCGAACCGGGCGACGGTTTCATCGACGAGGCGGCGCACCTCGTCTTCGTGGCGCGCGTCGGCCTTGATGAAGGCCGCCTGCGCGCCGAGCGCGCGGAGCTCGGCTTCGAGCGCTTCGCCTTCGGCCTCGCGGCGGCCGGCAGCGACGACAGTTGCGCCTTCTTTGGCAAAAGCCAGCGCGGTGGCGCGGCCGATGCCGGTCAGCGCGCCGGTAACAAGGATGATGGGAGCGGTCATTGGCGGCTTTGAAAAAGACTTTGTAAGCTGGCTTCCATACTCAGAAGGTATGGAAAGGGGTTATGGAGCTCCGACATCTTCGCTATTTCGTTGCGGTTGCCGAGGAGGGCGGTCTCACGGTCGCCGCGGAGAAACGGCTGCACACGGCGCAGCCGTCGCTGAGCCGGCAGATCCGCGATCTCGAATATGAAGTCGGCGTGCCGCTCTTAAGCCGCAGCTTGCATGGCGTGGAATTGACACCGGCCGGCTGCGCCTTCCTCGATCACGCCCGCCTCGCGCTGACGCAGGCCGAAGCGGCCGCGGAAGCGGCGCGCCATGCCGCGCAACCGGCCAAGCAAATCTTCGCTATGGGCTTTCTCACCGGACAGGAAGCCGATTGGCTGCCGCATGCGACACGCGTGTTGCGCGACGAACTGTCCAACATCGAAATCCGGATTTCGAGCGATCACTCGGCGACGCTCGCCGACGATTTACAGCGCGGCAAGCTCGACTTTGCGTTTCTACGCGCCGAGCCGACGCCCGATCTCGAATTCAAGCTCGTCACCAAGGAGCCGCTCGTCGTCGTGCTGCCGAGCGATCATCGGCTCGCGGCGCGGGCGGCGGTCGACCCACATGATTTCATCGGCGAGACTTATATCGGCATATCGAACGTGCCGCGCGTTCTGCGCGCCGTCATTCGCGATTATTTCAAGCGCACGGCAATCGATATCGTGCCGGCTTTCGAGATCGACAATTACGCCATGGCCATTTCGCTCGTCGCTTCGACGCGCGGCTTCGCGCTGCTGCCGGCGTCGGCCGAGAATTTCGTGCCGTGGTCGGTCGTTACCCGCCCGATCCTGGGAGACGGCCCGACGATCGACGTCGTGGTCGGCTACCACAAGGCCAACACATCGGCGCTCTTGCAACGGTTTTTAACGCGCGTCGACAACCTGGCCGCGCGTGTGCAGCGCGGCAGGTAGTACTTCCCTTCGTCTCTCCGCCGGCGGCGCGCGGCTTTGTCTCCCCGCCGGCGTCGTGGAATAATGCCGGCGCGCGCAAAGTGTCGGGGCGTCTGACAATGACAAGCAATCTGGATTGCAGTTACGACGGCATCATTATCGGCGCCGGCCACCACGGCATGATCTTGGGATCGTATCTGGCGAAGTGCGGTCTCGACATATTGCTCGTCGACCGGCGACTGGAGTACGGCGGCGGCTTGAGCACGAAGGAAGTCACCAAACGGGGCTTCTATCACAACCTGCATTCGATCAATCATTTCCATATCAGTCATACGCCGTGGTTCGCCGATCTCGGGCTCGGCGACAAGGTGAATTACATCACTCCGCGCTACGAATTCGGTCAGGCGCATCGCGACGGCAGCGCGCTCGTCTTCGGCCGCGATCTGGAAGAGACCGTTGCCAATGTCGCGCGCTTTTCGCAGAAGGACGCGGCGACGTTTCGCGCGTGGAACCGCAAAGCCGAGGAAATCACACGCAACGTCTTGCTCCCCGAGCGTTATGCCGAGCCGGTGCCGCAGGAGGAGCGCGAGCGGTTGTTGGCGCGCACCGGGGTCGGCCGCGACTTCCTCGATGTGACGCGGCGCCAGCCGCTCGATGTGGTCGACGAGCTGTTCGAGAACGAGCACGTCAAAACTGCTGTTCCTGTTCAAAGTGTCGTTGTTCGGCACCTGGCTCACCGATACGCTGTCGAAAACGAGCCCGATGGGCTCGGTCATTCGCGCCTTCGATCTCGACAGCGGCTATCAGCTCTGTCAGGGCGGCTCGTTCAATCTGGCACGCGGCCTGATGGAAACCTTTATCTCAAGCGGCGGCACGTTCCGGCCGCAGGTCGATATCGAACGCATCGTCGTTGAGGGAGGCCGTGCGTCAGGCATTGCAGTGCGCGACGGCCGTACGGTACGCTCCAGGCAATTCGTCGCCAGCGCCATCGACGTGCATCAGACCTTTGAGTCTCTGATCGGCCGCGCGCAAATGCCGAAGGCTCTGCTCGAGAAGCTCGACAAATTCCAATATACCGGCTGGACGCTGTTCGGCCTGCATCTGGCGTTGCAGGAGAGCCCGCGCTTTGCCGCGGAAAAATTCGATCCCAACATCAATCGCACGCTGAAATGGAGCGTCGGCGCGGAAACAATGCAGGATCTGTTCACGGCCTTCGAGGATGTCAAAGCCGGGCGCGTGCCGCGTATCGTCCAGTTCGGCTCCGGCCCCTTGAGCGCGCTCGACCCGACGCAGGCGCCGCCGGGCAAGCACACGACCTACGCCTGGCACGTGATGCCGCGGCATCCGGACCTTGGAGGGCGCACGGCCGAGACCTTCAAGGAAGAGTTCGCCGAGGCGATCCTGGAAACCTGGGCGCGCTATTGCCCGAACATGACGAAGAAGAATGTCATCGGGAAATATGTCTATACGGCCGACGAATACGCCGTTGAATTTCCGAACATGCGCAACGGCAATATTTTCATGGGCGCGTTCAATGCCGAACAGGTGATGTACAATCACTTCGGCTACCGCACGCCGATCGAAAATCTCTACCTCGCCGGCTCGTCGGGCCATCCCGGCGGGGCGATCTCCGGCGGCGCCGGCTATATTAGTGCCGGTCTGATCGCGCGCGATCTCGGCTTGAAACTGTGGTGGAAGCCCTGCGACGCCGGACAGGCTTTATCCGCGCTGTCGGCGGCGGCATAGACGAATTACCGGCGCGGAAACATTATTAGTCGTCGAATGCTTTCACTGCGATCATGGCGACTTCGCGCAATTGCTCGCGGGTGGCGCCGGCGGAGGCGAGTACGCCGATGCCCGCAATGACGGCAGACATATACCGTGCGAGCGCTGCGGGATCTGAATCTCCAGCGAGGTCACCCTCTTCGCGGGCGCGAATAAAGCGCCGGCGCAGCTGGTCCTCGGTTTGCGCGCGATGCGCGGCAAGCTCGAACGGCACGTTCTCGGATCCCGGGCCGCAAGCGAGCCCGCCGGCGACCAAGAGACAACCGGGCGGATTGGCGGGATCGGTCTGCAAGTCGGCGAGCTTGAGCAGACCGTGCTCGACCACGTCGCGCGCCGTCGGCGCTTCAAGAATCTCGGCCATGCACTCGTCGCGCTTCTGCGAATAGCGGCCGAGCGCGGCCTTGAGCAGCCCCTCCTTGCTGCCGAAGGCGGCATAAAGGCTCGGCGGGTTGATGCCCATGGCGCCGGTCAATTCGGCAATGGTGGCGCCCTCATAGCCGCGGCGCCAAAACACCTCCATCGCGTCGTCCAAGGCATTTTCCAGATCGAATTCGCGCGGCCGGCCCATCGTCATCGGCTATGATGCGCGCCAGGATGGGGGCTGGGCTGCGAGCCGGGCATAGGCTCATGCAGAATATTCTTATTTTGCATAGATTTATGCTGCATGTGGCCATGCCGCTTGGTCATTTGTGCTCCTCCGGCTTTCCTTGGTATTTATTTTCTTAGCGCCTATTACAGATCTCCTTGACGGGCTGCGGCTGCTTCCTACATCTGTAGTACTCACTACATAAGTGGAGCGCCCCCGTGGGTCAAGGATCGGTCTTTTCCCTTTCAGCTCGGCCACGCCTGATCGCCGCCCTCACTGTCGCGGCGGTGGTGGTTACCGCCTTCGTGGCCCTCATCACCACCCGCTATACCCGCGACGCGGACGCGAGCCTGCCGCCGGCGATTGCCGGCGTTCCTGTGTCGGTTGGTCTCGTCAAGCCGCAATCCGTTCATCCTTTCGCGGAATTTTCCGGCCGCATCGACGCGGTCGACTATGCCGAGATCAAGCCGCAGGTCACCGGCCGCATCACCGAAATCGATTTTACGGATGGTCAGCACGTCAATGCCGGCGATGTGTTGTTCGTGATCGATCCGCGCCCCTATCAGGCCGCGGTCGATAAAGCGCAAGCCGATGTGCAGACCGCGATCAACAACGCCAAATTCGCCAAGGCTGAGCGCGATCGCGGCAGCCAGCTGATCAAGAACAACACGCTGTCGATGGAGACCTATGACCAGCGGACCAATGCTGACGAAGTCGCGCAGGCTGCGATCTCCTCGGCCAAGGCGCTGCTCGAAACCGCGCAGATCAATCTCGATTACGCTTATGTCAAAGCGCCGATCTCCGGCCGCATCAGCCGCGCGGAAATTACGCTCGGCAATCTGGTCGGCTCGCCGACCACGGCGCCGCAGCTTCTGGCTTCGATCGTGTCCGACAACGGCGTCTATGCCGATTTCGAAGTCGACGAGCAGACCTATCTCGAAGCGGTGCGTAATTACGGCCAGATCCAGGAACAGGAGCAGAAGATCCCGGTCGACGTCGTGGCGCGCGGCGACGAGGCGCATGTCACGCAGAGCCATATTCTCAGCTTCGACAATCGCATCAATACCGGCTCAGGCACGATCCGCGCCCGCGCCCGCTTCGACAATGCCGACGGCCGTCTGATTCCGGGAATGTATGTCTCGGTGCGCATGGGCGCCGGTATGCTCGACGACGCGCTTTTGGTGCCGGAAAGCGCCATCGGCAACGACCAGAGCAAGCGTTTTGTCTTCGTCGTCGGCGAGGGGCAAAAGGCTGAATACCGCGCCGTGCAGCTCGGCCCGCAGGTCGACGGCAATCGCGTCATTCTGACCGGCCTGAAAGCGGGCGATCGCGTCATCCTCGATCACCTGCAACGCCTCGCGCAGGGCGCGGTCGTCGTGCCGCAGGCGGATAACCAAAGCGCAAGCAATTAACCGCAAGCCCCGCCGCGCGCGGGGCGGTCAAAGCAGCAAACACCTAAAATGTTGTCGAGATTCTTCATCGATCGGCCGATCTTTGCCGGGGTTATATCGGTCGCCATCTTTTTGGCCGGCCTGATCGCCATGACGCGGCTGCCGATTTCGGAATATCCCGAAGTCGTGCCGCCGTCGGTGCAAGTGACGGCGCAATTCCCCGGCGCCAATCCCGAAACCGTGGCCGACACGGTGGCGACGCCGCTCGAAGAGCAGATCAACGGCGTCGAGAACATGCTCTATATGCAGTCGCAGGCCGCAAGCGACGGCACCTTGACGCTCACGGTTACCTTCAGGCTTGGCACCGATCCCAATCTGGCGACGCAACTGGTGCAGAACCGCGTCAACCAGGCGCTGCCGCGGCTGCCGGACGTCACGCGCAATCTCGGCGTAACCACGGTCAAGAGCTCGCCCGACCTCACCATGGTCGTGCACCTTCTTTCGCCCGACGACCGCTACGACATGCTCTATCTGCGCAATTACGCCACCCTCAACGTCAAGGATCAGCTCGCCAAGGTCGAGGGCATCGGCAGCGTGCAGCTGTTCGGGTCGGGCGATTACGCGATGCGGATCTGGCTCAATCCGCAGAAGATCGCCGAGCTCGGCCTGAGCGCCGACGATGTCGTCAACGCGGTGCGGCGGCAGAACGTGCAGGTCGCCGCCGGCGTCGTCAACGGCCCGCCCTATGGCGACAAAGGCCAGTTGCAGCTGCCGATCAATGTCGAAGGCCGGCTGTCCGATCCGGAAGAATTCGGCCGGATCGTCATCAAGAATCAGAACGGCGTGGTGACACGGCTCAGCGACGTGGCGCGGATCGAGATCGACGCCTCGCAATACAGCCTGCGCTCGCTGCTCGACAACAAGCAGGCGGTGGCGATCCCGATCTTCCAGGCGCCGGGCTCGAACGCGATCGAAATCTCCAATCGCGTGCGCGCGACCATGGAGGATCTGAAGAAGAACTTCCCGGTCGGGCTCGATTACAGCATCGTCTACGACCCAACCGTGTTCGTGCGCGACTCCATCAAGGCCGTGGTGCACACGCTCCTCGAGGCGGTGGCGCTGGTCGTCCTTGTCGTCATTCTGTTCCTGCAGACGTGGCGGGCGTCGATCATTCCGCTGCTCGCGGTGCCGATCTCTATCATCGGCACCTTTGCGGCCATGTATCTGTTCGGTTTCTCGATCAACGCGCTGTCGCTATTCGGCCTGGTGCTCGCCACGGGCATCGTGGTCGACGACGCCATTGTCGTCGTCGAAAATGTCGAGCGCAATATCGAGACGGGCCTGCATCCGCGCGAAGCCACCATGCAGGCGATGAGCGAGGTCACAGGTCCCATCATCGCCATCGCGCTCGTTCTGTGCGCGGTGTTCGTGCCGATCGCCTTCATCTCCGGCCTGACCGGCGAGTTCTACCGCCAGTTCGCGCTGACCATTGCGTTCTCGACCATCATCTCGGCGTTCAATTCGCTGACCCTGTCGCCGGCTTTGTCGGCGCTGCTGCTCAAGGGCCACGACGCGCCGAAAGACGCTTTGGCGCGCGGCATGGACAAAGTGCTGGGCCGGTTCTTCCGCGGCTTCAATCGCGTGTTCCGGGCCGGCTCCAGCGGCTATAGCCACGGCGTCCGCAATATTCTTTCGCACAAGGCCGCTGCCGTCGGCGTCTATGTGGTGCTGCTGGCGATGACGGTCTTTGTCTTCCGCACCGTGCCACCGGGCTTCGTGCCGCTGCAGGACAAGCAATATCTGGTGAGCTTCGCGCAATTGTCGCAGGGCGCAACGCTGGAGCGCACCGAGAAGGTGATCCGCGACATGTCCGATATCGCGATGCGCGAGCCGGGCGTGCAGAGCGCCGTGTCCTTTCCGGGGCTGTCGATCAATGGCTTCATCAACAGTCCTTCGGCCGGCATCGTCTTCGTGACCTTAAAGCCGTTCGAGGAGCGCACTACGCCCGACCTGTCCGGCTTTGCCATTTCGCAGAAATTGCAGACGAAATATGCCGGCATTCGCGATGCGACGATCGCCATCTTCCCGCCGCCGCCGGTCAATGGGCTCGGTCAAATCGCCGGCTTCAAGCTGCAGGTCGAGGATCGCACCGATCAGGGCAATGCGGTGCTGGCCCGGGTCATGGGCGAGATCCAGGGCAGAGCCGCGAAAACGCCCGGGCTCTTTGCGGTGTTCTCCAATTTCAATATCGGCGTGCCGCAGCTCTATGCCCATGTCGATCGCACCAAGGCCATGCAATTAGGTGTCGAAGTGCAGGACATTTTCGACACCATGCAGACCTATCTCGGCTCGATCTATGTCAACGACTTCAACCGCTTCGGCCGCACTTACGAGGTGATCGCGCAAGCCGATACGCCGTTTCGCACCAAGGTCGACGATATTCTGCGGCTGCAGGTGCGCAACGCGTCGGGGCAAATGGTGCCGCTCGGCGCCGTCGTGAATATCGAGCAAACCACCGGCCCGGACAGTTCGGTACGCTACAACGGCTTCCGCAGCGCCGATCTCAACGGCGCCCCGGCGCCCGGCTATTCGTCCGGCCAAGCGCAGGCGGCGATCACCCAAATTCTCGACGAGACGCTGCCCAAGGGCATGCAGTACGAATGGACCGATCTGACCTATCAGGAGATTCTCGCCGGCAATACCGCGATCCTGGTGTTCCCGATCTGCGTGCTGCTCGTCTTCCTCGTGCTCGCCGCGCAATACGAGAGCCTGTTCCTGCCGCTCGCGATCATTCTCATCGTGCCGATGTGCCTGTTCTCGGCGATCACCGGCGTCTGGCTCACCGGCGGCGACAATAACGTCTTCACCCAGATCGGCCTGTTCGTCCTGGTCGGGCTCGCCTGCAAGAACGCTATTCTGATCGTCGAATTCGCCCGCGAACTGGAAATGCAGGGCCGCCGGCCCTTGGAAGCCGCGATCGAGGCGGCGCGGCTGCGGCTGCGGCCGATCCTGATGACGAGCTTCGCCTTTATCATGGGCGTGGTGCCGCTCGTCCTGTCGTCCGGCGCCGGCGCCGAAATGCGCCATGCCATGGGCGTCGCAGTGTTCTTCGGCATGCTCGGCGTTACCTTCTTCGGCCTGTTCCTGACGCCGGTCTTCTATCTCCTGCTGCGGGCCTTGAGCGGCATGAAGCCGATCAAGCAGCACGGCGAAAAGGCCCCGATCATGCCGGAAATGCATTCGGTTTGACGCCGCGCGGAGCGTCGGGCAGATTCTGCGCGCGCGAATAAGTAGCGGCGAGCTTGCATGACCAAGTCTGCCTGGTTTCGACCTGTCATCTTCTCCGTCAATTGCTACATCGCCACCATTCTAAGCATGTTCATTGCTTTCAGCCTGGACTTGAAAAGTCCGGGCTGGGCGATGACGACTGTCTATCTCACCAGCCAGCCGATCTCCGGCGTGATGCGGGCCAAGGCGGTCTATCGCGTGATCGGCACCCTGGTCGGCGGCGCCGTCATGGTCGCGATCGTGCCCAATCTGATCAACGCACCGGAATTGACCACGGCGGCGATCATCTTGTGGGTGTCGTTTTGTCTTTTCGTCGCGCTGCATGACCGCACGCCGAGTTCGTACATGTTCGTGCTGTCCGGCTATACGGCGGCCTTGATCGGATTCCCGAGCGTGCTGGCGCCCGACACGGTGTTCGACACCGCGGTGTCGCGCGTCGAGGAGATCACCGTCGGCGTGATCTGCGCAGCGCTCGTGCATAGCTTGATCTTTCCGAAGAGCGCATTGTCGGCTTTCGAAGCGAAGCTGAAATCCGCGCTTGCCGACGCACGCGTCTGGATCGCGGACGGCCTGACCAAGGAGCCGACGCCGGAGGTCGAGATGCGGCGCCGCCACATCGCCGGCGACATTACCGAGCTTTATCTTCTCGGTACCAGCTTGCGCTTCGACACCTCGCCGCAGCATCCCGATATCGGCACCATCCGCGCCTTCGATCGCAAGATTGTCACGCTGTTGCCGCTTCTGACCGCGATCGAGGACCGGCTCGCCCTGCTGCGCGGCATGGGACCGCCGCCGGATAAGCTCTCGCGTGTCATCTCCGACGTCCACGATTGGGTCCAGTCGGCGGCGCCGAGCGATCCCGCCCCCGCCGAGGAATTGCGGCAAGCCTGTATTGCGGCAACGCCTGCGATAGGCGAGCGCGATAGCTGGGGCGATCTTGTCACCGTCAATCTCACCGAGCGGCTCGCGGAACTGATCGCCTCCTGGCAGGCGAGCCTCGACCTCGCCGCTTATCTCGCCGACCCGTCGCGTAAGCCGAGCGTCGAAATCCGCGCGCTGGCGGCAGCAGTCGGCGAAAAGCCGCTGCATACCGATTGGGGGCTTGCGCTGCTCTCGGCGCTTGCGGCGACCGTGGCGATGGGGATCTGCGCTTTCTTCTGGATCGTCACGGCGTGGCCCGAGGGCGCCAATGCCATCGCCATCGCCGCCGTCTCCTGCGCCCTGTTCGCGGCGGTGGACGATCCGACACAGATGCAACGGCCGTTCACGATCGTGCTCGCTTTGTGCATTCCTGTCGTCATCGTCTATCAGTTCTTTATATTGCCGGCGGTCAGCGGATTTGAGCTTTTGAGCCTATCCCTGGCCTTCGTGTTGATCCCGGCCGGCATTATGATGGCAATTCCGGCCTATGCCTTGATCGGTCTGGCGCTGGCGCTGGGGTTTTGTGTCGAGATGAGCCTGCAGACCAATTACACCGCGGACTTCGCGCAGATCGTCAATGCCAACAGCGCCTTTGTCGTCGGCGCGCTGGTCGCTCTCATCACCACACGGCTGATGCGCGTCATCGGCGTGCAGACCGCGGCGCGCCGGCTGATGCGGGCGAGCTATCGCGACCTCGCCGGTCTTGCCGATGGTACGCGGCCGATGACGCGCGACGAATGGGCAAGCCGCATGCTTGATCGCGTCGGCCTCTTGCTGTTCCGCCGCCCACGCTTCGAGGCGCGGCGGACGCATGAGTTCGCCGACGCGCTCGGCGATCTGAGAATAGGCGTCAATATTATCGAGACACGCTCCATGGCATCGCAAGTCAGTTCCGAGCGCCGGCAACGGATGGCAGGCATGTTTGCCGGACTGGCCGCGCATTTCCGCGCCCTGGCGCATGGCCGGGTGCGGCCGTTGGGCAACGATCTGCTCGCCGAAATCGACGCCGCGATCGGCGAAGTGCTCGATTGCGGCTCCGCGACCCATGCCTGCGTTGCCGCGATTGTCGGGCTGCGCCGAACGCTTTACCCTGACGCGCAGCCTTATGAGGCCGTAAAATCTCGGGTGCTGGCGCAATGAGGACAGTCCCGTGATCGGCGAGTTCGACATCTACGGCGTCTATTTCCCGGTTTTCATCGTCTTCGCTGGGCTGGCTTTTCTGCTGCAACTCGCTGTCAAACGGCTGTTCGATGCCTTCGGTATCTATCGCTTCGTCTGGCATCGTCCGCTGTTCGATCTTGCGATCTACGTCATCCTGCTTGGCGCGGTCACGGCGGCGGGCGCGAGCCTTCTGTCTTTGTCATGAAGCCGTCTGCAATGGATCGGTGAGCAACATGTCTTCCATCGGCCGTGTCCTGGTCACTTTAATCGTTGTGCTGGTGGCGAGCGTCGTCGGCTGGCAGCTCTGGAGCTACTACATGCTGGAGCCGTGGACGCGCGACGGCCGCGTACGCGCCGACGTCGTCACGGTCGCAGCCGACGTGTCCGGCCTGGTCAGCGACGTGCTGGTTCACGACAACGAGAAAGTGATCAAGGGCCAGCCGCTGTTCAAGATCGATCAGCGGCGTTTCCAATACGCGCTCGATCAAGCCAAGGCGAGCGCCGCCAGCCGTCAGGTGAACCTCGATCAGGCCAAGCGCGATCTCAGCCGCAGCAAGAATCTATCCAGCATCGCCATCACCACGCAGCAGGTCGAGCAAAGCCAGCAGACCGTCGACGTCGCGCAGGCGCAGCTCGACGATGCCAATGCGTCGCTCGATGTCGCCAAGCTCAATCTCGAACGCTCCGTCATCGTCGCGCCGGTCAACGGCATCGTCACCAATTTCGATCTGCTGCCGGGCCGCTATGTCAACGCGGGTGCCAGCGTTTTCGCACTCATCGATTCCGACACGTTCCGCGTCGAGGGCTATTTCGAGGAGACCAAGCTGCGGCGCATTCGCGTCGGCGACAGTGCGACGGTAAAATTGATCGGTGACCCGCAACCGCTGGCTGGGCACGTCGAAAGCATTGCCTCCGGCATCGAAGATCAGAGCCGCAGCACCAGCGGCGATCTTCTGGCCTCGGTCAACCCGACTTTCAGCTGGGTCAGATTGGCGCAGCGCATCCCGGTCCGCATCAAGCTCGACAATGTGCCGGCGAACCTGGCTCTCGTTGCCGGCCGCACCGCGACCGTCTCGGTCGGCAAGATCGACTGGTGGTAATCGCTCCGCCGCCCGGCCGCGCTGCGCCACAGTTGCCCGCGCCGCAATTTGCCGTCGGCGACGCGGTCAAAATCATGACGCCAGATTGACAATTCGGCGACCGATCTAGCCGGGAACCCAAACGCTTGGCACCGACAAACCGCCATGATAGCCTTTTCTTGTTCATCCAGATCGCGCCATTTTAGCCGTTCGCGCCTGCCGCGTTCGGAGGCCGCCCCGGGGAGAGAGGAACCGCTATGGCACCGAAATCGACTGCGTCCGCAAGTTCAGAAAAAGACGACGCCACCGTGGGGGCTTCCGAGACCGAAAGCCGCAACGAAGTCGCGACGAAGCTGGTCGATCGTTTTGCCATCTGGTCCGGCGTCGCCGGCCTGGTGCCGATCCCCGTCGTCGACCTGCTCGCGGTCGGCGGTCTTCAGGTCCAGATGCTGCGTCGGCTGTCGCAGATCTACGACGTCGAATTCTCCGAAAACCGCGGCAAGGCGGTCATCGCGGCGCTGGCTGGTACCATGATCCCGGCGACCAGCGGTATGGGCGCCGCGAGCGCGCTAAAGGCCGTGCCGATCCTCGGCATGCTCGCCTCGGGCTTCGTCATGCCGGCGCTGTCGGCAGGCGCCTCGTTTGCCATCGGCAAGGCGTTCATCCAGCACTTTGAATCGGGCGGCACGCTGCTCGATTTCAATCCGCCGGACTATCGCGATTTCGTCAAAGCACAGAAAGAGATGTGGGAATCGCGGTCGACCAAGTCGACGCCGGCATCTTGAGCGCCGGCCGGGCGCGTCCGCGGTGACACGCCGCCGAGTTTTATCGGGTAAAGCGTGACAATCATCGACCAACGCGACAGCAGCCGACGCGCTATCGACCGACACGGAATCGATCAACGTGACCTAGACCCGTTTGAGCCCCAATGGCTATAGCCATTCTTGCTTACATCACCGTGTGTCTGCTCACGGCATTTTGTGGCACCCATCGCCGCATGGGTTATTGGGGGACTTTTTTCTTCGCACTCTTGACTACCCCGCTGGTGACGTTGCCGGTGTTGTTTCTCACCGGCCCGTCGCGGCACGTCGAATGGCGCCCCCGAGAGTGAAGCGGTTTTGCTTCTCGGGCCCGGCAAGCGCGGTCTTCGCTCCGCCGGCTGGCGTGCTGTGATGCAGTTATTGACCCTGCGTGTTGAATTGTAGGCCTGTGGCGTCAGATGTCCTTCATTGATCTCATCCGCCGCGAAATGCACGGCTCGATGCCGAAGCTCCTGGTCATGTCGGGCTTGGGTGGCGTCAGCAATGCGTCGATCCTTGCCGCTATCAATGCCGGGGTGCAGGACGCCGGCAATGGGCAAAAGCCGGGGCTTTGGGCCGCCACGCTGTTCCTGGTCGCGCTGTTCCTGTTCATGAAGTCGCAGGAATTCGTGACGATCACGGCGACGGCTGAAATCGAAGCCATTATTCATAAGCTAAGGGTGCGGATCATGGACATGATCCGCCGTTCCGAGCTCCTGGAAGTCGAGAAGATCGGCCGCTCGCGCATCGTCGCCGCCGTCACCAGCGATGCCGCGGTACTGACGCAGGCGAGCAACATGCTCTGCTTCACCATCCAGGGCGCTGTGCTGGTCTTCTTCGTCGGGCTCTATGTCGCCTATCTATCGCTCGCGGCGTTTCTTCTGACTTTCGTCATCGTCGTCGGCGCCGGCACGATCTTTCACTACAAGAACAAGCGGCTCGCCGCGCAGAAAGGCGAGTCGGCGGCCTGGGAGCGCCGGCTGTACGAGCGGCTCACCGACTTTCTCGACGGCTTTAAGGAGGTGCGGCTGAACAGGCCGCGCAGCGACGATCTTTATGCCGACGCCGCCGAAGTGTCGATGACGGCGGCCAACATCAAGATCCGCACCCAGGCCGAAACCTTCAAGATGATCGTGACCTCGCAGATCTCGATGTATGTTCTGCTCGGCGCGGTGGTCTTCGTGGCGCCGAATTTGAGCGACTCGCTCGGCGGCACGTCGATCGCCAAGGCCACGACGGCCCTGCTGTTCATCGTCGGCGCCTGTTTCGGGCTTGTGCAATCGATCCCGATCCTGCTCAACGCCAATGCCGCAGCCGACCGCATCGCCCGCCTCGAGGGCGCGCTCGAAACCGCGCTGTCGGCGACCGATCCGCGCGACATAACCGCGCGCAAGCATTTCGACAAAATCGACATGCAGAACATCGTGTTCCGCTATACCGATCGCTTTTCCGACACCGTGTTCAAGATCGGGCCGATCGATTTCACCTTGAATTCGGGGGAACTCGTCTTCATCACCGGCGGCAACGGCTCGGGCAAATCGACCTTCCTGCGCGTGCTTGCCGGCCTCTACCCGCCGGATTCCGGCGAAATCTATGTCGATGGCACCCGCATCAACGACAATACCCGCGACGACTATCGTGCGCTGATGTCGGCGATCTTCTTCGACTATCACCTGTTTCAGCGGCTCTACGGCATCGACGAACCGGATCCGGCCGAGGTCGATCGCCTGTTGCGGAAGTTCCGGCTCGAGGACAAGACCGGGCTCGTCGACGGCGCATTCCGCACGCTCGACCTCTCCGGCGGCCAGCGCCGCCGCCTTGCGCTCATCGTCAGCATGCTGGAAAAAAGGCCGATAATGCTGCTCGACGAGTGGACCGCCGAGCAGGATCCCGAATATCGCCGCAAATTCTATGACGAGCTGTTGCCGGAAATGCTGCAGGCCGGCGCGACCATCATCGTCATTACCCATGATGACCGCCTGCTCGACGAATTGCGCCTGCCGGCCCGCAAGATCCGCATGGATGAAGGCCGTATTGTCGAACAGCGTACAATAGGCGGATGATAGGGTCCTGGAGCACGGTTGATGGCGAAATACCCACAGTCCATTGACGATCTGCCGCCGGTGCCGCGCCAGCGGGGCGTGATGCACAGGATTTGGCGCCACGTGCCGGGCATTTCCGTCATGGTGATGTCGGCGCTGCTTGTCACCGTGGTGCTGTGGCCCTATGTCGTGATCACAATTCCGAGCGGCCAAGTCGGCGTGTTGTGGAAGCGGTTCAACGGCATCGATATCTATTGCTGGTGCTGGGTCGGCCGCGGCACGGTGCTCGATCCCCGCGAACTTCGCGAAGAAGGCCTGCACCTCGTCTGGCCGTGGGACAAATTGTTCCTCTACGATCTGCGCCTGCAATCCTCGACGCAGACCTACAACGCCATTTCCAAGGACGGCGTCAGCGTGCGTGCGCAGATCAGCACGCGTTATCAGTTGCTGCATAATTCAGTTGCGGTGCTGCACAAATTCATCGGCCCGGATTATCTGAACTCGGTGGTCAATCCGGAGATCGGCAGCCAGGCGCGCGAAGTCATGTCGCAATACACGGCGCAAGAGATCTATACCTCGCGCGATGCGATCCAGAAGCAAATCCGGGACAATGCGCAGAGAAGCCTCTCCGCCAATCTCAACAAACTGGTGCAGCCGGAAGCGATGGAGCAGCCGGATCCGAAGCACTACAACAGCTTCCTGCAGGACGCGATCCAGATCCTCGATACGCTGGTGCTCTCGATCGAATTGCCGCCCGACATTGTCTCGGCGATCAATCGGCAGACCGAGCAGTATTACATGATCCAGGAATACAAATTCCGCGTGCAGCGCGAGGCCGAGGAGTCCAAGCGCAAACAGATCGAGGCCGACGGTATTGCCGCCTTCCAGAAAACCGTGAGCCAGGGAATCTCGCCATCCTATTTGCGCTGGCGCGGCATCGAGGCGACGCTTGAATTGGCCAAATCGCCGAATTCCAAGATCGTGGTCATCGGGAGCGGCAAGGACGGCCTGCCGATCATTCTCAACAGCGCCGACAATCCGGCCGCGGCTTCGCAGGCCGGGGCGAACGGCGGTGACGAAAGCAAGACCCCTGAAACGCAAGAAGCCCCCGCCGGTTCGCAGGGGCAGCCAGGTGTGCCGGGCGCTTCATCGACACCCCCGGCAGCTTTGACGCCCGGTGCGCCACCTCCCGCGACCGGAACCAAGTCGCCGGGCCATTCATCGAGCGGCGCGACGAATGACGCCGATCAATCGGCGGACGCGCGCACATCGAACGTCGCCGCGGAAGAGCCTAACTCGGCGCCCGCGGCGGGGCCGCTCGATGTCCCTGGCATTCGCTCCATTCTGTCGCGAATCTCGGGCGCCCTACAGGCCGGCGCGGAAGCGACGGCACCCACGCCACCCTCGGCGAAACCCGGAAAATAAGCGGAGGTGACGGTGGCCGGCAGAATGGAAAGGGACAGCCTCTTTGACGACGGCCGCTTCGTCTCGGTGGTCGCCTGCATTGTCGCGATCGTGGTCATTTTGGTCGGCGGTCATCTTTACGGCCGGTATTTGGCCAACAAGGACTTGGGCGGCCGCGATGCCGCCATCGAGCAATTGCAGGCGGAAAGCCAGCAGCAGAAGCGCAACATCGATCAGAAAAGCGCACAGCTTACCCAAATGCAGGCTCAGTTGGACAAAACCAAAGCGCAGCTTGAAGCGATCATGCCCGCCAAAGACACCTACAACATCATGCCGAACCAGACCTTGATCGTCGCCGATGGCCGCGTGACCGTCGGCCTGATCGGCTCGCCCAGCAACGAGAGCGTCCTGATCAACGTCAACGGCAAGCAGCAGGCCGCGGCGGCGGGGCAGGTCATTGCCGCAGGTTCGGATCCGTCGGCCAATTGTCAGGTGGCGGTGCAATCCTTCGACATGTTCAAGGCCGTGCTGACCGCGACCTGCGCGGGGGCAAAGCGGCAGTAAGCGTCCGATTGCCGCGGAACGGGTGTCGCATCATCGTAATGGTGGCTGTGCCACACTGCGGCCGGCGCAATTCGTTGCCCTGTCCCAGACGATGAACCTCGGCAGCCCCTGTCGGGGCTCATTTCCTTTTTGTTGCCAGCGTCACTATTGATGCACAGCATTCGTTGCGCGTGAATGTTCGCCGGCTTGCGTCCGATTATTCCCCTTGGTATCCGAGTGTCACGATTTCGTCGCAGTGGGAATTGTCGGGCTTTGCATGAACTTCGAGATCGAGCGTAAGTTTCTTGTTCGCAGTCGTGAATGGGGATGCAGCTTCGCCGCGGCGCCGTCGTCGAAAAGGTACGTCACATCGTTCCTTTCGGCGATGCATCCAGTGACGATGCATCCGGCGGCAATTTGTGCTGGGAGATCGACACGTTTTTCGGCGAAAACCAGGGCCTGGTCGTTGCCGAAATCGAATTGCCCGACGAACATCACGCCGTCGAATTGCTGCCCTGGATCGGCGCCGAAGTGACCGGACAATCGCAGTATTACAACGGCACCTTGTCGCAGCGCCCGTATTCCTCGTGGTCGCAGGCAAGCACGGCCGATTCCGCCGAACGCCGGGCTTAAAACAGCATTAGCCCGGCACGCGGCCCTTCGCGGCATTGGCGCGGCCGCTGCAGGTGATGCGTCCCGAGGCGTCCGCCGGCACGCGCGCGCGCAACTTTTCTTTCAGGCGATCGCGATCGGCGGGCGACATGGCGGCCATTGTCGGCGCGACGCTCGCACTCAGCAGCGTGACCTTCCAATAATCCTCGAAATCGACAAAGGTCCGTTGCACCGCGATCTCACGGGTCTCGACGGCTTCGAGACCTGCGCCGCGCCAAAGGTCGCGCATCGCATCGATCCGCGCGGCTTCGGCGCTCGGCGGAGTCATCGGGTCGATTCCCATCGCGCGCAATTCAATGCGCAGCGGCTCCTGCGGAAAGCCGCCGCCCAATATGTCCCACGCATAGGCCGCGACCGGGCCGCCGGGGCGCACCACGCGCACCATTTCGGCGACGCCCTTCTTCGGATCGGGCACGAAGAAGATCACCAGAGCCATCGTCGCCGCGTCGAAGCTGTTGTCGGCAAAAGGCAGCGCCATGGCATTGCCGATGCCGAATTTGGCAAGCCGCGCGGCCGGACGTTTGCGCGCGAAATCGATCTGGCCTTGCGAGGGATCGATGCCTTGAACCTCGGCCGGCGCGCAGCGCTCGACCAATTGTTCGCTGAAGGCGCCGTTGCCGCAGCCAACGTCGATCCAGCGCAGACCTTTGTCGGGCTTGAGCCAATCGATGAAAACCGCGCCCGCAAGCCCGCTCCAGATTCCCATCATCCGCTCATAGGCGGCGCCGTCGTCGAAGCGGATTTGCGTCTCGGTCATGGCTGTTTCCGTCCAAGCTTGTGTCGGGTCCAGGTCGATGTGACCAGGTCAGTGTGACGACAATCACATTCAGTCGCATTTTCTTCAAGTTCCGCGGCCGCCGCAAATTTTTATGCCGCCGCAACCTTGCTGGCCGCCCGACCGCGACTTTGCTACTTTTTGGATTGATCCAATTCTCGTTGGATGCGTTCTATTACAGGCGGTCGTGCCGCCGGGTGAAAGTTTAACGCCGATTCGGTTGTGCATCGGGTTTCGATGCCATTTTCTTCGTTGCCATGCCGAAACGGTAGTGCCGCATGCAGGCGTGCATGGGGCCGGTAAATTCCTCATATGGAGGGTCCTCGTTCATGACGAGTCTCGACACTGTTGCTCCGCCTGTCGATTCTGATGACAGCCGCGTGAGTATCACGCTCCGGGTGAATGGCACCGAGCACAAGCTCGCTATCGATCCGCGCACGACCTTGCTCGATTGCCTGCGCGAAGTGCTGCACTTCACCGGCACCAAGAAAGGCTGCGACCACGGCCAATGCGGCGCCTGCACGGTTCACATCGGCGGCCGGCGCATGAATTCCTGCCTGGCGCTTGCTGCCGCGCATGACGGCGACGACATCGTCACCATCGAAGGTCTCGGCGAACCGGGCCGTCTGCATCCGATGCAGGCGGCCTTTCTCGAATACGACGCCTATCAATGCGGCTATTGCACGTCGGGCCAGATCATGTCGGCGGTCGCGCTGCTGAGCGAGCCGGTCGGCCCGAGCGACGACGACGTGCGCGAATTCATGAGCGGCAATATCTGCCGCTGCGGCGCCTACCCGAACATCGTCAAGGCGATCCAGCAGGTGCGGCAAACGAAATCGGGAGCGGCGTGATCATGCAATCCTTCAATCTCGTTCGCGCCAATGACAGCGCCTCGGCCATTTCAGCCGGCGCACAATCCGATACCGCGCAACAAGGCGCGCGGGTGCGCTTTCTCGCCGGCGGCACGACGCTGGTTGATCTGATGAAACTCGGCGTCGAACATGCCGAACGCGTTATCGACATCATGCGGCTGCCGCTCGCCGATATCCGCAAGGAGGAAAATGGCGACCTCTTCATCGGCGCCACCGCACGCAACAACGATCTCGCGCATCATCCGCTGATCGCCGGTGGTTATGCGGCGCTGTCGCAGGCGCTGCTCGCCGGCGCATCGGCGCAATTGCGCAATGCCGCGACCACCGCCGGCAATCTGCTGCAGCGGACGCGCTGCATGTATTTCCGCGATCTCGCGAGCCCCTGCAACAAGCGCAAGCCCGGCGCCGGCTGCGCGGCGATCGGCGGCGCCAACCGCACGTTGGCCATCCTCGGCGGAAGCCAATCCTGCGTCGCCACCCATCCGTCGGACATGGCGGTCGCGATGATGGCTTACGATGCCGTCGTCCATGTACGGGGAACATCGGTGCAGGGAACGTCGGGTGCCCGGCAGATTCCGCTGAAGGATTTCTACGTGCTGCCGCAGGATCGGCCGGATATCGAGAACGTGCTCAAACCGGGCGATCTGGTGACGCATGTCACTTTGCCGCCACGGCCGGCCGGCGAGCGCGCGTTCTATCTGAAGCTCCGCGACCGCGCCTCTTACGAATTCGCCCTGGTCTCGGCCGCCGTCGCCGTCACGCTGGCGCAGGGCAAGATCGCAAGTGCGCGTCTTGCGCTCGGCGGCGTCGGCACGCGGCCGTGGCGCGTGCCTGAAGCCGAGCAGGTCTTGGTGGGGCAGGCGCCGAGCGAGGCGGCATTCCGCAGCGCTGCGGAGATCTGTTTGCGCGGCGCCCGGCCGCAGAGCCAGAACGGTTTCAAGGTCGAATTGGCCAAGCGCTGCGTCGTCCACGCTTTCAAACACGTCACGAATTGAATCGGCCGAGATCACACAATGGCACAGTCGCAAGCAGCATCCGTCACGTATATCGGCCAGGCCCGCGCCCGCATCGATGGGCCGCTCAAGGTCACCGGCACCGCCCGGTACACGTCCGATCACAATTTCCCCGGCATGCTCTATGCCGTTCCCGTCGGCGCCATCATCGCCAAGGGCGCAATCAAGGCGATCGAGACGTCGCGGGCGCGGCAAATGCCGGGCGTGCGCGCCGTGCTCAAGCGCGGCGATCTGCCGCCGATGAAAAAGCTCACGGCGAATTTCGGCGAGGCGCTGATGCTCGACGAGCCGCGTCCGCCGCTCGACGACGATGTGGTGCGCTATTACGGCCAATATGTCGCGCTCGCGGTCGCCGACACGTTCGAACAGGCCAAAGCGGCTGCTGACGCGGTCGCGGTGACTTATGCGGCGGAAACGCCGAATGTCGATCCGCATCTCGTCGCCACCGACACCAAGGTGGTCAGCGAGCGCGGCAATGCCGAAAAGAGCCTCGCTTCGGCCCCTGTCACCATCGATGCGCATTACGCGATCGCGCCCGAGACCCATAATCCGATCGAGACCCATGCGACGGTCGCGACCTGGGACGGCAACGAGCTGACGCTCTATGAGACCTCGCAAGGCGTAGTCAATCATCGCAACGTGCTCGCCGATATGCTCGGCCTGCCGCGCAACAAGGTGCGGGTGATCGCGAAATTCATCGGCTCGGGCTTTGGCTCGAAACTCTGGCCATGGTCGCAATCGCCGCTCGCGGCTGCCGCGGCGATGACGCTCGGCAAGCCCATCAAGCTCGTGCTGAGCCGGCCGATGATGTTCCACGCCGCTGGGCATAGGCCGCGCATCGAACAGCGCGTCCGCCTCGGCGCCGGCCGCGACGGCAAGCTGGTCGCGCTGCAGCAGGATTATGTGAATTCGACCTCGATCCTCGACGATTACGAGGAGAATTGCGGCGAGGCGACGCCGCATATGTATAGCGTGCCCAATCTGCGCATCACTTCGGGTCTGGCCAAGCGCAATATCGGCACGCCGACGGCGATGCGCGGGCCGGGCGCGGTGCCGGGCCTATTCGCCACCGAGTCCGCCATGGACGAACTGGCCGTCAAGCTCGGTATGGATCCGGTCGAACTGCATCTGATCAACGAGCCGCAGATCGATGAAGGCCTAGGCGTGCCGTTCTCCTCGCGGCATCTCAAGGAGTGTCTGACGCTCGGCGCCGAGAAGTTCGGCTGGAGCAAGCGCGATCCGAAAATCGGATCGATGCAGCGTGACGGCAAGACGCTTGGCTGGGGCATGGCGGCCTGCTCGTGGATTGCCGCGCGCTTCGATTGTTCGGCCGCAGTCGAGCTGCGCGACGATGGCACGGTGCGCGTCGCTTCCGCGTCGCAGGATATCGGCACCGGCACTTACACGGTGATGGCGCAGGTGGTGGCCGAGATGCTCGGCATTCCGATCGAACGCGTCGCGGTCGATATCGGCGACAGCAGCCTGCCGTCGGGCGCGCTGTCCGGCGGCTCGATGCTCACGGCGTCATTGATCGTGTCGATCGGTGCGGCGATTGCCGCGGCCGGCGAAGCATTGATCGCACAGACGCGCGCCGGGCGCGGCACGCCGTTCGGCGGCGTCGACGCAAAGAAGCTTCGGTTCGACCGGGGTCGCATGGCCGACGGCAATGCGACCATGGCATTCGACGAGGTGCTCCGCGCGCTCAAGGTCAAATCGGTATCGGGACAGGGCTCGGGCGAGGCCACTTTCGGCGTCGAAGGCAAGCCGAAATTCTCCAGCCATTCGTTCGGCGCCCATTTCGTCGAAGTGACCTGGCAGGCGGACATTGCGCGGCTGCGCGTCTCGCGCGCTGTCTCGGTCATCGATGCCGGTCGCGTCGTCAATCCCTTGGCCGCGCGCAATCAGATCGAGGGCGCCGTCGTCATGGGTATCGGCATGGCGTTGTTCGAAGGCACCGAATATGACGTGCGCAGCGGCGCGCCGGTGAACGCCAATCTCGCCGACTATATTGTCGCCACCAATGCCGACGTGCCTGCGCTCGACGTGCACTTCATCGAATATCCGGACTACAATCTAAACGCGCTCGGCGCCCGCGGCGTCGGCGAGATCGGTCTCGCCGGCGTCGCCGCGGCGCTCACCAATGCGATCTATCACGCCACCGGCGTGCGGGTGCGCGAACTGCCGCTGAAGCTCGAGAGCCTGCTTTAAAAATCCGGCGCGCCGACCGAAAACCGGTTCCCACTTTTCGGGATCATGCTCTAGATCAACTGCCCCGGATTTTTCCGGTAACGGGTCACGATCGCTTGCGCTGTCATATAAGTCAGCGCCTGGATGGTCAGCGTTGGATTGAATCCGGTCCCCATGGTCGGGAAGGTCGAGCTTCCGATCAGGAACAGATTCGGGTGATCCCAGGTCTGTCCGTATTTGTTGACGACGGAGTCCTTCGGTTCGCTGCCCATGCGGGTGCCGCCTTCATGATGCGCGCCCGGCGCACCCTGCGGACTGGCGGGCGGCGACCAGACCAGATTGGCGCCCATGGCATGTCCGATCTCGGCGAGCTTTTTCTGCACGAAGTCGACGCGGGCGCGCTCGGCCGGCCGCCGCCAATCATACGTCACGCGCGGCGCCGGCAAGCCCCAAGCGTCGCGGACATTGGGATCGAGATCGATGATCTGATCGGCATAGGGTAGGTTTTCGGTCTGCGCCACCATGGCGGCGTGCCGCGTATAGGAATCGGCGATGAAGTCGCGATACGCAGCTCCCCACATCGGTATACCGGGGGGCGTTGGGCTCGTCGAAGCCGCAATCGGGCCGCCTTCGAGATTGGGCGTCCCGACGGAGAGCTGCGCGCCGCGGATGAAGCCGAGGCCGCCGTGGTCGAAATTGTCGGCGTTGTAATCGTCGACGGTGTGCTTCTGCGCGCTCGGGCCCATATAGTTGTTGACGTGACGGTCGTCGAACTTGGCGAAGACCGGGGCCATGATATGCGCCATGACGTGCTTGCCGAGATGGCCACTCGAATTGGCAAGCCCGTTCGGGAATTTCTCCGTCCTCGACAACAGCATCAGCCGGGTATTGTCGTAGATGAAGGGCGCGACGATGACGATATCGGCCTCGATCGTATTGTCGGAACGGTCCGGGCCGTAATAGGACACGCCCGTCACCTTGCCGCTGTTGTCGCTGTTGACGCGGTAGCACATCGCATTGGTGACAAGCTTGAAGTTGCCGGTGGCGTCCGCCTCGGGCAGCTTGGTGACGAGGATCGAGGACTTGGCGCCGAGGAAGCAGCCGAACGCCTGGCAGAAGCCGCAATAGGAGCAGCCCGGCCGGTTCTGATAAGGCTGCGACAGGATCGCGCGCGGCGAGGAGAACGGGTGTAACCCGAGCGTTTTGGCACCGGCCTCGAACAACACCGCCGATTGATCCATCTGCAGCGCCGGCAGCGGATATTCACGGCTGCGCGGCCCCTCGAAAATGTTGCCGCCGTCGATCTTGGCGCCCTTGAGATTGCCGGCTTTGCCGGACACGCCGAGCTCATATTCGGCCTGATCGTAGAACGGTTCGAGCTCGGCATAGCTGACGGGCCAATCCGTAAGCGAAGAGTCGGCGGGGATGGCGTCTTTGCCGTAGCGCTCGATGCTCTTGGTGCGGACGCGGAAATCGTCCTCGTGCATGCGCCATGACAGCGAGCCGTAATGCACGGTGCCGCCGCCGGCCTGGTTGCCGTTGTTGAGCGAGGGCATCGGCGCGGCGCGCGCATTGGTGTTCGGCCGCCATGTCACCGGATCGCGCTTCATATTCGGGCGCAGATCCTGACGCTGAAAATAGCGTAACTCGTCGAGCCCTTCGAAATCCTTGGTTTGCAGGCGCGGCCCGCGTTCGAGGCCCACGACTTTCATGCCGGCTTTGCCGAGCTCGGCGGCGAGAATGCCGCCCACGGCGCCGACGCCGACGATCACAACGTCTGTTTTCTCGATCGCCATGGTTCAGCTCCGCTTGTTCTTGAGTTGCGTTTGCAGGCCGGTGACGGGTTCGCGCGCGAAGGCCTCCTTGCTGCTCAAATCCGCCGGTGTGTAGATCGGCTGCGCGCCGGGGAATCCGACGAGCCGCCAGCCGGCAAAGTCCTTGTTGCCGCCATAGACCGGATCGGAAAACATGCCTTCCATGGTGTGGGTGCGCAGCGTTACGAAGAAAGCGCGTGCCGGCGGCCAGACGAATTCAGGCGCCTTGTCCTGCGCCAGCGCGCCGATGCAATCATCCTGCTGTTGCGCGGTGAGTTGGCGGAACGGCTTGCCGTAGGCGGCGGTGCAATGCGCGTCCAATTGCGCGATGCCGCGCCGGTAAAAATCCTGCTGGTCGCTATAGGCGCCGGCCAGCGAGATATCGATATAGTTGAGCACGCCGGCATCGGTCGCGCCGGGTTTGTCCGGCGCGCCGGGCATCAGCCGTTCGGCAAATGCCGCGACGGTTTTCGCATCGTCGTTGTTGAAGAACGCGCCGTGCCGATAGGCTGCGGCGGTCACGTCGCTTGCCGCTGTATCAGCCGCGGCAACCTTGGTCGCGTCGTGTGCTTGATCCTGAGCGAATGCCTGTGGAACCAGAGTGACGCTGGCGGCGGCTCCGGCTGCGCTCCCGACAAGAAATGCACGCCGGCCTTCATCATGTTTTGCCATGATGCCTACCTCCCTGTTTGCTCCTCACGTCTCTCATGAACGGCGCAAGCGGCGCCGCGGGCGTGATGTGAGCGGATGCGCGTCGGGTCCGACGATCCCCGCGCTAGGCGATCAGGCTAGCCACTTCGCCAAGCATGAACAAGGTGGGTGCGCGGGACGCTGCAATACGCTTGCGCGTGAAGGTTCGGCTATTCCCAAATCAGCACGTTGGGCAGCGAAACATCGGCGCGTCGCGTGATCGACTGCCGCAGCAGCGTATAGCCGATGCCGGAAAGGCCGCGGAACAGGCCGAGATTGAATTGCCGTTTGCCGTTATTCCAGCGGTAGTCGCCGGCCGCTGCGGCGCGATCGAGAACCGCCTTCAGCCGTTGCGCCGCAGTTTCGCGCAGATCGTCGCGCTTCAGCGTACTTGCCGCCTCGCACAGAAATTCGATGCCGCCGAGCGTGCCGCAGCACAGCGTATCGACCGGCGTCGGCCTATTTTGCGTGACACCCGCGACCGCGCGCTCGATGTCGGACAATGCCCGCTCAACGCCAGCCCGTTTGCTCATGCCAAGCCGCGCCAAGCCTATGCCGGTCGCGCCGTGACACCATTGGCACGGCCAATGCGCCTCGCTGCCTCGCAGATCCGGCCAGTTATGCCGCGCCGCGTCGTAGCTGGAATCTTCGAAAGCGATGCACTCCGCCGCCGCCGCCGCAAACTCCTCGCGGCCCGTTGCTCCGGCAAGCAAGGACAACGCATAGGCAAAGCCCGCGGCGCCATGCGACATGCCGTTGAGCGCCTTGCCATCCTTGCCCTGGATCGCCCAACCGCGGCGTCCCTCCGACCCCAGCCGGCGCTGCGCCAGCAAATGCTCGCCGCATTTAGCCGCGCGCGCGAGCACGTCGTCGGATTGGGTGTCGCGATAAAGGCGAAGGAGCCCGAGAATGCCACCGGCGCTGCCGCTCATGACGTCGAGCTGCTTGTCGGCCGCGATCAGTTCATCAGTGAACAGCCGCGCGGCACTGCCGGCATCGGCGAGCAGGTCGGCATCGCCCAGGCATTTCGTGATCACCGCGAAAGCATAGACGATCGAGCCGAGGCCGGTCGCGCCGCCGACGCCGAGCGCGCGCGCAAAGCGCGCGGCGTTGCGGCTCTTCAAGTTCTTGCGCAGATGCGTGAGTGCAGCGAGGGCGAGGTCGGCGGACGGCGTGTGGCCGGTCAC
>JBAUCK010000211.1:0-9696 GCA_049677525.1 Xanthobacteraceae bacterium
GATCACCTGACCCATCGGATTCTCGTCACTCATCGGTTGCTCCTTCATTGTATGAAGAAGCCGTCAGTCCCGAAAGTGCGAAAGATTCTGGACGTTATCGACGCGTTTCCAGATCATCCTTTAGAGCTACTCCAGACCTGCCCAAGAGCTTCATGCCCTCACGGAAAGCCCTGAGCTGATCTGGTGTGTGCTGCCAGCCTTGAATCTTAAGCCAGCCAATCTTTGGAATTCGATGCGTTGACTGTGCGCGCGCCGCAAATGGCAACACTACAGCAGCACCGCCGATAAGCGTGACGAAGTCCTGTCGCCTCACGGGTTGGCCTCAGCCCGAGTTCGCGCCAGTGACCCAAAGCGGACATGCGGACGCTAAAGAGGCTGCACAAAACGGCAAGATACTAATCGAACGCGAAAATGCGCTTCCAGTCGTTCTTCATGCTGATTACGGACCAGCCATCCTTCTTCGCTTCGTCGTGGAGCGCCTGAGTGAATGTCCCGACCTTCGTGTCTGGAAGTCCTTGGGCTGGCCCGTAAGCGTATTCCCGCTGCGCGTCGTCATGGAGCACCAGCATCATCAATCGAGCGCCGTCGCCGGCCTCGGTGTATTCCAGCATCTGCCGGTCTCCGGTCGAGTTGCCGAACGCGGCATTCGGACGTCGGCCGATCATGAGGTGAATGCCCTGCGGCTTGCCGGCGTCGTTGTCGTTGAGCAGGAGTTTCGGGTCTTTGGTCAGGAACGGCTTGCCGTCTTTATCGTAGCCGAAGCTCGTCCCGCCCGCGCTGCCGACCACTTGCTCGGGCGGGATGCCGTAGACACGCTCAGAGTACATTCGCACGAAGTCTTGGCCACCGCCCGTCACGATGTAGGTCCTATAACCGTTCGCACGGAAGAAACTCATCACCTCCTGCATGGGCTGGTAGGTGAGGTCAATATAGGGCCGTTTCCAGCGCGGGTCCTTGGCCGCGGTAAGCCACGTTTTCACTTCAGTCTCAAACTCGTCGACCGTCATGCCGCTGAGTGTGGCCATAGCAATTTCTTCCAAGCCTCGGAGCGGCAACTTCGCAATCGCTTCGCGGTCACCGGACAGCACGGTCTTGAACGGCTCGACCTTTGCGAGTGCCGGCTTTGCCTTGACCACGGCCGGCACCCGATCCAGGCAGTAGATAAACTGGCTGTAGATCGGATGCTCGACCCAAAGTGTGCCATCCTGGTCGAAAGTGGCGATGCGCTCCTCGGGCGGCACCAACTTTGGATTTGCCGGGTCAGTGGTGGCGTGTACGAAATCGAGGATCGCCTGTTTCGACGGGCCGTCATTCCACGAAGGTAGCGGCTCGACCGGCAACTGCCCCTGCGTTGGCTGTGGCTCCGGTAATTGACCCTGCGCAACAGCGGTATGACGTAATCCCGCCAACATCGGAAGCGTGGCCAGTGTCGAAAGCAACATACGGCGGCTGATGCGAGTACGACGGGCGACCAGTTTCATGGTTGACCTCCCTAATACCACTGTCGATGGAGCCTCATTTGTTGATCATCGCAGTCCGAGATGCTGGTGGGCTTGGTGCAGGTGGCGCAGGCCGCGAGATCGAGAACGTGACCCATGTGTTCCAGCCATCGGGGCGGTCATGGCTGTCGAACTCAAAATATGCTTTCAGGTTTACGACGCCCTGCATGCCACCGACCGGAAAGATGTATCCGGCCTGCGGTCCGATGCCAGCGACACGCGATTCGATCGGACCAAGAATGGGAGCAGACCCACGGTCAGCAGAGACTTGGTCATATATGTAGCCGACAGCGCCGACGAAGAATTGCTTGGACAGAAACTGTGATGCCGCCATATCCAAATGAAAGTCGACGCCGTTCTGGTAATCGGTGGCTTGGTTGGTCAAGTTGTAGGTAAAACCCCCGACCGCAGAAAATTCGTGACCCATCTGTGGGTTAAAATAAGTATAACCGGCACCCGCGTCGATGGCGCCGTGACCGATGCCAATGTTCGCCAGGAATTTTCGTCCCACAAGCAAAAGTTCAATGCCCTTGCCGTCGAGTTTCGATCGGCTGATAGCTCGGCACAATTGCCGCAAATATGCGGCTCCATCGATTGGAGTACTGTGCTCCGGCATTTGCAAAGCGTGGTGCAGTTCAGCGTAATTGAAGAGCTGATCCCTGACGGCGCTCAGCACACATTTCGTTTCATTGGCGGCCGACCGCGCTGCCGCGATGGAAATCATGCTGATGGCGGATGACAGCTCATTGTTGATCCGATGCGAGAACTCTTCCAACAGCAGTTGCGCTTCGGAGAAGCGTGCTTCGGACGATGAAGTCTCGATTGCTTGGATCACGTTTCGCCCCTTGGATTTTCCCGACATGGAGCGCGTGTCGTTCGGGCAAGAGCGTCTGGTCCGACGCGACGGATGTCGTTCGAAACGCAAATCAGTCGGCACAAGCCCCACGATCGCCATCTCTCGACCATCCCTTCTACGTCGTGGAAAACATTTAACGGGCCGACGTGATCAGGTTCTATTGGGCCATAGTCCAATGTCATGCATTGGAGTTGATATTGGCCTTTGGGGCAACTTCACACTGACCGATTCTCGGTCGTGCCACCTGCAACTTCGATGGCGGCAAACAGAGAGGCGTCGTTCACCGGCTTCGACAGATATGCAATGGCGCCAGCGGACTTGCACCGTCCACGCATTCCCATTTCATCATGTGCCGTGATGACGATTGTCGGAATTCGGATGTTATTGAGGTTGAGATTTTGTTGAAGTTCCAAACCGGTCATTTCCGGCATTTGCAGATCGACGATCAGGCAATCCGGCATCCCTTCGGACAGCGAAGCAATGAATTGCGACCCTGACAGGTACGTTCTCACACGGAAGGAACGTGTGCCCAGGAGGCGCGCCAATGCCTTCAGCACCGAGGGATCGTCGTCGACAATGGCGATCGACGGGAAAATATTCGCCATAGGATTACTATCGAAATCGACGCGCGTCCGTCGAGTTGGCCCTAGGGCCAATACGGAGACAATAACGGGCTAAGAATTGGGCCAAGCCGAAATGCCGGCTTTCTCGGCCAAGCGTACGAGGTCGGCTACCGTACGCACCCCGAGCTTTCCCATCATTCGGCCACGGTGAACCTTGATGGTCTTTTCCACCGTCCCCAAATCGGCTGCAATCTGCTTGTTCAGCCGACCAGCGATAACGTGGGCGAGGACTTCACGTTCCCGGGGCGTCAGGCCCGCGATCTTGCCCTGCACCGCGGCGAGTTCATGTTGAGTTTGCCGTATTCTAGCATCGTATTCTTCGGCGCGCGCAATAGCGATCAGCAAATTCTTTTCGTCGACAGGCTTAGTGAGAAAATCGATGGCGCCGGCCTTCATGGCACTTACGCTCTTTGGTATGTCTCCCTGGCCGGTGATGAAAATGATCGGCCGCTGATTGCCACCGGCGTTAAAAACTTGTTGCAATGCTAAGCCGTCGAGGCCGGGCATCGAAACATCGAACACGGCGCAACCGGGCAGCGTCGCGACATGGCCATCGAGAAACTCCTGCGCCGAAGTGAACGACTGAACATCGTAGCCCTTGGCCCGCAACAGCCGTGACAGTGCCTTCAGCACGCCCGCGTCATCGTCGACCAAGAAAACGGTGAACATCACATCCATCACTTGGCCGCCGGCGAAAACTCCGGTACCGGCAGCGATAAGACTGCGATTGCGCCCTTATCCGGATGATTTACGAGGCCGAGCTTGCCGCCATGCGCCTGAGCAATGGTGGAGCAGATTGGCAGCCCTAGTCCAAGGCCGTGATTCTTGGACGTGTAGAAGGGCTTAAACAATTTGGTTTGTGATCCCGGTTCGATGCCGGGGCCACGATCCCTGATACGTATCTCAACAGCACCTGCCTCCAACGCGCGAGTGGAGACCTTGATGCGTCGCTGCGATTCCGCAGTCGACGCCATCGCGTCCATCGCGTTCATAAAGAGATTGAGCAGCACCTGCTGCAGCTGGACCGGGTCGCCGAACGTCGCCGGCAGGCGACTGTCCAGATCGGTCTCCACCTCGACGTGGCGGCCGATCAGCTCACTATTGAGCAGCGCGATCGTCGACATGACCAGCTCATTAAGGTCGACTTGCTCGGATTTTCTCTCACCTTTCTTCAGCAGATTGCGCAACCGTACGATGACGTCACCGGCCCGATTGTCCTCGTGAACGATGTCGTCAATAGCGTCGCGCACCTCTTCGAGATTGGGCGAACTCTGCCCCAGCAAATGCAGAGCGGCTTGCGCGTTGGACAGTATGGCGGTGAGTGGCTGGTTGATCTCGTGCGCAATTGCGCCGGAGAGTTCGCCCAGAACCGACACGCGCATCAGATGCGCGACTTCGAGCCGTTGCTCTGCAGTTTCGGCTTCGGCGACGCGCCTGCGGCGGTTTTGGATGAGGACGTAAACGATGAGAAATGTCTGAGCGGCGAGAACGGCGGCGATGAGCGCGATCTGCCAGCGATATTGCTCCCACGCGCTTGGCTCGCGAAATTGCACGATGCTGTCGCGCGGCAGCCGGCTCTCGCCGATTCCCCACCGCCGCAGCTCCCGCCAGTCGTACATAGGAGCGCCGAACACGACAGGCGGCGGATTGATACTGCCCGGCGTCTCCCCCTTGAGAATGCGGAGCGCAACCGCGGCCGCCTCCCGTCCCAGTGCCTGGGTCTGCATCAAAGGACCACCGACGATACCCCGGCCGAACTCGTAATCGCCCATTGCGAAAACGGGGACGGCAGAGACTTCCCGCAGCTGCTCGAGAGCGCGGTCCTGCGCATAGGGTATGCCCGCCGCGTCCTCAGATAGCAAGAACCAGAAAATTACCGAGTGCTGCGGCATGCTGGCGGCTCGCGACAGCATTTCGTTGTAGGTCAGATCGTTGAACCATTCGATGTTCACGCGATCGGTAAACGGCTGAAAATCTCGGTGTAGCTCCGATGTCCAATACCGCTCGACGGGGGAATTGCCGACAACGACCGCCACGTCGGTCGTATCAGGCAGCAGCTGCAGAATGTTCTTCAGATAAGCGGGAAGGTCGAGGTCCAAGAGGACGCCGGTGTCATTGTCGGTAAGCGTTGCGCCTGGAATACGCCGCAGGTCCGCGCCGACGATCAGCATCGGGGCCGCGGGAAACAATTCGCTGCGATGGCGCTGCATGAAGAATGCCGCGGGAGCGCCCGCCGGCACGATCAAGTCGAGCTTGCGCCCAGCAAGAAGGGCGCGAATATACTCGACGAATGGTCCTTCATCCCGCAGGCCCTTGACGCGTGCGGTGTCGAGCGAGACCTCGTAGAGATCGATCGGCTCGGGAGATTTTTTGACGACCTCGGCGCGAAAACTTCCCGCCATGTCGCTCCACGGCGAGTAGGGATGACCGAACGCGTGCAGCAGCAGGACGCGCCGTGCGTCCGCTGCGGACGCCTCAATCGTCGTCGTTAGCAGAACCGCCGCGCACGCGAAGCCTGCTAGGGTGAAAATCACCTTTGGCTTCGCCCGCATCGCCTTATTCCCTGTGCGAACCGGCTGTACCGAACATGTCAGCGTTGCGGGCAACCGGGTGAATAACACCACAGGTCGGCTTCGTAGTTCGCAGCGACGTGTGCCATCCCTTAAAAATTAGCAGGTACTATAGCCAACCGCCATTATCAGATCGCTATCTTTAAGTCGCTTCAACACATCGTCATCATGCAGGAATTTTTGATTCTGCCTCAATGGGGTCCGTAAAGTTTATTTGAATAAGGGTTCCTTCTTGCGCCGGCGACGACATTGGACCACGGTCCAATAGGCCCGACGGCGTTTTTCAACAAAGACTACCGCAATTGCAATGCGAGGCAGGCGCCACGCGGCCGAAATCTTGCGTGGCAATTGATGGCCGTGAGCGGCAACCGTAGGAATGGACGAGACGACCTGTGGATCGCAAAAGTCCAACCATGATGATTTTCGTTCCCGGCGGCACGTATCGCATGGGATCGGACAAGCATTATCCGGAAGAGGCGCCGATTCATCGCGTCAGCGTCGAAGGCTTCTGGATCGACCGCACACCGGTGACCAACCGTCAGTTCAAAGACTTCGTTCGCGCCACTGGTCATCTCACCTTCGCTGAAATCCCGCCGGATCCAA
Organism: Xanthobacteraceae bacterium; assembly: GCA_049677525.1. Taxonomy (GTDB): domain Bacteria; phylum Pseudomonadota; class Alphaproteobacteria; order Rhizobiales; family Xanthobacteraceae; genus BOG-931. The sequence continues at coordinate 6,152 of JBAUCK010000211.1, forward strand.
AGGATTATGCCGTCGCGTTGCCGCACATGCTCTATGCCGGCTCGCTGGTTTTCTCGCCGCCGAAACATCCGGTCGATTTGCGCGACTTCAGTCAGTGGTGGATCTTCATGAAAGGCGCGGATTGGCGCCATCCTTACGGGCCGAAGAGCAATATCAATACACTCGACAATCATCCTGTCGTGCATGTCAGCTTCGGCGATGCGCTCGCTTATGCCCAATGGGCAGGGAAGGATATACCGAGCGAGGCCGAGTGGGAATTCGCCGCACGCGGCGGCCTCGACGGCGCCGAATTCGCCTGGGGCGAAGAGTTCACGCCCGGCGGCAAGCATATGGCCAATACGTGGCAGGGCAATTTTCCGCACGAAAATCGTTGCGACGACGGGTTTGAGCGCACCTCGCCGGTGACAGCGTTTCCGCCAAACGGCTACGGCGTCCACGACATGATCGGCAATGTGTGGGAATGGACCTCGGACTGGTGGTCGTTAAAGCATCAAGGCGATGCCGCGAAAGCTTGTTGCGTTCCGGAAAATCCGCGCGGCGGGTCAGTAGAATCTAGTTACGACCCCCGCCTGCCGGCGACGACAAAGATCCCTCGGAAAGTCATCAAGGGTGGCTCGCATCTCTGCGCGCCGAATTACTGCCGCCGCTACCGCCCGGCCGCTCGCCATGCGGAAGACATCGACACGTCCACAAGCCATCTGGGATTCCGATGTGTCGTTCGAGGGAGGGGTTGAGAAGTCACTTAGTTCAACGATAGGAGGAGGTACCCGATGCAAAAGCCGGACCGAAAGATGTTCAGTCAAGACAACGAGACAGACACGGGAGGTATCGGATCGTGAATAAGATCATCCAGAAGCTTGGCGCAGGCGTCGTGGCGCTTACCGCTGTTGCGGCAGCGGCGGCCACGCCCGCCTATGCGCAACAGCAACAGAAACCAAACATCATGTTCATCATGGGCGATGACATCGGCTGGATGCAGCCGAGCATCTATCATCGCGGCCTTATGGTTGGTGAAACGCCCAATATCGACCGCATCGGCAATGAAGGTGCCATCTTCATGGACTACCTAGCCATGCAGAGCTGCACCTCCGGTCGTAGTGCCTTCATCACCGGCATGTATCCACTGCGCAACGGCATGATTCCGCCGCAACTGCCGGGCAGCCCCTCATCTCTGCAGCCGGGCACTCCTGTAATCGCCAAGTTCCTGTACGACCTCGGCTACAGCACCGGCGAGTTCGGTAAGAACCATCTGGGCGACAAGACGGCGTCACTGCCGACCGCGCACGGCTTCCAAGAATACTGGGGGTATCTATATCACCTAGACGCGATGCAGCAGGTGAGTTTTCCCGACATCAATTCTTCGGCGACAGTGCAGGGCATCGCGCCGCCGTGCAAGAACACGCCAGTCCCCGGCCTTTCTGACCCCCCCGGTGCCGTGGATCCGGCAACGACGACCTGCTTGACGCCGCCGCGCCCAGTCATTTCGTGTCATTCCTCCGACGGCACGGAAAAGAACCAGTCGTGCCAGGATCAAGGCCCGCTAACTCTGGAACGATCTAAATCGGTGGACGAGGAGATTTCGGGCAAGGTCATCGACTTCCTCGACCGCAACGACCCGAAGAAGACGAACAAGCCGTTCTTCGTCTGGTACAATCCCGCGCGCATGCACGTCACCACCGTGTTGCCGGATAAGTATCTGGACATGATCGGCGTGAAGGGCGGCAAGGACTGGGGCCTCAACGAAGCCGGCATGAAGCAATTGGACGACAATATCGGCTACGTGCTGAAGAAGCTCGAGGACATGGGCCAGCTCGACAACACCATCATCGTCTTCACCACCGACAATGGTGCCGAAACAGTAAGTTTCCCCGACGGCGGCATCACACCATTCAAGGGCCAGAAGGGTGAGGCATGGGAAGGCGGCTACCGCGCGCCGCTAGTCGTTCGCTGGGCAGGGCACATCAAGCCAGGAACGGTCAAGAAGGAGATGTTCGCGGCACTCGACTGGTTGCCCACGTTGGTTGACATCGCCGGCGGACCCAAGGGCGACGCTTTGAGGCTGCAGATCGAGGCAGGAAGCTATCCCGGCATCGTCAAGACGACCCTGGACGGCTTTGACCAGCGTGAATACCTCGAAGGCAACTCGGATAAATCCGCACGAGACGTTTTCTTCTACTACTCGGGCGCCACGCCGTCCGCTGTGCGCTACAAGAATTGGAAGATGTATTACTCAATGGCGCCAGGAGGAGCTTCCGGCTGGTTCCTGCCACTCGTCAACTACCACTGGACTTTGGTCGCCAACGTCAAGCGCGACCCCTTCGAGCAAGCTGTCAGCTTCGGGGACTCAAAGTCAGCCATGGAGCTGGGCGGAACCCTCGGCTCTCCATCGACCGCGTATCTGTACGACTGGAATATGCTGCCGATTGGCCAGCAGCTCTGGGAGAAGGAGTTGGCAACTTTCGAAAAGTTCCCGCCACTGCAACCGCCGGAGACCTATAACCTGAGTGGCATTCTGGCGGAAATGAAAGCCCACAAAGGGGATGACTAGTCCAAGGTCATGTGAGCAGGATGTAACGAAAGACCATTGGGCCCCGCATCGCGGGGCCTTTTGGTCGGCACCGCCGGCGGAGCGAGTTACGGTTACGAAAAAAGGGGCGGCACGTCTACTTAATCTGTCGTGATCCGGCAAAACCCGAGAGGAAACTGTTCATCCCTGAAAGGGCCGTCCTCGATCAAATTAAGGCTGTCTTGGGAATGCTACAGGTCCCGCCGAAATTATTGGATGCGTTGTTCGCCCATATGAAGGCCGGTCACGAGGCTGAAAATCAATTTCATCGCGAGGCAATCGATGGTCTCCGGCGCGAATATGATCAGATTCGGGAAAGGCGCGACACGCTACTGGATCTGCGGCTCGACAAGAGTATTACGCAGAACGAATACGACAACAAAGCGCGCGAGTTAAAGGGGCGGGAGACCGAAATCGCGCTGCGAATCGAGCACCATCAAAAGGGCTAGGGCGCCTTCCGAACGACGCTTGAGAGCCTGATTTCATTGGCTTCGCGAGCGGTTGAGCTTTTCGAGCGTTCGAAAACTGAGCAAAAGCGCGAACTCATTGCTTTTGTGTTTTCGAACCTGAAGCTGAGGGGAAATAAGCTAGAATTTTCATTACGTTCGCCGTTCGACTTAATGGTGAACCGAACAGTTCGAACGGAGCGTTTCGATCAAATCCTTTCGCTGGCGACCGTCATACCGCATTTTGGCAAAATCACCCGAAAGCCTCCCTCGAGGTAGGTCTGCGGATGCTGGCCGACCGGCTACAGCGCTACTTTAGGTTCGGTCGAACTCGCGAACGCGCTGGGAGCCTGCGCCGTACGCGCATTGTCTGGCCAATACGACTAGTGCACTGATCCTCGTGATTGATCTATCTCGTCCCAGAAAAACAAGCTCAGTGCCTCCCGGACTGCTCGGGTGTCATCAATCTCGCCGGCTCCCAAGTATCCTCGCCGCACTAAGCCCCTGACGATTCTATCATTGACCACGATGGA
>JBAUCK010000212.1:0-11754 GCA_049677525.1 Xanthobacteraceae bacterium
GGCGTGATCGGCGCGGCGCATGCGGGCTGGCGCGGCGCGCTCGGCGGCGTCAGCGAGGCGACAATCGTGGCCATGGAGCGTCTCGGCGCGGCGCGCGGCCGGATCCGGGCCGCGATTGGACCGATGATCCGGCAAGCCAATTACGAGGTCGGCTCCGACCTCATCACCCGCTTTGCCGCCGAGGACCATGCCTCGAGCAGCTTCTTCGCCCCCGCCGCGCGCGAAGGGCATGCCCTGTTCGATCTTTCCGGCTATGTGGCGGCCCGCTTGGCGCGGGCCGGCGTCGGCCATATCGAGGACCTCGGCTTGTGCACCTATGCCGATCCGGAGCAGTTTTTCAGCTACCGCCGCACCACCCACCGCGCCGAGCCGGATTACGGCCGGCACGTCAATGCGATCGTTCTTACCGACAAATAGGCTTCTATTTGCTGTGTACGGCGCTCCGGCCTTAAGCCGGCGATTAACCCTGATGCACGGAAACCATTGGAGTTGCAGCGGAAAAGGCTGCGGGGAAACTTTTAGAATCGTATTGCCAGCGTGGAAAGCGGCTTGTATCAGGTCCGGCTGAGCGTCGGCGCGCGAGGAGAGCGGGGAATGGCGGGCATTAACGGAGCAATCAAGCTCGTCTCCGGCAATTCCAACCCGACGCTTGCACACGCGATCGGGACCTATCTCGGCAATCCACTGACCAAAGCGGTGGTGCGCCGCTTCGCCGATATGGAAGTGTTCGTCGAGATTCAGGAAAACGTCCGCGGCGCCGACGTTTTCGTCATCCAGTCGACCTCGTATCCCGCCAACGACCATTTGATGGAATTGCTGATCATTATCGACGCGCTGCGCCGCGCGTCGGCGCGGCGCATCACCGCGGTGATCCCCTATTTCGGCTATGCCCGGCAGGACCGCAAAGTCGGGCCGCGCACGCCGATTTCAGCGAAGCTCGTCGCCAATTTGATCACCCATGCCGGCGCCGATCGCGTGCTCACGCTCGATCTGCATGCCGGCCAAATTCAAGGCTTCTTCGATATCCCGACCGACAATCTGTTCGCCGCGCCGGTCATCATGCGCGACATCAAGGAGCGCTTCGATCTCGCCAAAGTGATCGTCGTGTCGCCGGACGTCGGCGGTGTGGTGCGCGCCCGCGCGCTCGCCAAGCGCATCGATGCGCCGCTCGCCATTGTCGACAAACGCCGCGAGCGGCCGGGCGAATCCGAAGTCGCCAACGTCATCGGCAATGTCGAGGGCGGCATCTGCATTCTGGTCGACGACATCGTCGATTCCGGCGGCACCCTGGTGAATGCCGCCGACGCCTTGCTCGAGAAAGGCGCCAAGGAAGTCTACGCCTACATCACGCACGGCGTGCTCTCGGGCGGCGCCATCGCCCGCGTCGGCAATTCGCGGCTCAAGGAACTGGTGATTACCGACTCGATCATGCCGACCGAGGCGGTAAACGAGTCCAAGAACATCCGCGTCTTGACTATCGACAAGCTGATTGGCGAAGCGATCAACCGCACCGCCGCCGAAGAGTCGGTGTCGAGCCTGTTCGACTGATCGTCCGACGGCTTTGCCGCGCACCGAGGCCGCCGAATTGAGTCAACTTGTCGCAGTCACGACTGTGGACGGTTACAAAACGAATATTGTCTGCACCGGCCAAATCACTCCATGAGTGCCGGTATCGATGCCGATTGAAGCTCTTACTGCTCTTGCGCACACTTTGGCGGAAGGAAATAAGCCGATTATAGTCGGCGATGCGACCGATTCGTTTTAACGAGTCAATTCGCAGATAAAGGTTGTTCCTGCGTCAAATCGTTCCGTGCGGCGGCGGATTTTCCCTGTGCCGTTCCGCAGCCGGGCGCGATTTGAGCCCTTTCGAAGTTCCTTTGGCGTGCGCATTTCCACTTCAAGCGGCATCTGTGGAGGCGGCATGTCCCTGATCGAAATCACGAATGACCAAGAAACCAGTAATCCCCTGGACGTCGTCGAGCACATGGCGGCCGGCAATAACTGGCCGTTCGAGCGCGCCGGCGAGGACGAGATCGGGCTCTCTGTCACCGGCCGCTGGACCAATTACCAGGTTTCCTTCACTTGGATGAGCGACATCGAGGCGCTGCATCTGGCTTGCGCCTTCGACATGAAGGTGCCGGAGCAGCGGCTGCCTCAGGTGCAGCAGCTCATCGCCATGATCAACGAGCAATTATGGATCGGGCATTTTGACGTCTGGATGCAGAACGGCATGGTGATGTTCCGCCACGCGCTGGTTCTCGCCGGCGGCGTCAGCGCATCGGGCCGGCAATGCGAAGCGGTGCTCGGCACCGCGCTCGATTCCTGCGAGCGCTACTTCCCGGCCTTTCAATTTGCGATCTGGGCCGGCAAAACGGCGCGCGAGGCCATCGACGCCGCCATGTTCGACACCGCGGGCGAGGCGTGACGGCCGGTTCGGAAGCCTTGCGCGATTTTACCGGCGTGCTCGTTCTGGTCGGCGCCGGCAAGATGGGCAGCGCCTTGCTCGAAGGCTGGATCCGTCTCGGGCTTGATCCGCAAAATATCGCGGTGATCGAGCCGGCAATACCGCCGCACATTGCCGCGCTGACGCAGCGCGGGCTGCAGCTCAACCCGACCCCGCGGGCGCTCAAAAACGTCGCAGCGATCGTGCTGGCGGTGAAGCCGCAAGTGGCACCGCAGGCGATCCCGCCGCTCGCGCCGCTGGTTTCGCCTTCGACCGTCGTCGTCTCGATCATGGCCGGACGCACTTTGAGATTTCTCTCTGACGCGCTGGCGAAACCCTGCGCCATCGTGCGCGCCATGCCGAACACGCCGGCCGCCATCGGCCGCGGCATCACCGTCGCCGTGCCGCTCCACGCTAACGAAGCACAGCGCGCGCTCGCCGACCGTTTGCTGTCGGCAACCGGAGCGGTCGAATGGACCGCCGACGAGGCTTTGATGGATGCGGTAACGGCGGTGTCCGGTTCGGGCCCCGCTTACGTATTTCTGCTCGTCGAAGCGCTGACCGAGGCCGGCGTCGCCGCGGGACTGCCACATGAGCTTGCAGCCAAGCTCGCGCGCGAAACCGTCGCCGGCTCGGGCGAATTGCTGCATCGGTCGCCGCTCGACGCCGCAGTCTTGCGCGAGAATGTAACGTCGCCGGCCGGCACGACCGCGGCGGCTCTCGCGGTCCTGATGGGGCAAGATGGACTCGCTTCGCTCATGGAAAAGGCCGTGGCCGCAGCGACCAAACGGTCGCGCGAGCTTGCCGGCTGACGCTTCGCGAGCACCTTTCCCAAGCGCCTTGGAACCGCCAATAGCCGGGCCTACATGTAAAGCAGAGCGCAAGGAGTAAATCATGGCCCGTCGTCCCGCCCGCAAATCAGCCGCCAAAGCCAGCCGCGCTTCCGCGGATCGAGCTGTTCCTCCGGACGCCAGCGACCGTGAAAAGATCATTGCGGCCTTCATGACCCTTCTCGCCGAGAAGCGGTTTGAAGAGATCGGTCTTGCCGAGATCGCCGAAGCGGCCGGCGTGTCGCTCGCCGAGTTTCGCGGCGAGTTTGCTTCGCCGCTCGCAATTCTCGCCGCCCATATCAAGGACACCGACCGCATGGTGCTCGCAGCGGATTTCAGCGACATGGCCGAGGAGCCGCCTCGCGAGCGCCTGTTCGACGTCTTGATGCGCCGCCTCGAAATCCTGGCGCCGCACCGCGACGCGGTACGGTCGCTGATCCGCTCGGCCTCGCGCAATCCGCCGCTGGCGTTGGCCTTTAACGGGCTCGCGGTGCGCTCGCAACAATGGATGCTGACCGCCGCCGACATCGGCGCTTCCGGAGCCCGCGGCATGGTGCGCGCGCAAGGGGGCGCGCTCCTGTTCGGTTCGGTGCTGCGGACCTGGGTTAACGACGACGATCCGGGCCTGGCGCGAACCATGGCGGCGCTCGACCGGGCGCTTGGCCGCGGCCAGCGCTTTGCCGGCCTATTCGAGGATTTGCTCAATGTCCCGGCCCGGCTCTGCCGGCTGCGGCCGCGCCGCCGGCGGCGGTCCGAAGACGATTCCGAAGAAACCGCCGCTGCGTAATCGCGGCCTTTTACCGGCCGATTCCCAAGTACAGAAGCCTGAATTTACGAGTGCGCAGCGGGAAATTGCCGGGATAGTGCCGCGTGGCGGCGCTCTAAAATGCATCCACATCTTTTTATTCTTCACGATTCTTCGTCGGGCAGCCAAGATGATATCAAGTCTTTGACCAATATCGACATCGGATATTTTGAATTATCTGGTTCAACTTTGAGATTTACCGAAATTTACCTAAGCATTGACAACGTAATCGAAGATTAGAACGCCTATAAACAGTGTTTTTCTCTTTGCAAAGCCTGTTTGCGTCCGCTAGTGAACAAGTCAAGATAAAACCAAGACTCGACCCAGATCGTTGCCGGACTTCCGTAAATGATTGTTTGCTCCTGTAACGTGCTGACCGACCACGACGTACGTTCGACGTTGTCGGACAGCGAGGACGCCCCACGCACAACGGGCCAAGTGTACCAGTGCCTCGGCTGCAGCGCGCAGTGCGGGCGCTGCGCCCGCACCATCCGCCGCATCATGAACGAAGCGCTGGATACGGCCGAAACGACGTGTTGCCGGCAAGTCCGCTCCGAGCCGTCATCCTAGATCGCAGCAATAACTGACTTCACGAAGCATGGAACCGGCTCGCGTCGGTGCCCTATCGTCCTTTGCGCGCTCATTGGAATGGTTATAATCAGCGCGCCGGCCGAACGCGGTTCGGAAACCAGGATCAATGCAGGAGTGAGAAAATGAAGGGCGAGCCCGGCGTCATCGATTACCTCAACAAGGCGCTCCGGCATGAATTGACGGCCATCAACCAGTACTGGCTGCATTATCGGCTGCTCGGCAACTGGGGCTACAAGGATCTCGCCAAGCAGTGGCGCAAGGAATCCATCGAGGAAATGGAACACGCCGACCAGCTGGTCGACCGCATCATCTTCCTCGACGGCTTTCCGAACATGCAGGTGCTCGATCCGCTGCATATCGGCCAGACCGTCAAGGAAGTGCTCGATTGCGACCTCGCCGCCGAAATGTGGGCACGCGCGCTTTACGAAGAAGCCGCCACGCATTGCCATGGGGTTCGCGATTATGTCTCGCGCGACTTGTTCGAAAAGCTGATGCATGACGAGGAAGAGCACATCGATTTCTTGGAGACGCAGCTCGACCTCGTCGCCAAGCTCGGCGTCGAGCTCTATGCCCAGCATCACATCGGCGAGATCGAGCACGACAAGGACTGAGCGGCGCAAGAACTGGCGGCGCGAGGACTGCACAAGCGCAAGGGCGGTTCCGGCCGGCCACATCCCTGACGGATCCTGAACAAGCGCGACGGCGCGCGATGCCGACTGTGATGCACGTAACACGCCCGCGCGGTCTTGGCCGCTGTTCCACAGCGCACAGACGTTAATCGTCATGATTAAACGTTAAGGTTAAGACCGGGTTAAGCATTTTCTGCATACCTTCGCTCGATCTCCAACGAAGGTGCGCTGACTGACGCGCGTCTCGTCGCAGAAAGGACGAAGTCATGTTTAGCGTCAGAACCCTTTTCGCCGCGCTGGCCGCGGTGATGATAAGCACTGCGGCATCGGCAGCCGATTAACCGCAACCGCCGCCGATCTATCAGCCCGTTGGGGAATCTTGTTGTGCGACGCCTGGTACCTGCGCCGCGAGGTCGGGATCGGCATCTCGAACCGGCCCCAGCTCATCTACGAGCCGAACGCGTTCAACGTGGGCAACAATTTCGTATTCCAACACTGGTCGATGGACGACATGATCGCGCCCCGTGGCCGCTGGATGCGCGCCAGAGAATGAAAGGGCGCGGCTGATGCGTTGGGTCGTCTGTGCTGCATTCGTGCTAGCGCTGACGTCGAGCGCGTTCGCGGACGATCTCGATATTCTGCGCGGCTCACAAACCGTCGGTCCGTTCACGCGGTGGGCCGGCTTCTATGCCGGCGGCGAGTTCAGCGATTCGAGCACGAATGTCGACTTCTCGAAAGCCACCCAACCGCTGATCGCGTCCAGCCTGCAACAGACCGCGCTGCTGACCGTTGCCGCACCTGACCAGTGGCAAGTGCTCAGCAACAAGAGCAATTCAACGACGACGGGCTGGGGCGGGTTCGCCGGGTACAACACGCAATGGCAGGATTTGATCCTGGGCATCGAGGGCAATTACACGCACTCGCCCACGACCGTCGTCGCCGACACCACGCCGCTCACCAGCACCACCTCGGCCGGCGGAAACGCGTACCTGATCAATCTCGCATCCACGGGGCAGTTCGGTGTCACCGACTTCGGTTCGCTGCGGGCACGCGCGGGCTACGTCTTCGGCAGTTTTCTGCCCTATGGCTTTGCCGGCTTGGCGCTGGGAAGAGGCAGTTACAGCGTCGCTACGGACGTCTCCGGCCAGCAGAATTCCGCTGGCAGCGTACCGTGTACCGTGAACGGAACGACCTGTATTGATTTCGACTTTCCAAGTTCCAGCGGCAAGACCTCGACGTTGCTCTACGGTTTTTCGGCGGGAGGCGGCTTCGATATGGGTGACGCAAAATATCTTTCTGCGCGCCGAATATGAGTTCGTGCAATTCGCTCCGGTTGCTAATATCACGGCCAAGATTTTCACCGCCCGCGTCGGCGCCGGCTTCAAGTTCTAGCAGCGCCCATTTCCATACAGCTCTGGTCCACCGCACAATCTTTTACTGCCCTCGCACGCGTGCCGCTTGACGGCGCGGCCGCAAATCCTTAATTGCGACGGCGGGACACCCCTCCCCAACGAGGGGCTTCTATCTGGAAGGATAGATCATGACGCTGAATATGCCCGCCGTGCGGCCTGCTGTGCCGCATTTTTCATCCGGCCCCTGCGCCAAGCGCCCCGGCTGGACCGCACAAAACCTCAAAGACGCGCTGCTCGGCCGCTCGCACCGCTCGAAACCGGGCAAGATCAAGCTCAAGCGCGCCATCGATCTCACCCGCGAAGTCCTTCAGGTTCCGGCCGATTATCGCATCGGCATCGTGCCGGCGTCCGATACCGGTGCGATCGAAATGTCGCTGTGGTCGCTGCTCGGTCCGCGGCCGGTGACTATGCTGAGCTGGGAATCCTTCGGCGAAGGCTGGGTCAGCGACGTCGTCAAGGAACTCAAGCTGAAAAACGTCACTACGCTGAAAGCGGGCTATGGTGAACTGCCCGATCTCAGCAAGGTCGATCCGGCAAGCGATGTCGTCTTCACGTGGAATGGCACGACCTCAGGCGTGCGGGTTACTAACGGCGATTGGATCGCCGCCGATCGCGCGGGACTGACGATCTGCGACGCAACCTCGGCCGCTTTCGCGCAGCCGCTCGATTGGCCGAAACTCGATGTCGTCACCTTCTCCTGGCAGAAGGCGCTCGGCGGCGAGGCTGCCCACGGCATGCTGATCCTCTCACCGCGCGCGGTGGCGCGGCTTGAAAGCCACGAGCCGGCGTGGCCGATGCCAAAGATTTTCCGCATGACCAAAGGCGGCAAGCTCATCGAGGGCATCTTTATCGGCGAAACCATCAACACGCCGTCGATGCTGTGCGTCGAGGATTATCTCGACGCGTTGGAATGGGCGAAGTCGATCGGCGGTCTCAAGGCGCTGCAAGCGCGGGCCGATGGCAATGCCAAGACCATTGCCGATTGGGTGGCGCGCGCGCCGTGGATCGATTTCCTCGCCGCAGATGCGAAGCTGCGATCCAACACGTCGGTCTGTTTGAAGGTTATCGATCAGGGCATCACGCGGCTACCGGCCGACGCGCAGGCGGCCTTTGTCAAAAGCATCGCGGCCGCGCTCGACAAAGAAGGTGTCGCCCACGACATCGACGCCTATCGCGATGCGCCGCCGGGACTGCGCATCTGGTGCGGCTCGACCGTCGAACGGTCCGATGTCGAAGCGCTGACGCTGTGGCTCGACTGGGCCTACGCCAAGGCCAAGGACGCGCTCGCCAAAGCTGCGTGAGTCCACGTTCGACCTTCCCCCGACGGGGAGGGTTCGCCTTCCCCATTCAACATTTTTCGGACGCCAAAACCATGACTCCCAAAGTCCTCATCTCCGATGCGCTGTCGCCCGCCGCCGTTGCCATCTTCAAGGATCGCGGCCTCGAGGTCGATTTCCAGCCCAATCTCGGCAAAGACAAAGAGAAACTTGCCGAGGCCATCAACGGCTTCGATGGGCTCGCGATCCGCTCGGCAACCAAGGTGACGCCGAAAATTCTCGAAAAGGCCAAGAGCCTGAAAGTGATCGGCCGCGCCGGCATCGGCGTCGACAATGTCGATATTCCGGCCGCAACAGCGCGCGGCATCATCGTGATGAATACCCCGTTCGGCAATTCGATCACCACCGCCGAACACGCTATTACGCTGATGCTATCGCTGGCGCGGCAAATCCCCGAGGCCGATGCGTCGACGCGCGCCGGCAAATGGGAGAAGAACAAGTTTCTCGGCGTCGAAATCTTCGGCAAAACGCTCGGCATTATCGGCTGCGGCAATATCGGCTCGATTGTCGCCGACCGCGCCATCGGCCTGAAGATGAAAGTGATCGCCTACGATCCGTTCCTCTCCGCCGAGCGCGCGCTCGATCTTGGCGTCGAGAAAGTCGAGCTCGACGAATTGTGGCGGCGTGCCGATTTCATCACCTTGCACACCCCACTCACCGACAAGACGCGCAACATCGTCAATGCACAGACGCTCGGCCACACCAAAAAAGGCGTGCGTCTGATCAATTGCGCCCGCGGCGAGCTCGTGGAGGAAGGTGCTTTGATCGAAGCGCTCAAATCCGGTCATGTCGCAGGCGCCGCGCTCGATGTGTTTCGCGAGGAACCGCCGCCGCCGAGCCCGCTGTTCGAACTGCCCAATGTGGTCTGCACGCCGCATCTCGGCGCCTCGACTACGGAAGCGCAGGAGAATGTGGCGCTGCAGGTCGCCGAGCAGATGTCGGATTATCTGCTGCGCGGCGCCATCACCAACGCCATCAACTTCCCCTCGATCAGCGCCGAGGAGGCGCCGAAGCTGAAACCGTTCGTGACGCTTGCCGAAAAGCTCGGCTCGTTCGCCGGTCAGCTCACCGAGACTGGAATCAAGCAAGTGCAGATCGCCTATGAAGGCGGCGTCGCGCAGATGAACACCAAGGCGCTGACCTCGTCGGCGATCGCCGGCCTGCTGCGCCCGATGCTTCAGGACGTCAATGTCGTTTCCGCCCCGACTGTCGCCAAGGAGCGCGGCATCGCGGTCGAAGAGACGCGGCGCGAAGCGCAGAGCGATTACGATAGCCTGATCACCGTCACGCTCGTCACCGACCGGCAGACGCGTTCGGTATCCGGCACGGTCTATGCCGACGGCCGGCCGCGCATCATCGACATCAAAGGCATCCGCATAGACGCCGAGTTCGGCCCCTCGATGCTCTACGTCACCAATCAGGACAAGCCGGGATTTGTCGGCCGCTTCGCAACGTTACTGGGCACCGCCGGCATCAATATCGCGACCTTCCATCTCGGTCGTGAATCCGAAGGCGGCAACGCCATCGCGCTGGTCGAAGTCGACGGCACGGTGCCACCCGAGGTGCTCGCGCAGGTGCAGAATATTCCCAATGTTCAGCAGGTCAAACCGCTGCGGTTCTGATTATTTTGGCCGCGGCCCCATTGTCGCTCAGTTATCCACAGCGGCGCTGGCGCTTTGATTTACGTCTGCGTCAGGCAGCGGCCGGCCCCGCGGTGGCCGCATGCCGCTATCGGCCTGGCCTTTGATAATCGGCCTTCGCTCGCTTTATTGGGCTTTCGGACGGTTTCTCGGTCCGTAAGGCTAACGCCGAATTTGGCGTCAAACCAATAACTTGCAGGAGCGGCCGGGGGCCCCACGGAAGCCGCTTTTTCTTGCTTCCGGAAGCCGCATCCATTATCCGAAACAGTCGGCTACGGCCGACATCCTATTAATAGCAACTCTTATCGGCCCTTTGGGGATATCTCCTTATGGCAAATGTTGTCGTAGTCGGCTCCCAGTGGGGAGACGAGGGTAAAGGCAAGATCGTCGACTGGCTCTCCGAGCAGGCCGACATCGTCGTGCGCTTTCAGGGCGGCCACAACGCCGGCCATACCCTCGTCATCGGCGGCGTCACCTACAAATTGTCGCTCTTGCCCTCGGGCGTGGTGCGACCCGGCAAGCTGTCGGTGATCGGCAACGGCGTCGTGCTCGATCCCCACGCGCTGCTCGACGAGATCGCCAAACTCAAGAAACAAGGCATCAGCGTTACCCCGGCCAATCTGCGCATCGCCGAAAATACCGCGTTGATCCTGCCGCTGCACCGCGAACTCGACGGCATCCGCGAATCGGCCAATGCGGCATTGCGAATCGGTACGACGCGCCGCGGCATCGGCCCGGCTTATGAGGACAAAGTCGGCCGCCGCGCCATCCGCGTGATGGATCTCGCCGACGCTGCGACGCTTGACCGCAAGATCGAACGGCTGCTCACGCACCACAACGCGCTGCGCAAGGGGCTTGGGCTGGAGCCCGTCGATGCCGCAGAATTGCGTAACGACCTCGTGAAAGTGGCGCCCTTAGTGCTGCCTTATATGGATTCCGTATGGTCGCTGCTCGATCAAAAACGCCGCGAGGGCAAGCGCATCTTGTTTGAAGGTGCGCAAGGTGCATTGCTTGACGTCGACCATGGCACCTATCCATTTGTCACATCCTCGAATACGGTAGCAGCGCAAGCGGCGACAGGATCGGGGCTCGGACCAGGCGCGATCGGATATGTGCTCGGTATTTGCAAAGCCTATACGACGCGGGTCGGCGAGGGTCCGTTCCCCACGGAACAGAAGAACGAGATCGGCCGAATGTTGGGTGAACGCGGCAAGGAATTCGGCGTCGTGACCGGCCGGCCGCGACGCTGCGGTTGGTTCGATGCCGTGCTGGTGCGGCAGACGGTGCGGACGAGCGGTATCAACGGTCTGGCGCTGACCAAGCTCGACATTCTCGACGGCTTCGACGAGATCAAGGTCTGCATCGGCTATCGGCTCGACGGCCGCGAGATCGATTATCTGCCGGCCAGCGAACACGCGCAGGCGCAGGTCGAGCCGATCTACGAGACAATCGCCGGCTGGCGGGAAAAGACCGCACATGCGCGGTCATGGGCGGACCTGCCCGCGCAAGCCATCAAATATGTGCGCCGGATCGAAGAACTGGTCGGCTGCTCGGCCGCCGTCCTTTCGACCAGCCCAGAACGCGAGGACACGATCCTCATGCAGAACCCTTTCGAAGCTTGAGATGAAACTTTGGCGAGCCGAAATCTGGTCACAAGCGTAAACTGATAAAATGGCAGATTATCACCCGCTCATTGCCCGTGCCGTCGAAGGCCTCGGCACCAGCTCCGGCGAAGCTCGCCGGGCACTATACGAGCGGGCACGCGCGGCTTTGGTCGCGCAATTGCGCAGCATTGATCCGGCGCTATCGGAGGCCGACATCACGCGCGAGCGCTTGGCGCTTGAAGATGCCATTCGCAAAGTCGAGGCCGAGACCGTGCGCAGGTCGCGCACCGAGCCGCGCCCGGCGGCGCCGCCGTTGCGGTCAAGTCCGCCGCCACGGCCCCAGGCGCCGCCTCCGCCACCTCAACCTCCTGCGCCCATTCAATCGGCCCCGCCGCCGCGACGCGAGCGCGCCGCGCCGGGTCCCCTACGAAGTCCTTCGCCCGGACCCTTCGCCGACGTTCAG
>JBAUCK010000213.1:0-5634 GCA_049677525.1 Xanthobacteraceae bacterium
TTGAGCTTGAGCGGCAGTAACACATTGTTGAAAACCGTGGTCCAGGGCATCAAGGTCGGCTCCTGGAAAACAAAGCCGATGCGCCTTGCGTTTCCCGCGGGGGCTTGCGTCTGGTGCCAGGCGACGCTGCCCGCGCTCGGCTCGCTCAAGCCGGCAATGATGCGCAGCGCCGTCGATTTGCCGCAGCCGGACGGTCCGAGCAGCGACAAAAACTCGCCCTGGCGCACATCGAGATCAAACCCGGACAGCGCCACCGTGCCGTTCGGAAAGGTCTTGCCGACATCATACAGTGAGACAACGGACGGAGCGGCGGACACGGACATTGTTTTGGCGTTCGTTATTGCTTGGGCCGCAGATCGAGTCCGACTTTCTTGTCGACGAATTGCAAGGTGTAACCCTTTTTGTAATCGAGTCCGGCTTTGACGATACCGGCGCGCACCATCTCGTCGAAAAATTCCTTGAAGCGCGCGTCGGTCATGGCGCCGACACCGCGCGTCGTCGCGTCGCCGGAATCGACGATGCCGTATTGCCTCATCTTGGCGACGGAATAGGCGAGCAGATCGTCGGCCATCTCCGGGTTCTGCTTCTTGATCAGCGCATTGCCGGCAGAATTGTCGTTATAAATGTAATTGGTCCAGCCGATGATCGAGGCATCGACAAAGCGCTGCACCAGATCGGGCTTCTTGTCGACGAGGTCGCGCCGCGTCTCGATCAGCGTCGAATAGGCGGAAAAACCTTGGTCGGCGAGGAGAAACACTTTGGGCGCGAACTTCGCCTGCTTCTCGATGGCGAAGGGCTCCGACGTCACATAGCCCTGCATGGCGCTTTTCTTGTCCAGCAGGAACGGCTGCGCGTTGAACGTATAGGGCTTGACCTGCGAGTCCTTGAATCCGTAGTCGGCTTTCAGCCATTGAAAATAACTGGCGACGCCTTCCTGCGAGATGAACAGCGTCAGGTTTTTCAGATCGGTGAATTTGTCGATGCCCTGATCAGGATGCGCGATCAGAACCTGCGGGTCCTTCTGAAACAGCGCCGCGACTTCGACCGTCGGGATGTTCTGCGCCACCGCATCGAAGCTCTGCAGCGTATTGGCGCTGAGGAAGAAATCGATCTTGCCGACCGGCAGCAGGATGCGGTTGTTAGTGTTCGGGCCGCCCGGCACGATGGTCACGTCGAGGCCGTGCTTGCGATAGGTGCCCTCGGCCAGCGCTTGGTAGAAGCCGCCTTGCTCGCCTTCGGCGAGCCAGTTGGTGCCGAAGGCGACTTTGTCGAGGGCTTGCGCGTGGGCCGGACTGAACGCGGGGTAAGACGTCGTCAGCGCTGCCGCGAGTACAGCGAAAGCCCCGCGAAAAGACCCGGCAGACCGCATCTGTTACCCCCCGTTTCTCAGGCTATTCGACCATAAAGCATGATTGCGGAAAAAGCCCGTACCCGGCTTTGTCCTTGGTTTGGAAGCGGGGTGCGGCGCCGGTTTTCGGGTAAGATCGAGCCCCCGAGATAAACCGGCTCGACCGGAATATTCAGCAAGCGAGATTTAAGAGACATCGATGCTGCCCAAACGCAACTGGATGGACATGACCTGGCCGGAGATTGCCGAGGGCGAGACGGCGCGCTGGATCGCGGTCTTGCCGCTGGCGGCGGTGGAGCAGCATGGGCCGCATCTGCCGCTCGGCGTCGATACATTCATCGCCGAGGCCTATCTGGAGCGGGCCGGCA
Organism: Xanthobacteraceae bacterium; assembly: GCA_049677525.1. Taxonomy (GTDB): domain Bacteria; phylum Pseudomonadota; class Alphaproteobacteria; order Rhizobiales; family Xanthobacteraceae; genus BOG-931. The sequence continues at coordinate 1,717 of JBAUCK010000213.1, forward strand.
AGATATTGCCCGCGGACCTGCCGGTCACTTTCCTTCCGGTGCAGCGCATCGGCGTCTCCGCCGAGCATCTGTCTTTTCCCGGCACGCTGACGCTTTCGGCAACAGCCGCGATCGCGGCCTGGACCGAGATCGGTGAAAGTCTCGCGCGGGCGGGACTGCGCAAGCTCGTTCTGATTACGAGCCATGGCGGCAATGTCGCGGCGATGGAAGCGGTGGCGCGCGAATTGCGCAGGCGGCTGAACATGCTCGCCGTCACCGTCGGCTGGCATCGCTTCGGTTATCCTGACGGCACGTTCACGCCCGAAGAGAAGAAGCACGGCATTCACGGCGGCGATGTCGAAACCTCGCTGATGCTCGCGGCCAAGCCGGACACCGTGCACATGGACAAGGCGTCCAATGCGGTGCCGGCGACAATTGCAATGTCACAGGAATTCAAATGGCTCGGCGCCTATCGGCCGGCGGGCTTTGCCTGGATGACGCAAGACATCAACCCGAGCGGCGCGGTCGGCGATGCAACGCTCGCCACTGCCGCGAAGGGCGATGCAGCTTTCGCGCGCGGCGCGGAAGCGTTTATAGAACTTCTCCGCGAAATCGATCGCTTCGATTTGTCGCGATTGCGCGAAGGGCCGCTTACTTCACGGTAACCGGCTCAACGTCGGCCCTGGAATGACAGCTACGCTGCGATCTTGACATATTCGAAATCACCGGGCTTGTTGTCGATTCCGACGCGCGGCGGCGCGATCCAGCTGGCGAATTTTCCGGGTTCGACGACCTGATTCATCAGGCTGCCGATGAAAGCGCCGTCGTCCTTCGACGGCAGCCATTTGCCGTGGTCGCGGGTCCAGGCGGTTTGATCGATCAGCTTGCCGTCCGGGGCGATTTTCACGTCCTTGAACTCGCCGATCTGGCGATGGAAACCGACATGCGGCAGTTCGAGCCTGAAGGCGACACCGGTGCGCTCGAAAATCTTGTTCCAGCGGTCTAGCCCGCGCTGGCAGTCGGCGGTGTAGTCGTCGCGCAGCCGCATATTGATCGCAGTCAGGGCCGGCTCGTCGATGCGCTTGATCTCGCCGTCGACGAATTTCAGCACCGGATAGGTCGCGCTGTCGAGCCGATGATCGTCGTCGATCTTGGTTTCCTGGAAACGGCCTTTCAGTCCGGCAGTGAACGTGTTCGCCGCATTGGTCGAGACTTCCGAGCCGAACAGGTCGAGCGACAGCGAATAGTGCAGGTTGAGCTTCTTCTGGATGGTCGGCAGGTCGATGACGCCGAGATCGCGAATTTTTTCGATGTCGTTCGGGTCCTCGATGCCGGCGGCCTTCATCGCCTCGCAGGTGCGCTGCACGGTGCGGCCGACGCCAGTCTCGCCGACGAACATGTGATGTGCTTCCTCGGTCAACATGAAGCGGCAGGTGCGCGACAGCGGATCGAAGCCGGATTGCGCGAGGCTTTCGAGCTGCATCTTGCCGTCGCGGTCAGTGAAGAAGGTGAACATGTGGAACGACAGCCAATCCGGCGTCGCCTCGTTGAAGGCGCCGAGCATGCGCGGCTTGTCGGCGTCACCTGAGCGGCGCTGCAGCAGTTCGGCGGCTTCCTCGCGGCCGTCGCGGCCGAAATATTTTTGCAGGATATAGACCATCGCCCAGAGGTGACGGCCTTCCTCGACATTGACCTGGAAGACATTGCGCATGTCGTAGAGCGACGGCGCGGTCTTGCCGAGATGGCGCTGCTGCTCGACGGAGGCCGGCTCGGTGTCGCCCTGGATGACGACAAGCCGCCGCAGCATGGCGCGGTGTTCACCGGGGATGTCTTGCCAGGCCGGTTCGCCGTAATGGCGCCCGAAGGGGATCGTGCGGTTCTCTTCCTTCGTCGCCAGCAGGATGCCCCAGCGATAATCCGGCATCTTCACGTAATCGAATTTGGCCCAGCCCTTGGGATCGACCGAGACGGCGGTGCGCAGATAAACCAGCGCGTCCTGGAAACCTTCCGGCCCCATATCCATCCACCAGTCGATATAGCCCGGATGCCAGCTCTCGAGCGCGCGCAGCACCTGGCGGTCCTCGGCGAGATTGACGTTGTTCGGGATCTTGGTCGTGTAATCGACGTTCTCGATGTTCATGACACTCGCTCCTGATTGCGCTCCTGATTACACCCGCTTGGTATCGAAGACCGGCTTCTGTCCGGTGCCGTAGCGTTTCAGCGCGCCTTCTTCGCCGATGGCGTTGGGGCGCTGGAAAATCCAATTCTGCCACGCGGTCAGTCGCGCGAAGATTTTCGATTCCATCGTCTCCGGTCCGGCGAAGCGCAAATTGGCTTCGAGCCCGGTGAGGCCGTCCGGCGAGAAGCTCGCGCGCTCTTCGAGGAATACGCGAACTTCGTCGTCCCAATCGATATCGTCGAGCGCGAACGTGACGAGGCCGAGCTCTTGCGCTGCTTTGGCATCGAGCATTTTGCCGCGCGCGGCTTTGGCCGCCTCGACGCTTTGCGGCGTGGCGAGGAAACGGCATTGCAGCCGGGTGAGCCCGTTCGACATCGGATAGGGGCCGAAATTGACATCGGAAAGTGCGATGGCCGCTACCGGCTCGTTGTCGCCGTCACGCGGCCCGATCAGCATATAGGAGCGGTCGCTCGCCAGGGGCAGTTCGGCGAGCGTGCCGGCAAAGCACGAGCCCGGCTCGATCAGCGTCACCAGCGAGCGCGAGGTCAAATCGATGCGCTTGAGCACGCGCTTCCACAAATGCCTGATCTCGCGCGTGGGCCAGTGATCCTTGTTGGCGTCGAGGAATGCTTCGTAAGCGAGAACCTGTGCCGCTTTACCTGCGGATTTGAACACGATCGCGGCGATATCGAGCTCATTGATGCGAATATGCAAGATCGCGTCGTCGAGCTCGCGCGCGAGCTTGAGCGGCCAGAACTCGGTACCCTGCGTCATTATGGCATCGGCCGAAGCCGGCGGCGGCGCCGTCGGACTACGCAAGGTGATGGTCGCGATGCGCTCCGCACGCGCGAATTCGACTGAGAGTGCGCCGTATTCGATACTGTCAGCGGCAAATGTGCGCGTCAGGGGCGCGAGCTTGATGCCAGGGCCTTTCGCCGTGCGCGGCGATTGCGCGGCAAAGTCCTTGGCGCTGGCAGTGATGGTCTCTTCGAATTTCGAGCCGGGCGCCACGGCGTCGACGAGCCGCCATTCGACCGCGCGCTTGCCTTTGACGCCTTCTTCGGTGGTGCAGAACACGTCGGCGAGATCGCGCCGCACTTTGCGCTTGTCGGAGACGCGCGTGAGCCCGCCGGTGCCGGGCAGCACCGCAAGTAGTGGCAGTTCCGGCAGCGACACCGAGGCCGAGCCGTCATCGACCAGCATGATGTAATCGGTGGCGAGGGCGAGTTCATAGCCGCCGCCGGCGGCGGTGCCGTTGATGGCGCAGATCGACTTGAGCCCGGAATTCGCGCTCAGATCCTCGATGCCGTTGCGCGTCTCGTTGGTGAATTTGCAGAAATTGACTTTGTGGGCGTGGCTTGCGCCGGCCAGCATGCGGATATTGGCGCCGGCGGAAAATACCCGGGGCCTCGCCGAGCGCAGCACCAGCGCGCGCGCTTGCGGATATTCGAAGCGCAGCCGCTCGATAGCGTCGGCAAGCTCGATATCGACGCCGAGATCGTAGGAATTCAGTTTCAGATCGTAGCCTTCGAACAGGCCGGCTTTCTCGTCGACATCCATCGCGAGCGTCGCCACGTCGCCGTCGATCGAGAGCTTCCAATGCCGATAGCGTTCGGGCGCGGTCTGGAAATCGATTTGATCTTTGCCGCCGGCCAGCTTGCCGTTCGGCGATTTGCCGGTGCTGCGCTGGGCGTGATCTGCGTCGCTCACAACACTGCCTCCGCCCTCAAGCCTTTGCTGGGTCTTATGTTTTATGTACT
>JBAUCK010000214.1:0-2657 GCA_049677525.1 Xanthobacteraceae bacterium
GCAGCCGACCACGTAGCTGACGCGCCAGGATTCGCGCGCGCCGTCGCTGATCCTTTCCGCCTCGACGACAGCCCCGTCCGCTTCAATCGCAAGGTGGTCGACCTGCCAGCCGAAGCGCAGCGTGATATTGGGCCGCGTGCGTGCATGGTCGAGCAGGAACGCCTCGACATACATCTGGTTCGCCCGCAGGGTCGGCTCGGGGACCTGATCGGTCGCGGGCGCGGCGGCGACGGCGCGCATCTTCTCCGCCTCGGACGGCATGCGGATGCGCGCGAGCTCCCATGCGTTGAAACGGGTGAAGTAGGCGACGTCGGTCGGATGATCGGCCGGCAGGCCCAGTCGGCGCACAGGCTCGGAGATGCCGAGGCGCCGGAAATGCTCCAGCGTCCGTGCATTCTGCGTGCTGCCCTTGGGGTGCGCCCGCTGGCTCTCCTCGGAATTGAATAGCACCGAGCGCACGCCGTATCGATCGAGAAACAGCGCCAGCACCAGCCCGACCGGGCCTCCTCCGACGATCGCCACCGGAATCGTCGGGCGCTTTGCAGCGGAGTCCAACGGTGCCGTCCTCTTCTCTACTCGACCTTGATCCCCGCCGAAACGATGACCGACCGCCAACGCTCCCGCTCTTGGGCGAAGAAGGCAGCGGTATCGGCAGGCGATGAGCCGACCGGTGTGGCATAGAGATCGCGGAAGCGATTGGTGACATCCGCTGTCTTGAGAATCCCGGCGATGGCGGCAGACAGCTTCTCGGCGATCCCCGCCGGTGTCCTCGGTGGTGCAACGATGGCGAACCAGGTCACGGAGCGGAATCCTGGAACTGCTTCTGACACAGACGGCAGATCGGGCAGGAACGCATTGCGCCGCTCACTGCCAACTGCGATGGCTTTCAGGTTCCCATTCTTGATCAGTGGGGCGGCGCTGCCGAGATTGTCGAACAGCAAGTCGACGTGGCCGGCCACCACATCGTTGACGGCCTCGGGCAGGTCTTTGTACGGCACGTGCACAAGCGAAATTCCGCTCATCGACGCCAGCATTTCCACGCTCAGGTGCTGCACGCTGCCGACCCCGGGCGACGCGTAGGTCAGCTTTCCCGGATTGGCTTTGGCGAATGCGATCAACTCCTGCACGGTCGAGAACGGCAGCTTGGGGTTAGCGACCAGGACGTTAGGCTCATCAGCCAGGACCGTGACAGGTACGAATGCGGTAAGATCGAACGCCAGCTTCGGGAAAAGACTTGGATTGACTGCAAGCGTCGTCGCTGGCGCGGCGAGCAAGGTGTGCCCGTCCGGCTCGGCCCGGGCTGCGGTCTCGGCGCCGATGTTGGTGTTTCCGCCAGGCCGATTCTCGACAAAGACGGGATTGCCCCATCGGGTGGCCAGCTTGTCGGCGATCAAGCGCGGCACCAGATCTGCGACGCTGCCGGCCCCCACCGGGGCGATGATCTTGATCGCCCGGTTGGGATAGGCGTCTTGCGCGAGCACCGAGGTGGGTACGAGACACACGCATACCGTCAACGCAATCCGCCGCGCTAACTTCGACTGAATGAACACCGTGCTCATAGCGAAGCCCTCCAGCGTTGCGCTTCCGACCTGATCTTCTTCGATCGCGCTACAGTGCTGATGGGACGGGCTGATGTCATGATGCCTCAGTCCCAAATTCCTGCCGGGACCGAATTGTCCGCCTAAGCATCAACTGGGACTGGGGTCCCACGAATCAAACGCTAGGCCATGCAACCCTTCAAATTATGATCGTTTTTGGATTTGGCATACCACAATATGAAATCCGCCATTCGTTCGAACCAATTTTGCTGTGATGCACAACGGTGTTCCCGCTGGTAGGCTGTAGCCTCGGCTTGCGAGGGGCCCTATGAGGCGGCGGGAGTTCATCACATTGCTCGGCAGCGCTGCGGCGGCGTGGCCGCTTGCCACCCATGCGCAGCAATCGGAAAAGCCGCGGTTGATCGGCGTGCTCATGGCGACGACGTCCGATGAACCGGACTCCCAAGCCCACCTCGCAGCGCTGTATCAGGGTCTTCAAGAAGCTGGCTGGCGCGTAGGAACAAATGTGCATCTAGAGGTGCGCTGGAGCGGTGGGGATGTCGCCCGTCTACACAAGTACGCTGCGGAGCTGGTTGCACTAGGATGCGACGTTATCGTCGCTGGTCCGGGGCCGACTGTCGTCGCCTTGCGTAGCGTCAGCCGGACGGTACCGGTTGTATTTGCTCAGATTGTCGATCCGGTTGGGAACGGCTATGTCGCGAGCCTCTCCCATCCCGGCGGCAACATGACCGGCTTCCTTCAATTCGAATACAATCTCGGTGGGAAATGGATTGAACTCCTCAGAGAGATAGCACCGCAAATCTCTCACGTTGGCGTCATTCGGGACGGCGAAGGGGGGCCCGCTGGGATCGGACAATGGGCCGTGATTCAGGCGTTTGCATCACCGTTAAACGTGGAGCTCAGTCCAATTGATTTAAACGCCACCAGCTCCGCAGAGAACGCCATATCCGCCTTCGGCGGCTTACCTGACAGCGGTCTAATCGTCGCTGTGAGTACCCTCGCAATCATTCATCGCGAATTGATTGTCTCGTTTGCGGCACAGCATCGGCTACCGGCGGTCTATCCCTACAGCTCATACGTTAAAGCCGGCGGCCTCAT
>JBAUCK010000215.1:0-32040 GCA_049677525.1 Xanthobacteraceae bacterium
AGGCGCCGTATATCGACCGGCGCATCGGCGATTTTCTGCGCCGCGAAGCCAGGCGCGACTTGCAGGCGGCAAGCCAGCGTTATGCCGACGAACTCGGCCTCACCTTCAAGCGCCTCACCGTCCGCGATCAGTCGAGCCGCTGGGGCTCATGTTCGACGACCGGCATGCTGTCGTTTTCCTGGCGGCTGATCCTGGCGCCAAGCCGCGTGCTCGACTATCTCGCGGCGCACGAAGTGGCGCACCTTGTCGAGATGAACCACTCGGCGAAATTCTGGCGGCTGGTGCGGCGCATCTGCCCGGACCACGAAGCCGCCAAAGCCTGGCTCGACGCCCATGGCGCCGATCTGCACCGCTACGGACTGCCGGAGTGATTTAGGACTATTTTGTCGCGGGGGGGCAGCACGGGTCTTTCTGACTTTTTGGTAATGTTGTTAGCCCTAACGCTGCTACGGCTTTGCGTCACAAGCCGGTTTGTTTGCTGCAGCGCATTCCTTTTCACGCTTTCAATATTTCGCCTGCGCGCTTTGACGCAGCAGGGAACACTAAACCGTGATCTGCATTGTATCGATAGAGTGCGCACCTACCTCATCAGGAGTAGGCAGACTGGGCGGTTCCCCATCCCCCCGACACCCCGCCGTCCGGTCAGATAAGCCTGAGTTGAGGCAACAACTTGAGGGCTCCAAGCGGCGTAACTGCTTGGGGCCCTTTTCTATTTGATAGGCCGAAATCTGACGGGCTTTGGAGCATGATCCGGCAAAGTGGAAACCGATTTTCCGAAAAGATCATGCTCTATCAAGATGCTAGAGCGACAACTCATTCAATCCAAAACAATTTTGCTCTAGGCGCGCGCGTCAATTCTTCACCAGATCGCCGAGCAAGCTCGCCGCCACCGAAAGTTTTGACAGCGTCAGCCCGGAAGTGGCGATCTCATTGACCGCAAGCCGGATACGCTCGACTTCGGCTTTTCGCGGCGCAACCCAGCTTTCAACCGCGCCGGCGCCGCTGACGCCGTTGCCGACCATTGCCGCGGTCAGTCGCCGCTCGGCGTCGCCGATCGAGTCGCGCGCGCGGTCGAGCGCCAGGCGGTCGAAATAGTCGGCGATGGGAATGTTTTCTGCGGCCGCGGCGATGCGGTCGAGGCGAAAGAAAGCGCCGGCGGCGAAGTAAGTCGCGGCGACGTCGCCGACCGGCTTGCCGGTGCGGTCGGCGACCAGCACGATGTCAGGCGCGGACGAAAGCGCCCGCAGGTCGGCGATGCGGCTGGCAAGCTCTTGCGGCACCCCGCCTTCGACAAGCGCCTGCCGCCGTGCCGCCCGCGAATTGCGGAAATCCTCGGACAGCGCGCCGTCGAGCACGGCCGCGACAGCGGCGATGCCGTCGCGATAATGCGTCACCACTTCGGCAAGCCCCTTGGACAGGTCGATATTGCGCAGAAACCAAATGATGCGGTCGAGCAAGAGGTCCTGGACCGCGGCATAGAGGTCGAGCTGGAGCTTGCCGGCGATCTTATTGTCGAGCGCGTCAATCTGCGCGTTGAGCGCGGTCATGCCGTAGCTGTCGCGCACGGCGGCGAAGGCCTGGGCGATGGCCGCGGGCGCAGCGCCGGTCTGGTCGGCAATGCGGACGATCAGCGACGGTCCGCCGCGATTGATCATCGAATTGGCCAGCTGCGTGGCGATGATCTCGCGGCGCAGGCGGTGGTGTTCGAGCGCGTCGGGATAGAGCTCGGCAATGGCTTTGGGGAAATAGCGGCCGAGCTCGCGTCCGAGATAGGGATCGTCGGGCACTGAAGATTGGAGCAGATCGTCGTAGAGCGTGAGCTTGGCATAGGCGAGCAGCACCGCGAGCTCGGGCCGCGTGAACGGCTGCGAGCGGCGGCGGCGCTCGCTCAACTGCATGTCGTCCGGCAGACATTCGACGGCGCGATCGAGCAGGCCGCGCGTTTCCAGCGTCTGAATGAGCCGCTGCAGAAAGCCGAAATCCTCCATGCCGCGCCGCTCGGACAGCGACAGCGCCAAGGGCTGCAGATAATTGTTGCGCAGCACGAGACTTGCGACCCCGTCGGTCATCCCGGCGAGCAATTTGTTGCGCGCATCGAGCGTCAGACGGCCGTCGCGCAGCGGGATGCTGAGCGCGATCTTGATATTGACCTCCATATCGGAGGTGTTGACGCCGGCGGAATTGTCGATCGCATCCGTATTGAGCCTGATGCTGCGGAACGCCGATTCGATGCGGCCGCGTTGGGTCATGCCGAGATTGGCGCCCTCGCCGATCACCTTGCAGCGCAGATCCTTGCCGGTCACCCGGATCGGATCGTTGGCGCGGTCGCCGACGGCATCGTCGGTTTCGTCAGACGCGCGGATATAAGTGCCGATGCCGCCGAAGAACAGCAGGTCGACTTGCGCGCGCAAAATGGCCCGGATCAGATCCTGCGGCGTGATATGCGCGCCGACACCGAACAGGCTTTGCACCTCGGGCGAAAGATGAATCTCCTTGGCGCTGCGCGGATAGACGCCGCCGCCTTTGGAAATCAGCGACTTGTCGAAATCCTGCCAGCTCGACCGCGGCAGATCGAACAGCCGCTGCCGCTCGGCGAAAGTTCTTTCCGCATCGGGATTGGGATCGATGAGAATATCGCGATGGTCGAAAGCGGCGATCAGCTTCGTCGTCTTCTCGCGCAACAAGCCGTTGCCGAACACGTCGCCCGACATGTCGCCGACGCCGACCACAGTGAACGGCGTCTTGCCGATATCGACGTCCATCTCGCGAAAGTGGCGCTTCACCGATTCCCAGGCACCGCGCGCGGTGATGCCCATTTTCTTGTGGTCGTAGCCGGCCGAGCCGCCTGAGGCGAAGGCGTCGCCGAGCCAGAAATCGTGCGCGATCGCGAGCTCATTGGCGATGTCGGAGAAGGTCGCCGTGCCTTTGTCGGCGGCGACCACGAGATAGGGATCGTCACCGTCGTGGCGCACGACATCGGGCGGCGGGATCACGCCAGCCGTTCCCGCGCCGATATTGTCGGTGATGTCGAGCAGCGTGGAGATAAAAAGTTTGTAGGTGGCGACGCCCTCCGCCTGGATGGCGTCACGCGAGCCGCCGACCGGAAGATATTTCGGCACGAAGCCGCCCTTGCCACCGACCGGTATGATCACCGCGTTCTTGACGTTCTGCGCTTTGACGAGACCTAAAATCTCGGTGCGGAAATCCTGCGGCCGGTCGGACCAGCGAATGCCACCGCGCGCGACTTTGCCGAATCGCAGATGCACCGCTTCGAGCCGCGGCGAATAGACGAAAATTTCGTAGAGCGGCCGCGGCAACGGCATGCCGTCGACCTTGCGGCTCGAGAATTTGATGGCGATGAGCTCCTTGGCCAGACCGTCGCGGCCGGCCTGATAAAAGTTAGTGCGGATCGCCGCACCGACCGCATTGACGAAGTGGCGCAGGATACGGTCCTCATCGAGACTCTCCACCGCCTGCAAGGCGTTTTCGATTTCGGCGCCGATGGCGGTCTCGCGCGCGCTGCGCGCATCCGGCGAAATTATCAGCCGCGGATCGAAGCGTGTTCGGAACAGCTCAACGATCTGCGCTGCCAGGCCCGAATAGCGGCGCAGTGTCGTCCACATATAATCTTGCGAAAACGGCACACGGACCTGGCGCAGAAAGCGCGAAATGGCGCGGATCAACGCGACGTCGCGCCAACCGAGCCCGTTCGCCAAAACCAGCGCGTTATAGCCGTCGCTTTCCGCCTTCCTGCTCATCACCACGAGGAAACAGGCCTGCAGCCGGTCCTTGAGCACAGCCAGGTCGAAATCCCGTCCCAGCGCGCTTTCGAGCGTCATGTCATGGAACCAGACCGGGTCGCGGCCTTTCGGCGCGATGTGATAGGTGCGTTCGTCGACGACGCGGAAACCCATATTTTCCAGGACCGGTACCCGCTCCGACAGCGGGATCGGCCGGTTGTGGCTGAACACTTTCAAGCCGGCGCTTTGCGGACCGCAGCTCTCTTGCCGATAAAGCGCGACGCCGAGCGGCCGTTCCGGCGTCAGCGTTTCGATGAGGCCGATATCGGCGAGCGCGGCCGGCGGCGGATAGACCTCGCGATAGTCGATCGGGAAGGCGTCGCGATAGCGCGCAAACAAGCTGCCGCCGCGCGACGGATCAAAGTTTGCACTCAGCGCTTCGCAAAGATCGTCGATCCAGCTGCGCACGATCGCCTGGACGTCGCGGTCGAGCACCGCGCGATCCGGGTCTGGCGCCTCGCCGCGATTGCGGCCGATGATGAAATGAACCCGCACCAGCGGCCCTTCCGGAAAGAAGGGATGATAGGCGCTGACGCGGCCGTTGAACGCCTTTGCCAGATAATTGCCGATCGCGGCCCGCACTTTGCTGTCGTAGCGGTCGCGCGGCGCATAGACAAGGACCGACACGAAACGGTCGAACCGATCGCGGCGCGGCAACACGCGCGCACGCGGCCGCTCGTCGAGCTGCAGGATCGCGAGCGCGAACTGATAGAGTATGTCGTCGTCGATCTGAAACAGCTCGTCGCGCGGATAGGTCTCGAGCACATTGACCAGCGCCTTGCCGGAATGACTCGACGGGTCGAAACCGGCGCGACGGATGACGCTGTCGATCTTGCGCCGCAGATAGGGAATGGCGCGGGCCGGACGCGTGTAAGCGTTCGAGGTGAACAGGCCGCAGAACCGGCGCTCGCCGATGAGCTTGCCACCGCGGTCGAAGCGCTTGAAGCCGATGTAATCGAGATAAACCCGCCGGTGCACACGCGAGCGAATGGTCGCCTTGGTGACGATAAGCAGTTTCGGCAGTTCGAGAAAAGCGCGGATCTCGGGCGTAATCGTCAACGGCTGGTTCCAGCGCTGCAACAGCCGCACGTCGCGCGAACGCAACAGGCCAAGCCCGGTCTCGAACGACGGATCGAGCGCGTCGAAATTTTCCGTGAATGCATAATCGCGCGCGCCGAGCAGAGTGAAATTGTCATCCTCGATCCATTCCAGGAACTGGATCGCTTCGGCGATCTCTTCGACCGGTAGCGGCGGCGGATTGCTGCGCAAATCGGCGATGATGCCAGAGATGCGCGACAGCATCGGCTTCCAGTCCAGAACGCTGACGCGCACATCGGCCAGAATACCTTCGAGCTCCCGAACCAGCGCCGCGCGCTGCTCTGCGTCGTCCGCGCCGTCGACATGGATGTGAATGAGACTCTCGCGATGGCCGCCGACATTGCGCGCGCCCTTGAAGTTGACCAGCCGGCCCGCGAGATCACGCTCGACGATAAAGACCGGATGGACGAACAGGCTGATATCGAGGCCGCACTGGTTGAGCTCGCTGATCACGGAATCGACCAGAAACGGCATGTCGTCGTTGACGATTTCCAGCACCGCGGTGCCACGCTTGCCGGCAACCGGTTCGAACCTGATCTTGGCGGTGCCGGCCTTGCGTTCCTGCAGCAGCGACCACGCGCGCTCGGCGAGGTCGGCAAGTTCGTCGGCCGTATAGCGCTCGAGATCCTGCGGTACTGCAAGTCCGAACAGCTTGGCCACGAAATCGTCGGGAATGTCGCGCTTGCGCCGTGCCAAGACGGCGGCAGCCGCCCCGATCAGCGCTACGCTCGCGTAGTCGTCGCCGTCATGGGGAGCATCGCCTCGGGGCACATCTTGGATGTTCATGGTGACCCCTCGATTCGCTGCGATTCTAGCCGCTGAAGACAGGTGGGCGCTACCATCCAGACATTTGATATAGTCGTTTTTGGCGTCCGTCGGGATGGTGAAGATGCCGGCGGCATTGCCGAGATCAACATATCAAGAGTCACCGATGGCGCAGCGCAGCAAAAAGACGGTTCAAAAGCACGCAAAATCCGAGCGGCAGAGTGCCGTAGCGGGCGACGATACCGCTATTACGGCGCTCGATCTGCAGGCTGAACCGCTCACACCGCATATGGCGGCCTATTTCGCCAAATGTGAGGAAAAGCTCGGCTTCGTGCCGAATGTGCTCAAGGCTTATACCTTCGACATGGCGAAGCTCGGGGCCTTTGTCGCCATGTACAACGATCTGATGCTGGCGCCTTCCGGCCTGAGCAAGCTCGAACGCGAGATGATCGCTGTCGCGGTTTCGGCACACAACCGCTGCTATTATTGCCTGGTCGCCCACGGTTCCGCGGTACGCGAACTATCGAGCGATCCGCCGCTCGGCGAACTGATGGTGATGAACTATCGGGCCGCACGCCTGTCCAAGCGCGAACGGGCGATGCTCGATTTCGCGGTCAAGCTTACCGCAGAGCCGTGGCTGGTCGAAGAGGAGGATCGCGAACGCTTGCTCCGCGCCGGTTTCAAGGAGCGCGATATCTGGGACATCGCCGCCGTCGCCGGCTTCTTCAATATGTCGAACCGCGTGGCGTCGGCGACCGACATGCGGCCCAACAGCACGTATCATCGGCAGGCGCGCTGACATATCATAGATGTTCAAATACGAATTATGAGCTTTGGGGGAAGCGCAATGTTTGGTCGCATAGCCGCTGTTTTTGAGAGTGCCGTATCGTTGGCTCTCGTCGCGCCAGCCGTTATCACGCCGACCTTTGCGGCGCCGACCGCGACCAAGCTTGCACCCAACGACATTCAATCGACATTCTTCACCGGCCAACCGTTTACCGCGGCGACCAATTCCAACGTCAAGTTCATGATGACGTTCACGCCCGACGGCAAGATGACGCGCGCGCCGGCCGGTGGCGGCGGCAGAGGCGAAGGCACCTGGAAATTGTCGAAAGACGGTTTTTGCACCACCTGGAAGAACGCCGGCGCCAATTGCTTTACCGTCACCAGCGCCGGCAACAATAAATGGTCGGTGCTCAAAGGCTCGACCATCATGGCGACATGGAGCAAATAATCCGGAGAAAATAATCCGGAGCAAGTAAATTCGCCCGGCCGTTACTCCTTGTGGATCGACAGATCGCGGATTGTCGGTCGCTCGCCGGACAATGGATTCTCCGGATCCCAGCCATAGCGCAAGGTTTCAAAGCGCATGGCGCGCGCGTCAACCATGACCAGACGCCCGACCAGGTTCTCGCCGAAGCCGACGATCTCGCGGATCACTTCGAGCGCCATCATCGAACCGATGACGCCAGCGAGCGCGCCAAGAATGCCGGCTTCCGCGCAAGCCGGCACGGTGCCCGGCGGCGGCGGCTCGGGAAACAGACAGCGATAGGTCGGATTGGGCTTGCCGTCGGCGCCGCGCTCGTGAGCGCGGATGGTGGTGAGCGTGCCGTCGAACGCGCCGAGCGCCGCCGTCGCCAGCGGCTTCTTGGCAAAATAACAGGAGTCCGCCACCAGATAACGGGTGGCGAAATTATCCGAACCATCGGCGACAATGTCGTAACCTTTGATCAGATCGAGCGCGTTGTGAGCGGTCAGCCTAACGCCGTGCTGCTCTACGGCGACATGCGGATTAAGGCGGCGGACGGTCGCTGCGGCGCTTTCGGTTTTTGGCGCGCCGACCTCGGGTGTGCCGTGAATGACCTGCCGCTGCAAATTCGACAGTGCCACGACGTCATCGTCGACGATGCCGAGCGTGCCGACCCCGGCGGCGGCAAGATAGAGCAGCGCCGGCGCGCCCAACCCCCCGGCGCCGATGACCAGCACCCGGGCGCGGCCGAGCGCGGCCTGGCCCGGGCCGCCCACTTCGCGCAGCACAATGTGGCGCGCGTAACGTTCAAGTTCATCGGCCGTCAGCATACCCGCAATATAGGTCGCAATCCGCGGTTCGGCGACTACATCAATACCCACAACGCCGCGCCACCCGGCGCCGAAACCGGCGTCCCCGAAGCGCGGCGCTCGGTATCCAGGCCGATGTAGTCTGGCTCTCTAACTATGGCGAAATGGGCGCCGAGGAAATCAATGCGCATCTGATCGATCAGATCAAAGCCTTCCAGCGGCGCAATAACGGCAAGGACACCGGCACTCTGACCGACCAGGAACGGGCCGCGCTTGCCGACGCGGTGAAGGCCAAGCAAGCCGCCGTGGGATGGCGGCTGATCGACGACACCTCGACCGGTGCGCGGCTTGGCGTACCGGAAAAACTTGTGCCGAAGACGAGTGCGATGCGCACCGGAAGCCGCTGGGCCTCCGCCGGCGGCCGAGTGGTGATCGAGACGTTCCGCCTGCACGAGGCCTCGTTGCCGGCTTTGTTCGATCAGGACACCCGCGTGGCGCGGCGTGAAATCGGCTCCAGCAATCTCGAGCCCAATTCCTTCGTCATCACCGGCCAACAGGGCCTGAAGAAATTCGTCGAGCGGGTGCAGTCGAACGGCAGCGAAGTGAGCGGCGTGACCATCCTCTACGATCAGGCGACCGAAGGCACCATGGCGCCGGTCGCCATTGCGGTTGCCGATACTTTCGACGGCTTCCCCGATCCGACGGCTTCGCCGGTCGCCGGTCGGAAACGCGGCGTCGAATATGGCAGCGCCATCGTTGTGACCCCGGCCGGCGATCTTGTCGCGAGCGCGCGGGCGACGGACGAATGCCGGTCGATCACCCTCGCGGGCTATGGTCATGCCTTTCGCATCGCGGCCGACGCCGCCAATGATCTTGCGCTGTTACGGCTCTACGGCGCGCGCGGGCTAGTGCCGCTGCCGCTCGCCGAAGAGCCTACCGCGACAAATGCGCTAACGCTGTTAGGCGTCGCCGATCCGCTGGGCGAAAGCGGCGACATCCAAGTGACGGGGTCGATCGCGCAGCAGAGCGATCAGGGGCTTGATCCCATGCCAAGGCGCGGTTATGCCGGCGCAGCGGCGATCGATGCACAAGGCCGGTTTGCCGGTGCGGTGACCATGACGGCTCCCGTCGTTGCCGGCGGCGCCGCTCGCCGGCCTGGTGCCGGCTGCCGCCGTGCGGGCTTTTCTTCAGGCACAGGGTATCACCGTCAGTGCCGGCCACGGCGCGACTGCGCAATCGGTCCTGCGCGTGATTTGTGTGCGGAAGTGACGCAAGCGCATCGTTGCAGTAATTATTTGTTCTGAAATTTCGGCGGACGCTTCTCAACGAAAGCGTGCATGCCGTCTTTCTGATCCGCGGTTGCGAATAACGAGTGGAAAATGCGCCGCTCGAAGCGGATGCCTTCGGCAAGCGACGTCTCCAGCGCGCAATTGACGGCTTCTTTCGCCGCCAGCACCGACGGCAGCGACATGCCGGCGATGGTCGCAGCCACTTTCATCGCTTCCTCGACAAGACTTTGCAGCGGCACAATGCGGGCGACGAGGCCGGCGCGCTCGGCCTCGGTCGCATCCATCATGCGGCCGGTCAGGATCAGGTCCATGGCTTTCGCCTTGCCGACGGCATGGGTCAGGCGCTGCGTACCGCCGATACCGGGAATGATGCCAAGCTTGATTTCCGGCTGGCCGAATTTGGCATTGTCGGCGGCAATGATCAGATCGCATTGCATCGCGAGTTCGCAGCCGCCGCCGAGCGCGAAGCCGGCCACCGCGGCAATGACCGGCTTGCGCGCCTGCGCCACGCGGTGCCAATCAGCACAGAAATCATCGAGGAAGACGTCGACGAATGCCTTGTCCGCCATTTCCTTGATGTCGGCGCCCGCGGCAAAAGCCTTGTCCGAGCCGGTGATGACCATGCAAGCGATCGCGCTGTCGGCCTCGAATTTATTCACGGCGAGCGCAAGCTCCCGCATCAGCGCCCGGTTGAGCGCATTGAGCGCCTGCGGCCGGTTGAGCCGGATCAGCCCGACTTTGTCGTGCGTTTCGACAATTATGTTATCGCTGCTCATTGGCGGATCTCCCGGCTCATTTTTGACATGACGGACAATAGAAGGTCGAGCGGCCGTTCTGCACGATGCGTTTGACGGTGCCGTTGCAGCCCGGCATGCGGCACGGCTCGCCCTCGCGATCGTAGGCCTGGAAGTTATGCTGGAACATGCCGAGTTCGCCGTCGGTCGTTCTGTGATCGCGCAAAGACGAGCCGCCGGCCTTGATCGCATCCTGCAGTACCGCCTTGATGGCCTCAACCAGCCGCTCGGCGCGTTCGTTCGGCGCGCCGCTTCTATCCGCGATGGTCGAGGCCGTCCTCTTTGGTGAAAGCTGCGCGCGATAAAGCGCCTCACAGACATAGATATTGCCCAGCCCGGCGACGATCCGCTGGTCG
This sequence comes from Xanthobacteraceae bacterium, assembly GCA_049677525.1. Lineage (GTDB taxonomy): Bacteria > Pseudomonadota > Alphaproteobacteria > Rhizobiales > Xanthobacteraceae > BOG-931. The sequence goes on from JBAUCK010000215.1 coordinate 10,161, forward strand.
AGCAGCGCCGCCTTGAGGCTTGTCTTCTTGCCGTAGCAGGCGCGCGCCAGCATGGCGGCGTCGAATTCATTGCCGAGCGGCTCGGGGCCAAGCCCTTTCAACAGCGGCTCGGCGTCGAGCTTGTCACGGGCAACGAGCTTCATCGAGCCGAAGCGGCGCGGATCGTTGAAGGTCACACTGGCGCCGGACGACATATGAAAGATGACGTGATCGTGCGCCGCGGCTTTGGCGCGCGCGTGATAGTAGCGGCCGAGTTGCCTGCCGCTCTCCTGGACGACCTCTTGGGCGACACGAAACGAACCTGACATGCCGAGATGCATAAGGAGCACGTCGCCCGATGACAGATCGGCCAACAGATATTTGGCGCGCCGGCCGAGCCCGGTCACGGTCTTGCCCTTCAGGCGCTGCGCGAAATCCTTCGGCAGCGGCCAGCGTAGGTCGCCGCGTCGCACTTCGACCTTGACGAAGCGCTCGCCCTGCATGGCAGGTTCGAGGCCGCGGCGCACGGTTTCGACTTCAGGAAGTTCAGGCATTGCTCAATCCGGCGGGCGACGGCAACAACAAGGTTAATTTTCAAACACATAGCGTCTCTGATGGCGCCGCGCTATGGTTCAAGAACAAGGTAGAGTTGATGGCAGACCACGACCAGCAGCAGGCCGATTTCGGCTTCCAACGCGTGCCTTTAGGCGAGAAGCAGGATCTCGTCGACGGCGTCTTTCACAGCGTCGCGCACCGCTACGACCTGATGAACGACCTGATGTCGCTTGGGTTGCATCGGGCCTGGAAGGACGCGCTGGTCACCGCGGTCAATCCGCCGAAGAACCGCCCGTTCACGCTACTCGATATCGCCGGCGGTACCAGCGATATTGCTTTGCGCGTGGTCGCGAGCGGTGGCCCCGACACCCGCGCCATCGTCAGCGACATCAATGCGGAGATGCTTGATGTCGGCCGCGCCCGCGTCGATGCACAGGCGCGCGCCGATACGATCACCTTCGCCGAGGCCAATGCCGAAGCGCTGCCCTTTGCCGACCGCAGCTTCGATGCCGCCACCATCGCCTTCGGCATCCGCAATGTGCCGCGCATCGAACAGGCGCTGGCGGAAGCTTTTCGCGTGCTCAGGATCGGCGGGCGCTTCTTTTGTCTCGAATTCTCCGTGGTCGATGTGCCGGGCTTTGACCGGCTCTACGATCTCTATTCCTTCAACGTCATTCCGCACCTCGGCCGCATGGTCACGGGCGACGCTGACTCCTATCGCTATCTCGTCGAATCAATCCGTCGCTTTCCCAAGCCCCAGGCCTTCGCCACCATGATGCGGAACGCCGGCTTTGCCCGCATTTCGATCCAGCCGATGACCGGCGGCATCGTCACACTTCATTCCGGCTGGCGTTTGTGATTTCCGGCGCCGCGCATTCTTTCCGCCTTGCCCGCGCCGGCTTCGTGTTCGCCCGCGAAGGCGTTCTCGGCGTCATCGATCCCGCCATGGTGCCGGTGCCGGCGCGTCCGTTCTATCGGATGGCGCGGCTGTTCGAGCGGCCGTCGAGCGACGCGTCCGAAGCGCGGCTGTCGACGGCGCTCGCCAAGCTCGGACCGAGCTATGTGAAGCTTGGGCAGTTTTTGGCGACGCGGCCGGACGTCGTCGGCGCGGCGCTCGCCGCCGATCTCGAACGGCTGCAGGACCAGATGCCGCCGTTTCCGCAGGCAGAAGCAGAAGCCGCGGTCGCGGCTTCCTTCGAAAAGCCGGTCGCCGCGGTTTATGCGAGCTTCGGCCCTTCGATTGCCGCAGCCTCGATCGCCCAGGTGCACAAAGCGACGGTGGCGACCGCGGGCGAGCCGCGGGCGGTTGCCGTCAAAGTGCTGCGGCCCGGCATCGAGCAACGTTTCCACTCCGATCTCACTGCTTTCGCCTATGCCGCGGAGCGCGCCGAAAGCCTCTCCGCCGAGGCGCGGCGGCTGCGGCTGATCGAAACCGTCGAGACCCTGCGCCGCTCAGTCATGGTCGAAATGGATTTTCGGCTCGAGGCCGCGGCGCTTTCGGAAATGGCCGAGAACACCAAAGACGATCCGGACTTCCGCGTGCCGGCGATCGATTGGGACCACACCACCAAGGAAGTGCTGACCTTGGAATGGATCGACGGCATTCCGTTGAGCGACCGCGCGCGGCTCCAAGCCAAAGGCTTCGACCTGCCGAAACTCGGCCGCGGTCTGATCCAGAGCTTCTTGCGCCACGCGCTGCGTGACGGCTTCTTTCACGCCGACATGCATCCCGGCAATCTGTTCATCGACGACGACGGCCGCCTGGTCGCTGTCGATTTCGGCATTATGGGCCGGCTCGGCGCCAAGGAGCGGCTGTTCCTGGCTGAAATCCTGCACGGCTTCATCACCCGCGATTACTACCGGACGGCAGAAGTCCATTTCGAAGCCGGCTATGTGCCGCCGCATCATTCGATCGAGGATTTCGCGCAGGCGATCCGCGCCATCGGCGAGCCGATCCATAATCGTGCCGCCGAAGATATTTCCATGGCGAAACTCCTGACGCTGCTGTTCGAGGTCACCGGCCTGTTCGACATGCGCACGCGGCCGGAATTGCTGTTGCTGCAAAAGACCATGGTGGTGGTCGAGGGCGTGGCGCGCTCGCTCGATCCCAAGCTTGATATGTGGAGCACAGCCGAGCCGGTGGTGCGCGAATGGATGGCGCGCAATCTCGGCCCCGCCGGCCGCCTCGAAAGCGCCGCGCAGGGCGCCGCCGATATCGGACGCTTCGTCGGCAATGCGCCGGGGCTGCTGGCGCGCGGCGCCCGCGTGCTCGACCAGCTCGACACGATGACCCGTGACGGCCTGATCTTGTCGCCGCAGACGCTTGCCGAAATCGACAAGACCGAGCGGCGCCGCAGCCATTGGACGGCGGTGGCGCTGTGGGTCATCGCCGCGCTGCTGGTGCTGATCGCACTCAGGCACCTATGATTGCATTGATTGCAATGCAATCATCTCAATGGTAGATTGGCCGAATAACGGCCAGATAGCGTGAGGATGGGCGATGGCGAGTCTCACCGTCCGCCAGCTCGATGACAAGCTGAAACGGCTGCTACGGCTGCGCGCAGCGCGCCACGGCCGGTCGATGGAGGACGAGGTCCGGGTCATTCTGCGGCAGGCGGCGGCCGAGACCGCGCGCGAGGCGCTGAGCTTCATCAACCCGCCCAATCCGCCCGAAGAGCCGGTACGGCAGAGGCCGGCCGGCGCGTCACTGCCCTTGCGGCCAGTTGTCGGTGCGCAACACGTGCCACAGCGATCAGAGGTCACGGCGGCCGAACATCCCCGCGCACTTCTCATCATCGGCGGCGGTATTGCCGCCTACAAATCGCTCGATCTCATTCGCCGCCTGCAGGACCACAGGATTCACGTGCGCTGCATTCTCACCGCCGCCGCGCAGCATTTCATCACGCCGCTGGCGGCAGGCGCGCTCACCGGCGAACACGTTCACACCGACCTGTTCGATCCAAAGAGCGAATTCGATGTCGGCCATATTCGTCTCGCCCGCGATACCGATCTTATCATCGTCGCGCCGGCGACGGCCGACCTGATGGCGAAAATGGCGGGCGGCCATGCCGACGATCTCGCAACCGCAGTGCTTCTCGCCACCGACAAGCCGATCCTGATCGCGCCGGCAATGAATCCACATATGTGGGCCGCGACCGCAACCAAGCGCAATTTGGCGCAGCTCGCCGCGGACGGCGTCCGCGTCGTCGGCCCCAATGCCGGCGAGATGGCCGAGCACGGCGAAGCCGGCACCGGCCGCATGGCCGAGCCGCTCGAAATCGTCGCCGTGGCTGAACCTTTGCTGAATAGCCTGTTAGATGGCCCGGGACCGCTGACCGGCTGGCGCGTCGTCGTCACCTCCGGCCCGACCAACGAGCCGATCGACCCGGTGCGCTTCATCGCCAACCGCTCCTCGGGCAAGCAAGGCCACGCCATCGCGGCAGCCGCGGCCGCGGCCGGCGCCGACGTGGTGCTGATCAGCGGGCCGGTCAATCTAACAGATCCGCCTGGGCTCACCGTGATCAAGATCGAAACCGCCCGGCAGATGCTGGACGCCGTTGAACGAACGCTCCCGGCCGACGTTGCGATCTTCGCCGCGGCGGTCGCCGACTGGCGCATCGACCGGCCGAGCGGCAGCAAGATCAAGAAGCAGCAAGGCGAGACGCCGACGCTCAAGCTCGTTGAAAACCCGGATATCCTGTCGACCATCGCCCATCGCAAAACCGGCCGGCCGCGGCTCGTCATCGGCTTTGCAGCGGAGACGGATGAGGTGATCGCCAATGCCAAAGCCAAGCTCGCCAAGAAGGGCTGCGACTGGATCCTCGCCAATGATGTTTCGCCCGGGACCGGCATCATGGGCGGCGACGCCAATACCATTCATCTGATCTCGTCGGGCGGCGTCGAAGACTGGCCGCCGCAATCCAAGGACGATGTCGCGCATCGGCTGGTGGAGCGCGTCGCCAAAGAGCTCGACAAGCCGCCCGCGGGAAGCAGATCGTGAGTGTCGACGTACGAATCGTGCGCCTGCCGCACGGCGCCGACTTGCCGCTGCCGGCCTATCAAAGCGCGCTCGCCGCAGGCCTCGATCTTGTTGCCGCAGTGACCGCCGATGCACCGATCCAAATCACGTCCGGCGCGCGGGCCTTGATTCCCACCGGCGTCGCGATTGCTTTGCCGCCTGGTTACGAGGCGCAGGTCCGGCCGCGCTCCGGTCTCGCGCTACGCCATGGCGTCACGGTTCTGAACTCACCGGGCACGATCGACGCCGATTATCGGGGGGAAATACAAATCGTTCTTGTGAATCTCGGTTCGGAGCCCTTTGTAATCAATCGCGGAATGCGGATTGCGCAGCTAGTAATCGCGCCGATATCACATGTAAAACTTTTTGAATCCGCAAGTCTAGACTCGACCGAGCGAAGCGTTGGCGGATTTGGCTCGACTGGAAACGTGACGAATATTGTCGACAAGCGCGACTAAAGCGAAGTTCAACTGGACCAAATGCGCGGCGTAATATAGCACCATCAGACCGAACGATTTTACGTGACGCGACGTTCTCCCCCGCATGCCTCTGCTCCTCCGCAAAGGAGTCCTCGCGATTGCTGCAGTTATCGACGTGGCAATACAAGCGCAGGGCTACCCGGTTTCCGCAAAAGCACTCGCCGCGCGCCACGGCTTGCCACCGCGGCATCTTGAACCCGTGCTGCAAGCGCTGGTGCGCTACGGAATATTGAAAGGCATCCGCGGCCCGCGCGGCGGCTACGAGCTTGCACGCGATCGAAGGGGCGTGGACGGCCAACGATATTTTGCGCGCGGCGGGGCACCGTCGAGGACGCCGAGGTATCGCATGCCGGGTCCGATCTTCTGACCAAGGTAGTGCTGCCGGCCATGGCCAGCGCCGAGGAGGAATTCGGCATCGCCTTGGCGCGGATCAGTCTCGAAGACCTGGCGCGCGATGCCCTTGCGCTCAAGCCGGACGCTATAGCTGCCTTCGGCAATTGAACCCGCCGAACCTTCACACCCGCGTTCACGATCTGGACTCTTACGGCGCGATTCCGCTTGAGAGTAAAGTCGTCCGATTCGCGGGGTCGCCCCGCGACGGATCACTGGCGGTATCGCGGGTGCCAGCCAGCAGAGGCGAAGGGGCATGCCGGACACGATCCGGGGGAGCCGCAGTACGCGGCATCGGCGGTGCGCGCAAGGAAAGGGCATATTCCTTGCGGCTGTTTGCGTTTTCGCGCCGGCGAGCGCCGGGGCCGCCGAACAGCCGATGCAACAGCCGATACAGGTGTTGCGCGCGCTCGCTTTGACCGCACAGTCGAGCATCGACCAGCATCAGATTGCCTCCATCACCGTGGTCTGCGGCGTGATGCTGTTTGCCGTCGTGTCCGCGATCATGCTGGTACGCAGCTGGGCGCGCGCGGCACGGCTCGAACGACGGCTGCGCAAGGAAATCTCGGCGCTGCGCGACGAGCTCGATCGCGCCAACGCGCTTATGCGCTCGGAGCCGCAAGTCGTGGTGGTCTGGCCCGCGAGCACCGACGAACCGAAAATCGACGGCGATCCGGCCGCCATTGGCGTCTCGATGCCGCATCAGGTGCTCGCCTTCGGCTCCTGGCTTGACGCCGCCAAAGCCAGCGCCATGGAACGCGCCGTCGACGCCTTGCGCAGCCGCGGCGAGCCGTTTTCGATGCCGCTGACCACGCGCTTTGGCCAGCCGGTCGAAGCGCTCGGCCGCGCCATCGGCGGCCGCGCCGTGCTGCGGCTGAAAAATGCCAGCGGCACCAATCGCGATCTGGTGGAACTTGCCACTCGCCACGACAAATTGTCCGCCGAAGTCATGCCGCTGCGCGCGCTGATCGAAGCCCTGCCGTCGCCGGTCTGGACGCGCGACACCGACGGGCAGCTGATCTTCGTCAATTCCGCCTATGCCCGCGCCGTCGACGCCAAGGACGCCGCCGATGCCGCGACCCATCGCGCCGAATTGCTCGACAGCGCGGCGCGCGCCAGCATCGCGCAGTCCCATATGAACGGCACGGCCTATGCCGGCCGACTGCGCGCTGTCGCCGCCGGCACGCGGCGCACCTTCGACGTGCTCGACATCATCACCGGCAGCGGCTCGACCGGCATCGCCATCGACGCGACGGAGGCCGAAGCGATGCGCATCGCGCGCGATCATCTGATCGATGCGCATCGCCGCACGCTCGACCAGCTTCCGGCCGGCGTCGCCATGTTCGGTCCGGATCATCGGCTGAGCTTCTACAATGCCGCCTATCGCGCCCTATGGGACCTCGATGCCGCCTTTCTCGACCAGGGACCAACCGATTCCGCGGTGATCGAAATGTTGCGCGCCGCGCGCAAATTGCCCGAGCAGCAGGATTTCCGGCAATGGAAGGCGCAACTGCACGAAGCCTATCGCGCCGTCGAAGGCACCGAACATACCTGGCATCTGCCGGGCGGACGCACCTTGCGCGTCGTCACCACGCCCAATCCGGACGGCGGCCTCACTTATCTGTTCCATGATGTCACCGAGCGGCTCGACCTCGAACGCCGGTTCCAGGAACTGATCCGCGTCCAGGGCGAAACGCTCGATAATTTGGCCGAGGGCGTGGCCGTGTTCGGCAGCGACGGCCGGCTGCGCCTTCACAACGCCGCCTTCGTCAGCGTGTGGAATCTGGAACCTCACGATCTCGCCGACCGGCCGCATATCGAGCGGATCACGACTTTATGCCGGCCGCTGCATGGCGACGCTCCGGCCTGGCGCGCCTTGCGCGAGGTCGTAACCGCGATGGACAGCCGCGAAGCGACGCGGGGGCGGCTCGAACGCCGCGACGGCACGGCTGTCGATTCCACGACGGTGCCGCTCCCCGATGGCGCCACATTGGTGACGTTCCATGACGTTACTGCGTCCGTTAATGTCGAGCGTGCTTTGCGCGAGCGCAACGAGGCGCTCGAAGACGCCGACAAGATCAAGATCGATTTCGTTCACCACGTGTCCTACGAGCTGCGTTCTCCGCTCACCAATATCATCGGCTTCGTGCATCTGCTCAGCGACCCGGCGACCGGTCCGCTGGAACGCAAGCAGCGCGAATATCTCGACTACATCACGGTATCTACGAACACGCTGTTGGCGCTGATCAACAATATTCTCGACCTCGCCACCATCGACGCTGGCCGCATGCAGCTCAATCTCGGCCCGGTCGATATCCGCGAGACCATGGCGGCAGCGGCCGAGGGCGTACAGGACCGGCTGGTCAGTTCCGGCCTCACGCTGGACATTGCCGCGGCCGAAGGCGTCGGCAGCTTCATTGCCGACAAGCTCCGCGTGCGGCAGGTTCTCTTCAACCTCCTCGCCAATGCCGCAAGCTTTTCCCCGGGCGGCGGCCACATCGCGCTGCGCGCCGAGCGCCGGCCCGACGCCATCGTCTTTTCGGTCACCGACCAGGGCCCCGGAATTCCGCCAGACGTGCTGGAGAAGGTTTTCGACTGGTTCGAGACGCATTCGCTCGGCTCCACGCATCGCGGGCCCGGCATCGGCTTGTCGCTGGTGCGCTCCTTTGTCGAGCTGCACGGCGGCACGGTCGCGATCGCGTCGGAGGTCAGGCACGGCACCACGGTGACCTGTACATTACCGCTCAGCACAACCGCGGCGCTCACAGCGGCCGAGTAGCCACTACCGGCAAAAAAAGCCATGCTCAGACAAATAATTCCAGCGTGGAGCGCCGCATGTTGCTGACCACCCAGGGTGGCGCAAGCTTCAAAGCGACATTACCGAACGAGCAGGCGACATGGCGGTTCATGGCCGACATTGCGACTGCGCTCGAACCGGGCGACCTGGTGACGCTGTCCGGCGATCTCGGCGCCGGCAAGACAACCTTTGCCCGGGCGCTGATCCGCTACCTCGCCGGCGACGAGACCGTCGAGGTGCCGAGCCCGACCTTCACCCTGATCCAGACCTACGATCTGCCGCGCTTCGCGCTGGTTCACGCCGACCTTTACCGGCTCTCCGGCGCGGCCGAGCTTGCCGAGCTCGGCTTTGACGATCTGCCCGAAGGCACGGTCGTGCTGATGGAATGGCCGGATCGCGCCGCCGGATTCCTGCCGCCCGATCGGCTCGACATCACTTTCACGCTTGCTCCGCAACTCGGTCCCGATGTGCGCAATGTTCGCTATGTCGGCTATGGCGGTTTTGCGGCACGCACCGAGCGCATCGCCATGGTGCGATCTTTCCTCGACGAATCCGGCTTCGGCGGCGCGCAACGGATACGGATGCAGGGCGACGCCTCGACGCGCATTTTCGAGCGCCTGAACAATAGCGGCGAGGCGACGATCTTGATGAACGCGCCGCGCCGGCCCGACGGTCCGCCAGTGCGCGACGGCAAGCCTTACAGCGCTATCGCGCATCTCGCCGAGGACATCGTGCCCTATGTTGCGTTGTCGGTAGCGTTGCGCGAGCAGCAGCTCTCGGCGCCCGCGATCCTGCATGCCGATCTCGATCACGGCCTCCTCGTCATGGAAGATCTCGGCGAGGATCGTATCGTCACCGGCGATCCGCCGGCGCCGATCGCGGCGCGCTACGCCGCGGCCGTCGATCTTCTCGCCGCGCTGCACGGACGGCGACTGCCGGACACGCTTCAGGTGGCGCCGCATCTCGACTATCGCATTCCGCGCTACGACATGGCCGCCTTTCTTATCGAGGCCGAGCTGTTGCTCGATTGGTATCTGGTCAAGACCGGCGTTGAAGGTAAAGCTGAAGTTGGGGGCAAAGCCGCCGCGCGCAAGGAGTTCGTTGCGCTGTGGAGCAAGGCACTGGCGCCCGCGCTCGAAGCGCAGCCGACCTGGGTGCTGCGCGACTACCATTCGCCCAATCTGCTCTGGCTATCGGAGCGCGACGACACTGCGCGGATCGGCGTACTCGATTTTCAGGACGCGCTGATCGGCCCCGCCGCCTACGATGTCGCCTCGCTGCTACAAGACGCCCGCGTCGACGTGTCCGAAACCTTGGAAATGAGCCTGCTCGGCCAATATGTCCGTGCGCGTCAGAACCAGTGCGCCGCCGGGCGCAACCAGGAATTCGATACCGCAAGCTTCATGCGGCTCTATGCGACCTTGGCGGCGCAGCGCGCCACCAAAATCCTCGGCATCTTCGCGCGACTCGACCGGCGCGACGGCAAGCCTCAATATCTGCGTCACATGCCCCGCCTATGGAACTATTTGCAGCGTTCGCTTGCGCACCCCGCCCTCGCCCCCCTCAAGGGCTGGTACACCGCCAATGTCCCCGCTCCGGATGGGTTATGATGCTGCGACTCGCACCGCATTGGCTGGGCCCGACACAGCGATGATGCCGAAAAGCGCGATGATCTTAGCCGCGGGGCTGGGGACGCGGATGCGACCCTATAATGGCCAGATCCCGAAGCCTCTGGTCGCCGTCGGCGGCAAGTCGCTGATCGATTACGGGCTCGACCGCCTGGCCGAAGCCGGCGTCGAAACCGCCGTCGTCAACGTGCATCATCTCGCCGACGCTCTGGAAAAACATCTCGCGCCGCGCCGGCTTCCGCATATCGTCATTTCCGACGAACGCTCGGAACTGCTCGGCACCGGCGGCGGCATCGCCAAGGCGTTGCCGCAGCTCGGCGGTGCGCCATTCTTTCTGGTCAATTCCGACACGCTCTGGCTCGACGGCGTGCGGCCGAATTTCACGCGGCTTGGCGAGGCCTTCGATCCGCACATCATGGACGCGCTGTTGTTGTTGGCGCCGATCACCGGCAGCATCGGCTATTCCGGACGCGGCGACTATATGATGTTGCCCGACGGCCGGCTGCAGCGCCGCACCGAGCGCGAAGTGGCGCCGTTCATCTATGCCGGCTCGGCCATTCTCTCGCAGGCGCTGTTTGCCGACGTGCCAAAGGGCGCGTTCCCATTGACGCCGCTGTTCGACCGCGCCGGCGAGAACGGCCGGCTATTCGGCATGCGGCTCGAGGGCGTGTGGATGCATGTCGGCACGCCCGAGGCCGTCGCCGCGGCCGACGCGGCGCTGGCGACGGCGGACTAGAATCTGCTAGAGCCCGCATAACGCCGTCCTGCAAGGGCCCTATAGTCACGGGTCAAACCAAATTTGCTTTGATAGTGGCTATGGATTCCTACATGTGTGGGAATGACGACGTACCGTGAACCGATCATCGACATGAACCCGCGCGTTTTCACCATTCCGGCGTCGGCGCCGTTTTTGCCGACGCTGATCGAGGCATTGAAGAACGGCACGTTCGGCACAGCCATTGCCGACGATCCGCTGATCTTGGCTTCGGCGACGCTTTATTTGCCGACACGGCGCGCGTGCCGGCTGATGCGGGATGCGTTCCTTCAAGCTTTCGATGCGGCGCTTCTGCCGCGCATTATTCCGATCGGCGATATCGATGAAGACGAGATCGCCTTTGCCGAAGCCGCCGCGGGCGATATCGCGGCCGACGCGCTGAACTTGCCCGAAGCGCTTGGCGGCCTGGAGCGGCGACTGCTGCTGACGCAACTCATCGCCAGATGGGCGCAGTCGCCCGAATTGCATGGCGCGAGCGGCACGCCGCTCGTCGCGCAAACCCCGGCCTCGGCCTGTGCGCTTGCGGACGATCTGGCGCGCCTGATCGACGACATGACGACGCGCAACGTATCGTGGGACCGGCTTGGCGAGCTCGTCCCGGACAAGTTCGATATTTATTGGCAGCTCACGCTGCGTTTCCTGCGGATCGCACACCAAGCTTGGCCGGAAGTCTTGCACGAACGCAATTGCATCGAGCCCGCCGAACGGCGCGACCGGCTGATCAAGGCCGAAGCGACGCGGCTGGCGCGCAAGACCGATGGACTGGTGATCGCCGCGGGTTCGACCGGATCGATCCCGGCAACGGCGGAATTGATCGCGACGATCGCGCATCTGCCGCACGGCGCTGTCGTGCTGCCCGGCCTCGATACCGATCTCGACGAGGATGCATGGACATCGATCGCGGGCGACGACAAGAAAAATATCGCGCCGACGCCGGCGCATCCGCAATTCGCCATGCAGGCGCTGCTGACCCGCATCGGCATCTCCCGCGCCGACGTCGTGGCGCTGGCCGCGCCGCGCGGACGCGAGCGGCTTGTCTCCGAAGCGCTGCGCCCGGCGGCAGCGACCGACAGGTGGCTGCAAATATCGGCCGACGCGGCCTTCGCCGCGCATGCCGATACAGCAATCAAGACGCTCACGGTGATCGAAGCCGCCAATCCCGAGGAAGAAGCGCTCGCCATCGCGGTTGCCTTGCGCGAAGCGGTGCACGACGGCAAGACCGCCGCGCTGGTGACACCCGACCGTGCGCTCGGCCGGCGTGTCCTGAATGCGTTGGCGCGCTGGAATATTGCGGCGGAAGATTCCGGCGGCGATGCGCTCGCCGATACGCCCGCCGGCATATTCGCCCGGCTTGCCGCAGATACGGCTCTCGGCGGGCTCGAGCCGGTGCCGTTACTCGCTTTGCTCAAACATCCGCTGTCGCACCCGCCTTTGCGCGACAGGGACCATGCCGTTGCCGCGCTCGAGCGGGCAATCTTGCGCGGCCCGCGGCCGCGGGCCGGCAGCGCCGGGCTCGAGAGCGCGCTGCACACTTTCCGCAAGAGCAAAAAAGATTTGCATCCCTCGGATCCGCGCACCGCGCTGATCGATGCCGAATTGAACGCGGCGTCCGATCTTGCCGCCTGGCTCGCCGGCGCACTCAAGCCGCTTGAAGACATCGGTCAACAGCAACGTTCGGAGCAATATCCGCTCAGCGAATTCGCCGGGCGCCATCGCGACGTCCTCGCCGCTCTCTCGTCGCAAGATGGCAGTGCGATGGCTCTGTCCGGTCCCGACGGCACGCGTCTCGCCGACGCGCTCGATAAGATCGCGACGAGCGAAGCCGCAGCGCGGCTCGCCGTCGCCAAAGCAGACTATGTCGGATTGTTTACTGCGGCGCTTGCCAGCCGTGTCGTGCGGCGGCCGTTACAGCCGGGCCTGCGCGTACGGATTTTCGGTCCTCTCGAAGCGCGCCTGACCGAAAGCGACCGCGTCGTGCTCGGCGGTCTCGTCGAAGGCACCTGGCCGCCGGAGAGCAATAGCGATGCCTGGCTGAGCCGGCCGATGCGGCTTGCGCTTGGGCTCGATCTGCCGGAGCGCCGCATCGGATTGTCCGCGCACGATTTCGCACAGCTCCTCGGCGGCCACGACGTTATGTTGAGCCACGCGGCCAAGATCGCCGGGACGCCGACGGTGGCGTCGCGATTTATCCAGCGTTTCGCCGCCGTGGCCGGCGGTCGCTGGCAAACCGCCATCGCGCGTGGACAAACCTATCTCGCCTGGGCGCGCGAATTGGACCGGCCGGAACAAGTCAGGCCGGCGCCGCAGCCCGCGCCGCTGCCGCCGCGCGCGGCACGCCCCAAAGGTCTTTCTGTCACCGAGATCGAGCATTGGCTGCGCGATCCCTATACGATCTATGCCAAGCACATTCTGCGGCTGCGCCCGCTCGATGCGGTGGACACCCCGCCCGGCGCCGCAGAGCGCGGCACGATTATTCATGCCGTCGTCGGCGATTTCACCAGGCTCTATGCCAAGAGCCTTCCCGCCGATCCGGCGGGTGAAATCATCGCGCTTGGTCAGCCGCATTTCGCTGCGCTCGACGATTTTCCTGAAGCGCGCGCATTTTGGTGGCCGCGTTTCCTGCGTATCGCGCATTGGTTCGCACGCTGGGACGCCGCGCGCCGCTCCTCTATTGCCGCCATCGAGGCAGAAATTCGCGGCGAGATTTCCATTCCGCTCGAGGACGGCACATTCAAGCTCCGCGGCATCGCCGATCGCATCGAACGCACCAGCGACGGTAGCTACGTCATCCTCGATTACAAGACCGGTTCGACGCGCAGCGAAAAGCAGGTGCGCACCGGACTTGCGCCGCAACTCACGCTCGAAGCGGCCATGTTGCGCCACGGCGGCTTCAAAATGATCCCGAGCGGCGCGTCGGTCGCCGAGATTGCCTATGTGTTGCTCAAGGGCGGCGAGCCGCCGGGCAGATATGTCGAAGTGGAATTCAAGGAAGGTACGCCGGACAGCCATGCCGAGCGGGCGCTGCAAAAGCTCACCGTGCTCGCCCAGCGCTTCGACAGCGACAAGGAGCCGTACCGCTCGCTGGTCCATCCGATGTGGACGACGCATTACGGCGACTACGACCATCTGGCGCGGGTGAAGGAATGGTCGAGCGGCCGCGATGACGATCTCGGAGGCGGCGAATGAGGACCGCGGACGACATTCCGCCGCAAGTGCGCGAGCTACAGCGCGCGGTCGCGGCGCCGGACGTGTCGGCCTGGGTCGCAGCCAATGCCGGCTCAGGCAAGACCCATGTGCTGGCGCAGCGGGTGATCAACCTGCTGCTCGACGGCGTCGCGCCGGAAAAGATTCTCTGCATCACTTTCACCAAGGCGGCTGCGGCGAATATGGCCAAGCGCCTCTTCGATACGCTTGCGACATGGACCACGCTTGACGACACAGTCCTCGACAAGGCGATCCACGAAGGTTCCGGCGTCGCAAGCGACGTGCGCCGGCGCACCGCGGCGCGGCGGCTGTTCGCGCGCGCACTGGAAACGCCCGGCGGACTGAAAGTCCAGACCATCCATGCGTTCTGCACCCAGCTTCTGCATCAGTTCCCGTTCGAGGCCAATGTCGCCGCTCGTTTCACCGTGCTCGACGAGGCGCAGCAGACCCAGCTTCTCGAACAGATCACGCTGCACGTGCTGCTCGACGGCGCGCGCGATCCGCAGAGCCCGCTCGGCCGCGCGCTCGCCATTGCCATGACGGCGGCTGCAGACCAGACATTTCGCGAGGTCATTCGCACCGCCATCGGCCGGCATGACACGATCGCGCGCTGGGTGATGCAGGAAGGCGGTGTCGAGACCGCGATTGCGGCTCTCTCGCGTACGCTCGGCATCGAGCCCACGACGAGCCGCGAGAGTGTCGAGGACGAGTTTTTCGCGGATTCCGCCATTGCGCCCGCGGAATGGACTGCGATCGCGGCAACCTTGGCGCGGGGCAATAAGACCGACATCGAGCAGGCCGATCGCTTCAATCAGCTCGCCGCGCTGCCGCGCGCCGACCGCGTCGAGACCTATCTCGATATCTTTTTCACCGCGAATGAGCGCACGCCGCGGAAATCCATTGTGACCAAGGCCATCAAGGATCTGGGACTGACCGAACGTTTGATCGCAGAACAAGATCGTGCCTGCGCTCTCCTGCAACGGCTGCGCGCCGTTACCTGCCGCGACCGGTCCGCCGCACTGCTGACCGTGACCTATGATGTCTTGACGCGTTATCGCGGCGAGAAAGAGCGGCGCGGGCTGGTCGATTACGACGACCTGATCGACAAGGCGCTCGCGCTCCTGAGCAATGTCGATGCCGCCTGGGTGCATTACAAGCTCGATCTCGGTATCGACCATCTGCTGATCGACGAGGCGCAGGATACCAGCCACAAGCAATGGCAGATCGTCCGGCAATTGGTGGCGGAATTCACCGCCGGCGCCGGCGTGCATCTCGGCACCCGCACGATTTTCGCGGTCGGCGACGAGAAGCAGTCGATCTATTCGTTCCAGAACGCCGCGCCGCGCGAATTCGCACAGATGCGAAGCTTCTTCGAGCGCGCGCACAGTCACGGCGGGCTCAAATTCGTGTTCAAGGAGCTCAAGCATTCGTTCCGCTCCGGCGCGAGCGTGCTCGCGGCTGTCGACGAAGTGTTCAAGGACAAGCTCATCGCGGCAAGCGTTTCGTCCGACACCGATGGTTTTCCACCGCATATCGCGCTGCCGGATGCGCCGCCGAGCCAGGTCGAAATCTGGCAGCCGACCGAGCCCGACGAACGCGCCGATATCGAAAGCTGGGACGCGCCGTTCGACACCGTCAGCGAAACTAGCCCGCGGGTGAAACTCGCCAAGCGCATCGCGCGCACAGTGCGGCAGACGGTCGAGAGCTCCGAACCGGTCGGCATCGATCGCCGCGCCGCGCGCTACGGCGACATTCTCATTCTGGTGCGCCAGCGCGGCGAATTGTTCGAAGCCGTCATCCGCGCGCTCAAGAACGAACATGTCGAGGTCGCCGGCGCGGACCGGCTCATTCTCACCGAGCATATCGCTGTGATGGATCTGATGGCACTCGCCGACGCACTGTTGTTGGCGCAGGACGATCTGGCGCTGGCGACGGTGCTGCGCAGTCCGTTATTCGGCTTCTCCGACGACGATCTTTTCGCCGTGGCCTACGACCGTGGCCGTTTGTCGCTCCGCGAGGCGATCGAGCGCAAGGCGGCCGAAGGCGAACTCGTAGCGGCATCGGCGCAGGCCAAGCTCGACAAGTTTGCCGATGCCGCGCGGCGCGAGACGCCGTTTACGTTCTACGGAAAAATTCTCGGCGCCGATCGCGCGCGGCAGCATTTCCTCGCCCGGCTCGGCGCCGAAGCCAACGACGCGCTCGACGAATTTCTCAATCTCGCGATCGAGTATGAGCGGCGCGAGACACCATCGCTGCAAGGCTTCATGGCCTGGCTGCGCGAGGCCCGCGCCGAGGTAAAGCGCGATATGGAGATCGCCCGTGACGAAGTGCGGGTGATGACCGTGCATGGCGCCAAGGGCCTCGAGGCGCCGATCGTTTTTCTGGCCGACACGATGACGCCGCCAGCCGGCCCACGACCGCCGCGGCTGCTCGAACTTCCCGGCAATGCAATGATCTGGGTGACCCGCAAGGCCGACGATCCGCCGGCCGCCGCAGCGGCCCGGCAGGATGCACAGCGCGATGCTGCGGATGAATATCGGCGTCTGCTTTACGTGGCGATGACGCGCGCCGCGGATCGCCTGATCGTCTGCGGCGCGCAAGGCGACAAGCGGCGGCCGGATGGCTGCTGGTACGATCTGGTATGCGAGCCGCTCAAGCCGTTCCTGGTCGAGGAGAGCGACGGCGAGGACAAAGTCTTGCGCTACCGGACCGCGGCCAGCCCCGCCGCCGAGCGGTGGGAAGCGGCTGCCTTGCAAAGACCGGATCGGCCGGAGGTTCCGGCCTGGCTTCGTCAACGCGCCGCGCACGAAACGCCGCGTGGCGGACCGCTTTCGCCGTCTGTGGCGTTCGACGAAGATATCGCACGCTTCGCGCAGCCCGGCGCCTCCGCCGCCGCGCGACGCAAGGCAATGGAGCGCGGGCGTATCGTGCATCGGCTGATGCAGTCCTTGCCCGACATTCCACCGGAGCGGCGCGCAGATGCAATCGAACATTTTCTCTTGCGCACCGCCAAGAATTTCTCGCCAGCAGCGCGCGCCGAGATTGCGCGGCAAGTGTCGGCCATTCTCGACAACAAAGACTTCGCCGAAATTTTCACGCCAGGCAGCCGTCCTGAAGTGTCGATTATCGGCCACGTCCCGCGCGACGGCGCCGAACCGCTTGAAGTGGCCGGACAGGTGGATCGCCTATCCTTCGCGGGCGATACCGTCCTCATTGCCGATTACAAAACCGACGGTGTCGTGCCGCAGACACTTGAAGACGTGCCGCCGCACTATGTCACCCAGCTTGCGCTCTACCGGGCGGTGCTCGGGCGTATCTATGCCGGCAGGACCATACGCGCGGCGCTGGTTTTCACCGGCGGGCCGCTTTTGCTTGAGGTCCCGGCGAAAACCATGGATGCGGCGCTGGAAGCAGACATTGGCAAAGTTCTAACTTAGGCCTGTCACGCTCCGGGGAAAGGTGTCTTGACGCTTAAGACCCCCGTTCCTACGTTGATCAGCCCAGGGTTGCCGATTCCCCCGAAAAGACGAGGTTTTTCATGGTCGAGAAAGTCACGGATGCTACATTCGAAGCCGACGTGCTCAAGGCGAGCGGCCCGGTTGTGGTCGATTTCTGGGCGGAATGGTGCGGCCCCTGCCGCATGATCGCACCGGCCTTGGAAGAGATTTCCCATTCGCTCAACGGCAAGGTCAAGATCGTCAAGCTCAATGTCGACGAGAACCCGGGTGTCGCGTCGAAATACGGCATCATGTCGATCCCGACGCTGATGCTGTTCAAAGACGGCCAGCTCGCCTCGCGCCAGGTAGGCGCCGCGCCGAAGCAGAAGCTCGAGCAGTGGATCACCGCTTCGGTTTGATCCTGCTGAGACAGAATTTCTGAACGTGTTATGGCCGGGTCTGTCCGGCCATTTTCGTTTTGCGGACGCGTGGTCTTTGTTTGAGCATGATCTTTTCCGAAAACCGGGCTCCGCTTTTCGGGATCATACTTTAGTGCCGGAAATGCCGGGTGCCGGTGAGTACCATGGCAATGCCATGTGCGTCTGCCGCCTCGATCACTTCGTTGTCGCGCATTGATCCGCCCGGCTGGATCACCGCCGTGGCGCTGGCTTCGATGGCGACGAGAAGACCGTCGGCAAACGGAAAGAACGCATCCGACGCAACCACTGAGCCCTTGGTCGCAGGCTCCTTGAGGCCAGCGTCCTTCGCGGCGTCCCGCGCCTTGCGCGCGGCGATGCGGGCGGCATCGACGCGACTCATCTGCCCGGCGCCGATGCCGACCGTCGCCAGATCCTTGGCATAGACGATGGTGTTCGACTTGACGTGCTTGGCGACGCGAAAGGCGAAACGCAGGTCACGCAGCTCGGCATTGGTCGGCGCGCGTTTGGTCACCGGGCGCAAGTCCATATCGTCGACCACAGCGTTGTCGCGCGTCTGCACCAATAAACCGCCGGCGACGGTTTTCGCGGTGAGCCCTGATGCGCGCGGATCGGGCAGGCCGCCGGCAAGCAGAAGCCGCAGATTCTTTTTGGCGCCGACAATGGCGATGGCCTCGTCGGTCGCGTCCGGCGCGATGATGATTTCGGTGAAGATTTCAGTGATGGCGCGCGCGGCTTCGGCGTCAAGCCTGCGGTTGAGCGCGACAATACCGCCGAAAGCCGACGTGGCGTCGCAGGCGAGCGCCTTGCGATAGGCGTCGACCAAGGTCTCGCCTTCCGCGACGCCGCACGGATTGGCGTGCTTGATGATGGCGCAAGCCGCCGTGCGGGCCGGATCGAATTCGGCGACGCATTCGAAGGCCGCATCGGTATCGTTGATGTTGTTGTAGGAGAGCTGCTTGCCCTGCGCTTGCCGCGCCGTCGACACGCCGAAGCGGGCGTCCGCCGTGCGATAGAATGCGGCCGCCTGGTGCGGGTTCTCGCCGTAGCGCAATTTCTCGATCAGCCGGCCGCCGAAGGCGCGATAGTCGGGGGCGATTTCGCCGAGCTCACCGGCAAACCAATTTGAAATCGCCGCGTCGTAGGCTGCGGTGCGCGCATAGGCCTTGGCGGCGAGCCTTCGCCGCAAGGCCAGCGTCGTCATGCCTTTGTGTTCTATCAACTCGTCGAGCAGTGCCGCATAATCGCCCGTATCCACCACCACCGCGACGTCGTTGTGGTTCTTGGCAGCGGCGCGGATCATGGCTGGGCCGCCGATATCGATGTTCTCGATACAGGTCTCGAAATCGGCCCTGCGCGCGACGGTGTCTTCGAACGGATAGAGATTCACCACGAGAATATCGATCGGCTTGATCAGATGCGCCTGCATCGCTTCGACATGCAGCGGATTGTTACGGATCGCGAGCAGGCCGCCATGCACCGCCGGATGCAGCGTCTTCACCCGGCTGTCCATCATTTCCGGAAAGCCGGTGAGATCGCTGACATCGATCACCTTGAGCCCTGCATCGGTGAGCGCCTTTCGGGTGCCACCGGTCGAGATGAGATCGATGCCGAGCCCGGACAGCGCGCGCGCGAACTCAACCATGCCGGTCTTGTCGGAGACGGAAATGAGGGCGCGGGTAGCGCGGCGGAGATGTTCAGTCATGATGCTCCCAAATTCTTATGACAACAGTCTCTCGTTATAACGGCAGTCTCGGTTCGTCCTAGCGCGCGCGGCGCGTCGAGTCGGTGCCGACGAATGCGCCCGCCGGCGCCTGTTGCAAGCTCCATTGCACGCGTGACGCGGTACGGGCATGGCCGCGGATGACGATCTGCGACGTCCGCCGCGGGCCTTCGCTGCCGGCGAGATAGACGCTGTCTTCGAGCTCAACTTGGTCCTCATGAGCGCTGAAAGTCCAGAGCTCCTTGTTCGGCATCATCAGCATGACGCCGTGACCGTCGGACAGCCGTGTCGCCCTCACCATCGGATGCAGATGAAAGCGCACCGCGAAGGCATCCTGGTCGGTGCGCACTTGCGGGTCGCCATTGGCGTCGAGAAACACATCTTCGCCGTCGAGCCGCGTGCCGTCGGCTGCGAGCATCAGGACGCGCTCATGCACGATGTCGAAACGGTCGGCATAGCCGTCATGCGCCGCCCGCAGCACGATGGCATCGGGCCCTTCCTCGCGCGTGACCGCCACATGCCGCGGACCGCCGAGCATCGGCGAGCCGCCGAGCATGCGCTTGAAGGTCGCCATTTCGACGAAGCGCGCCGACGACACGTCGTTGAAAGTGACCGCGGAATGCGCCGCGGTCGAACGCGCGATTTGCCGCCAGTTTTCGCGGCCCGTCGCCGGCATGCCGCAATTGACAATAATGAGGCTCTGCTTCGGCGATGAAAACTCGAACGACAGGCAGCCGGCATGCGCGTCGAGGCTCATCTCGATCGGCGGCGCACGTCCGGTATCCATGATCAGCACCGCGCCATGAGCCTCAAGCCGTTGATAGGCCGAATGCGGTGCGTTGGAGAACGGCGTGCCGTGCGTCTCGTCATAAGCGAGCAAGGTCGAGAGCAGGCCGCCCGGCGTCGCGCCCATGCCGTTGAAATGCGCGAAGCTTCCCTCGGAATGACGGAAGAAGCGCAGCATCGGCATCATGCGATCGATGGCGTTGAGCAGCGCCTGCGGCGGGGCGATGTTGCGCGCGGTGAAAGCCTGGCGCAGCGGCAGGAACTCGATCAGGATTTCGATGATCGCGCCCGGGTCGCGGCTGATATGGCCGCCGTCGGGAAGGATCTGCCGTTCGATTTCGTGCGTGAGCTGCTCGGTCGCCGACTTGATATGGCGCGCCTGGCCGGCAATGCACAGCGCCGCATAACTGAGCGCGACCACCGCCTGCATGCGATCGATGCCGCGGCGCGCGTCGCCCGCGGTATGGCGAAGGTAACGCACTTGGCGGACGAGACTGCGCAGGAAGCGGCGGTAGAAGCGCGCGTCAGTATCTTGCAGGACGAGCGTGGATTGGCTGAGCCAGGAGATGATGCGGCGCGACAGCACATCGGGACGCCACGCGATCGAATGCCAGGAGCCTTGCAGCGCGATCCATTCGTCGACCAGCGCGCGCGCATTGGCCCGCGTGATGGCAGAGTCGGCGGCGCGCAGATGCCGCAGCCAGCCGAAGCCGAGCAGCGCCACCGCCCAATCGTCGGACGGTGGCTCCATTTCGAAAATGGAACGGCCGTCGCAGATCACAACCTTGCCGGCGAAGGTGAAACGGCCGGAATAGATTTCGCTCGCGCGCGTGGCGTCTGCCGTGCGCAGATCCGGCGGCGCGATCAAGAGACGATCGGTGCGCAGCGGCACCAGCGGCCAGCGCAGGAAGGGAAGGCCGTTGGCACGGCCGGTCACCCGGCGTAGGGCGCCGCGAATCAGGAGCCAGGAAAGCTTCGCATGGTTCGCGACTGCAACGCGCGACATCGACCCGTTTGCCCCCCTTTTGCGGGCGCGGCTGCGCAAATCGCCCCGCGCGCCGGACCATAACGAACTGAAGGCTCGACGGCCAACTGCCGAATCGGTTTGATTTCCTTACTGTTTTACCAGCCGGGCCGCATAGAAGCCATCAAGCCCGGCGAATCGCGCATCGGAATCGGGAAGCTGGCATGGCAGGGTGCGCAGGTCCCCATCCATAGATATGAACTCGTTCTGGCCAAACAATTCGGCGGCGGTGAAGGGCGCGCGCCGCACGCTCGGATCGTTCGCCAGCAGTGCGGCGACGATGTTCTCGTTTTCCTCAGGTTCTAGCGAACAGGTGGAATAGATCAGCGTGCCGCCCGGCTTGGTCAGGCCCACTGCGCGCTCGATCAGGCGGCGCTGCACGCCGGCAAGCGCGGCGACATCGTCCGGGCGCTTAAGCCAAGACACGTCAGGGTGGCGGCGGATGGTTCCGGTCGAGGAGCACGGCGCATCGAGAAGAACCGCATCGAACGGCTCAGACGTCCATTCGGCGACATCGGCGCAGACGAGCTCGGCTGTCAGCTTTAACCGCGCGAGATTGTCTTGCACCCGCTTGAGCCGCGCCGGCGCACGATCGAGCGCGGTGACATGAGCGCCGGCGGCGGCAAGCTGCGCGGTCTTGCCGCCCGG
>JBAUCK010000216.1:0-57357 GCA_049677525.1 Xanthobacteraceae bacterium
GAAGTGAGGTTGCCGCACTAGCGCGGGATAGAACTGATGCTGCTCCTGGTCGGACTTGGTAATCCGGGAGAGCGTTATGTCGGCAACCGGCACAATATCGGCTTCATGGCGCTGCAAGAGATCGCCAAGCGCCACGGCATCGGACCGTGGCGCCGGCGCTTTCAAGGGGTCGCCTGCGAGGGGCCGATCGGCGGCGAGCGCGCACTGTTGTTGTTGCCCGGCACATTCATGAATGAATCGGGCCGCGCAGTCGCGGAGGCCGCGCATTTCTACAAGCTGCCGCTCGACGCCGTCACCGTGTTTCACGACGAGATCGATCTGCCGCCCGCCAAGGTTCGCGTGAAGACCGGCGGCGGCATTGCCGGCCATAACGGCCTGCGGTCGATCTCCGAGCATATCGGCAACGATTACCGGCGGGTGCGCATCGGCGTCGGCCATCCCGGTAACAAGGACATGGTGCAGCATTACGTGCTGAGCGATTTCGCCAAAAGCGAGAAGGCTTGGGTTGAGGCGCTGATCGGCATCCTTGCCGACAATGCCGATCTGATCGCGCGCAGCGAGGATGCGACGTTTCAGAACAAAGTTCATCTCGCCATGGTGGCCAAGGGCTTTGGCGATCAAAATAACGGTACAGACAACGACGACGGCGCATCGTCGGCAAACAGATAAAGAACGTCACAGGTCAAATATCCAATGGGCTTCAAATGCGGCATCGTCGGCCTGCCCAATGTCGGCAAGTCGACTCTCTTCAACGCGCTGACAGAAACCGCCGCCGCGCAGGCGGCGAATTATCCGTTCTGCACCATCGAGCCGAATGTCGGCGAGGTCGCGGTTCCGGATAAGCGGCTCGATACGCTGGCTACTCTCGCCAAATCGGCGGTCATCGTGCCGACGCGGCTCACCTTCGTCGATATTGCGGGCCTGGTGCGCGGCGCCTCGAAAGGCGAGGGGCTTGGCAATCAGTTTCTCGCCAATATCCGCGAGGTCGACGCCATCGCGCATGTGGTGCGCTGCTTCGAGGATACCGACGTCACCCATGTCGAAGGCCGTATTGATCCGACCGCCGATATCGAGACCATCGAAACCGAATTGATGCTCGCCGACCTCGACAGCCTGGAGCGGCGCGTCGATGTTTTAAGCAAAAAGGCCAAAGGCAACGACAAGGAAGCCAAGGAGACGCTTGACCTCGTCAATCGGGCGCTTGTGTTTTTGCGCGACGGCAAGCCGGCACGATTGACCGAGCGCAAGCCCGAGGAAGAAAAGCTTTTTCATTCGCTCGGACTGCTGACCTCGCTGCCGGTGCTTTATGTGTGCAATGTCGACGAGGCCTCCGCCGCGAACGGCAACGCATTCTCCCGCAAGGTCGAGGAGCGCGCGAGGGCGGAAGGCGCGGCCTCCGTTGTCATCTCCGCCAAGATCGAAGCCGAGATTGCCGTTTTGTCGCGCGAGGAGCGCGCCGACTATCTGGACGCTGTCGGGCTCAAGGAAGCGGGTCTCGACCGGCTCATTGGCGCCGGCTACGCGCTCCTTCATCTGGTCACTTATTTCACCGCCGGGCCGAAAGAGGCTCGCGCCTGGACGATTACCCAAGGTACTAAAGCGCCACAGGCCGCCGGCGTCATTCACACCGATTTCGAGCACGGCTTCATCCGCGCCGAAACCATCGGCTATGACGACTATGTCATCTGCCACGGCGAGGCGGGCGCGCGCGACGCCGGCAAGATGCGGCTCGAAGGCAAGGAATATGTCGTGCATGACGGCGACGTCATGCATTTCCGCTTCGCCAATTAGCCGTCAGATTTGACTTCGTTGCGCCTGTGCGAAGGCTTGTGGCTCAGCCCCGCATGCCATTGCCCTGATTCCTGATGGCGCCGAGATGCTCGTTGATGCGGAAGACGATGAGCACGAATTCGGCGACGATGCGCGCCACGATCACGCCCATGAAGGCGCCAAGCACACTGGCAATCAGAAAAATCATGCCGGCAAACGGGTTGAACGCCATGGTCGTCAGGGCACTGACGACGCCGGCAAAGCCGAGCAAGATCGCAAGAAGGACCGCGAGCCAGTAAAACACCTTGATGACGGTGGGCGTTACGAACCGCTCCCACTGGAACAGATCGCCCAGACCGAACATGACAACCCCCAACTCATCCCGCGTGGTGATTCCCGCGCCCCGGCCGCACACTGCACTTAGCGGTCACAGCGGTCAATCGAGCCCTGGCTTGCTCCGGGTCCGGGCGAAGCCGGCTGAAATTGCAGCAAGGCCTGAGCGCGTCAAATTTGCGGCGTCGGAACAAAGACACCCGACACACCAGTATTTTGCAATCCGGCGCGCCGCAATTCGACGCCCGCGAACAAACAACGCAAGGAACGCAAGGAACTTTTGCGCGTTAACAAACTCGGACCGGGGCAACCGTCGTTGCGCCCGCGCGGGAGGGGTGTCGGCCCAAGAGGAGTAGGCGATGAGAGCCCTGAGCACGAGAGCCCTGACGACGAGATGCTTGAAATTTAATGCCCTGAAATTTTCAGTCTCATACGCGGCGTTTGGAGCCGCGCTCGGCTTGGCGATGATCGCCGGCGCATCGGCCGCAAACGCGCAAACTTATATTGGCCCGCAACAGGTCGTGACGGTGCCGGCGGCGACCCAGGTGACCACGCACACCGTCCGCACCGTGCAGCCGCTGTCGGGTCGCCGACAGCGAGTGATAACCACCCGCACGGTGACGCGGCGCGTGCTGCCGGGCTCGGCGGCGGTCATTGCCCGTTCGGTCCCGAGCTATCCGCAACCGCTTTACGATCAAGTGACGCCGACAGAGGACGTGATCGCAACGACACCGGGCTATTCGCGCCCGCTCTACGATTATGCGGGATCAGGCTACAACTACTCGCGGCCGCTCTACGACTATTCGGGACCGGTCTCGCGCCCGCTCTACGACGAAGTGGTCACGCAGCCTGCGGCGACGACCGTGATCGACAACGGTTCGATCCTGGCGACGCAGCCGTATCTCTATCGTTATGTCTATCAGAGCGACCGTATCCTGGTGATCGATCCCGCGACCGGGGATGCGATCCAATCGATTCCGCGCTGAAGGCGTTTGCGGAAATGACTGCGATGCGCGCCGCTACAAGCGGCGCGCCGTAACATCGCATCGCGTCTGCGCTGCTCAATAACCGATTAGAATCTCGCTGACGACCGGTTTGACCGCGCGCATCGCGGGGTCCGACGAACTGTATTCCTTGTCGGCGGCAAGTGCGGCAACCTCATCCGGCGATGCCTTCGGATCGGCCTGCAGGCTCATCCCCGACTTGCAGCCGCCGGCAAGCGTCGCCAGCAGGCCGCCGTCCCAGTCGCTCACCGTCGCCGTGCCGTCCTTGTCGAAGCCCTTCAGCTTGAACGGCTTGTGATTGAGCTTTTCCAGCTGCGCCAAGTTCAGGCCAAGCTTCATGCCGCCGGGGGCAGTCCAGGTCGATTTGCCGTTGATGACGATGAGATAGGTCTGATTGCGGGCGGCGGCATTGGCCCACCAGATTTCGAGCCGCCGCTTCGGATCGCTGGCGAACAGGACGGAAGCCGGAACCTTGCTGCCGGCGCTGGAATCGACATCGGTATAGGTGACGTTCTTGGTGTCGAAAGTCATCGCGAGCCGCAGATGGCTCGAATCTTTGGAAAACGCACCGCTGCAGGCAACCACGCGGGCGTTCGCGATCGCCGCGCCGGCTTTTGGTCCGGCTGCGGCGGCGGGAGCGCCGGCCGCCGCCACGGGCACGGCTGGCTTGACCGGGGCGCTCATCGGCTGCGCGACCGCCGCGGGCATCTGCTGCTGCATTTGCGATGGCGCGAGTTGATCGTCGGTGTCGAGATCGGGATTGGTCGGCGTGGTGAGCTTTGAGCTTTTACGATGCGGCTTGGCGGCCGGCGGCGGAGCAGCCTGATCGGATTCGTTGGGGTCCGCGGATTGTGTCTGCGCCATCTGCTGCTGGGCCGCAGCCGGACCGGCGCTTGTGGGGCTCGCAATCAAGACAAAAGTCGCCGCCCCGATCGCGGCAACCAGCGCTGCGCGCATTGTTACTCTCCGCATACCCCATCTCCTTAGCCGCGCCCACGTAATATTAGCACGACAACAGGGCGAGCAAACAATATGGCGGCGGCGCCAGACTGACGCGGCGTGGGGCAGCCGAATGGGGGACGGCCGTACGCCTTTGGTCGCGTTATCTGCGAGGGGGTGGTGGAGCCAGGCGGGATCGAACCGCCGACCTCCTGCATGCCATGCAGGCGCTCTCCCAGCTGAGCTATGGCCCCAAATCGACATCAGGTGTCGATCGTCAGTAATCAGCAAAGCGTTTCGATTACCGGACCGATGACTAGCGCCTGATTATCCTTCCTCTTCGTTCTCGATGTCGCCGCCGATAATGTCGGTGACATCGGCATCCTCTTCTTCCTGTTCCTCGATGAAGGTGTTGTCGTCATCGTCATCGAGGCTTTCGTCGACCCCAACATCGTCGCCAGCCTCGCCCTCGGTGGCTGCGGGCTTTTTGGCGCCGGACGCCTCGGCGTCAGCCTCCTCGAGCGAAACGGTCTCGACCTCCTGCGGTTCGGGCGCCGCCACCTCCTCGGTCGGCGCAGGCCGAGCAGCAGCCGCAGCTTCCGGCCGTCCGCGCGTTACGACCGGCGCGACCTCATAGACCGTGCCGCACTTCGGGCAGTGGATCGGGTCCTTGTTCAGGTCATAGAACTTGGCGCCGCAACTGGCGCAAAGCCGCTTCGTACCCAGTTCGGGTTTGGCCACGGTCGGATCCTTCGCGTAATTCGGGTGCTTCACTTGGCTAGTCGAAACGCGCCTGTCAATAGTCGATTGGCTCTAATCCCCGGCCGTCCAGCCCGGGAAAACCACGGGATGACGGGTCGCTCCGGCCCGTGATAGACGGCGGTCACAGAACCGGTATTACCTTCCGGCTGGATCCCAAACATGAAATCTGACCCTGCTTCAGTTCCACTGATTGCCCGCCGCAACGGCCCTTTGGCCGGTCGCGTCCGCGTGCCGGGCGACAAGTCGATCTCGATTCGGGCCCTGATCCTCGGGGCGCTCATGGTCGGGGAGACCAAGGTTTCAGGCCTGCTCGAGGGTGAGGATGTGCTCAATACCGTCAAAGCCTTGCAGGCTCTTGGCGCCCGCATCGACCGGACCGGCGAACAGGCGTGGTCGATCCACGGTACGGGGATCGGCGGCTTTGCGGAGCCCAAGGCGGCGCTCGATTTCGGCAATTCCGGCACCGGCTGCCGGCTCACGCTAGGCGCCGTCGCCGGCTGCCCGATCACGGCGACTTTCGACGGCGACGCCTCGCTGCGCAGCCGGCCGATGCGCCGCATCCTCGATCCGCTGGAGCGGATCGGCGCGCATGCCCTGGTGTCGGCCAATGGCCGACTGCCGTTGACGCTGAAAGGCGCGCGCGACCCCATACCGATCGTGTTCGAACCGCCGGTTCCCTCGGCGCAATTGAAGTCGGCGACGCTGTTGGCGGGCCTTGCCGCGCCCGGCGAGACGGTGGTGATCGAAGCGGCGGCGACGCGCGATCACACCGAGAAAATGCTCACCCATTTTGGCGCCCAAGTGCGGGTCGAGCCGACCGAAACCGGCGGCTGCCGCATCACGCTGGTCGGTCAGCCCGAGCTCATGCCGAAGCCCGTTACCGTCCCCGCCGATCCGTCTTCGGCCGCTTTTCCGCTGATCGCGGCACTCCTCGTGCCCGGCTCGGACGTGATCCTCCACGGCGTGATGATGAATCCGCTGCGCACCGGCCTTTTGACGACGCTGATGGAAATGGGCGCTGCGATCGAGAAGCTCGAGCAGCGCAACGAAGGCGGCGAGGACGTCGCCGATCTTCGGGTGCGCGCAAGCTCATTGCGCGGCGTCGAAGTGCCGGCAGCTCGCGCTCCGTCGATGATCGACGAATATCCCGTGCTGGCGGCGGCCGCGGCTTTCGCCGAAGGCACCACGCGGATGCGCGGCTTGAAGGAATTGCGGGTCAAGGAGTCCGATCGCCTTGCCGCCACCGCCGATCTGTTGCGTGTCAATGGCGTTACGATCGACATCGAGGGCGACGATTTGATCGTGCATGGCAAGAGCAGGGCCCCAGGCGGCGGCACCGTCACCACGCATATGGATCATCGCATCGCGATGTCGGCCATCGTTCTCGGGCTTGCCAGCGAGCGGCCGGTACAGATCGACGACGGCACCTTCATTGCAACGAGCTTTCCCGGATTCGTCGACTTGATGCGGGGATTGGGCGCGGATTTGTCATGATTATTGCGATCGACGGGCCGGCTGCCTCGGGCAAGGGCACGATTGCGCGGCAGATCGCGGCCATTTACGGGCTGCATTATCTCGATACCGGACTTTTGTACCGGACGGTGGCCAAGGCCGTGCTCGACGCCGGGCATTCGCCCGACGATGCCGAACGCGCGACCGAAGCCGCAGTCATGCTCGATCCGGCCAAATTCGACGACAATGCGCTGAAATTGCAGGCCATCACCGAGGCCGCCTCGGTGGTCGCCGCCATCCCCCAGGTGCGGCAGGCGCTGATCAACTATCAACGCGGCTTTGCCACCAAACCTCCGGGAGCGGTACTCGATGGCCGCGATATCGGCACCGTGATCGCGCCCGGCGCCGACATTAAGTTCTTTGTCGTGGCCGCCCCCGAAGTGCGGGCCAGCCGCCGGACCCGGGAACTGCGGGGGCGCGGCGAAATGGCCGAGGAAAAGGACGTGCTCGCCGACCTGCTCCGGCGCGACGAGCGGGATTCGAGGCGCACCGCGGCCCCCTTGAAGGCCGCGCCGGACGCGCACTTGCTCGATACCACGCATTTGGGTATAGACGCGGCGTTCCGGGCCGCCGTCGATATCATCGAGGCCGTTCGAGCGGGCCGAAAGCGCCGTTAACCTGCGCTTTCGTCATTGGAGGTAAGCCCGCTCACCGTCTCGTCCGCATGATCTCGTCTACATGGCAAAAAAGTCCGGAGCACAAGCTTCGTCCTGAACCTATGGCCTTGGCCCCACCCGCCGGTCGAACCGGCGGCTGCCGCACGTTCGGGATCATATTCATTCGCGGGGTCGGGAGTTTTTTATGGCTCAAGCTGCGGCTCAAACTAGCGCTGGCGCGCCCTCGCGCGAGGACTTCGCCAAGCTGATCGATGAATCCTTCAACGACGGCCATGTCCAGGAAGGCGCCGTCGTCAAAGGCACGGTGGTTGCAATCGAACGCGATCTGGCCGTCATCGATGTCGGTCTCAAGACCGAAGGCCGCGTGGCGTTGCGCGAGTTCCAGGGACCGGGCCGCCAGAACGAGATCAAGGTCGGCGACATCGTCGAGGTCTATCTCGAAAGAATTGAAAATGCGCTCGGCGAAGCCGTGCTGTCGCGCGACAAGGCGCGCCGCGAAGAGAGCTGGGGCAAGCTCGAAAAGGCGTTCCAGAATAACGAGAAGGTGCAGGGCGTCATCTTCAATCAGGTCAAGGGCGGCTTCACCGTCGATCTCGACGGCGCGGTGGCCTTCCTGCCGCGCTCGCAGGTCGACATCCGGCCGATCCGCGACGTGTCGCCGCTGATGAACAATTCGCAGCCGTTCCAGATCCTCAAGATGGATCGACGGCGCGGCAATATCGTCGTCTCCCGCCGCACCGTGCTTGAAGAGACCCGCGCCGAGCAGCGCCAGGAACTGGTGCAGAATCTCGAAGAGGGTCAGGTCATCGACGGCGTCGTCAAGAACATCACCGATTACGGCGCCTTCGTCGATCTCGGCGGCATCGACGGACTATTGCACGTCACCGACATCGCCTGGCGCCGCGTCAATCACCCCTCCGAGCTGCTCAATATCGGCCAGCAGGTGAAGGTCAAGATTATCAAGATCAACCACGAGACCCACCGCATCTCGCTCGGCATGAAGCAATTGCTCGACGATCCGTGGCAGGGCATCGAGGCCAAATATCCGGTCGCCGCCCGCTTCAAGGGCCGTGTCACCAACATCACCGACTACGGCGCCTTCGTCGAGCTCGAGCCCGGCATCGAAGGCCTAATCCACGTTTCGGAAATGTCGTGGACCAAGAAGAACGTGCATCCCGGCAAGATCGTTTCAACGTCCCAGGAAGTCGAAGTGCAGGTGCTCGAAGTCGATCCGGTCAAGCGCCGTATTTCGCTCGGTCTCAAGCAGACCATGCGCAATCCGTGGGAGCTGTTCATCGAGAAGCATCCGGTCGGCTCGACCGTTGAGGGCGAGGTCAAGAACAAGACCGAATTCGGCCTGTTTCTGGGCCTCGACGGCGACGTCGACGGCATGGTGCACCTGTCCGATCTCGACTGGAAACGCCCGGGCGAGCAGGTCATCGAAGAGTACAAGAAGGGCGATAAGGTCGAGGCCCAGGTTCTCGACGTCGACGTCGAGAAGGAGCGCATTTCGCTCGGCATCAAGCAGCTGTCCGGCGCCGGTGCGGCCGCGGCGGGCGACGAGTCCGCCGCCGGCGAACTTAAGAAGGGCGACGTTGTCACCTGCGAGGTGATCGAAGTGAAGGAAGGCGGCATCGACGTGAAAGTCGTCGGCACCGACTACACGTCCTTCATCAAGCGTTCCGAACTGGCGCGCGACCGTTCCGAGCAGCGCCCGGATCGTTTTGCCGTCGGCGAAAAGGTCGACGCCCGCGTCACCCAGTTCGACCGCCGC
Source organism: Xanthobacteraceae bacterium (assembly GCA_049677525.1). Taxonomy (GTDB): domain Bacteria; phylum Pseudomonadota; class Alphaproteobacteria; order Rhizobiales; family Xanthobacteraceae; genus BOG-931. The sequence continues at coordinate 8,712 of JBAUCK010000216.1, forward strand.
TCGCGCCGCGTCACCGTCTCCATCAAGGCGCTCGAGGTCGCCGAGGAGAAGGAGGCGATCGCACAATACGGCTCCTCCGATTCCGGCGCCACGCTCGGCGACATTCTCGGCCATGCGCTCAAGCGCAAGGGCGAGGAGGGCGACGAAGACGCCGACGCCAAAAATTGAGCGAGGACATAAGGCATATCATTCCGGGGCACCGTGCAGCGGCCGCCCCGGAATGCGTCACGTGAGGAGGGGGCGAGAGCCGGGATGAGGACCAAACCAAGGACCAAAGCATGTCGCTTGACGCCGATCTTATCGCCGACCGCCGCCGCATCCGGCGCAAACTGACCTTCTGGCGCGTGACCGCCATCGCCCTCATCGTCCTCGGCATTGCCGGGGGTGCTGCGATAACTAGCAATCGCATGGGTCTGGTCGGCGTTCGCCCCTATATCGCGCGGGTGACCATCTCCGGGCTCATTCGCGGCGATCGCGACCGCGTTGAGCAATTGGATCGGCTTGCACGTTCGCCGACGGTGCGCGCCGTCATCGTCCATGTCGACAGCCCCGGCGGCACAACCGCGGGCTCCGAGCAGTTGTTCGACTCGCTGTCGCGGCTGCGGGCGCGCAAACCCCTGGTCATCGTCGTCGACAGTATGGCCGCGTCCGGCGGCTATATCACCGCGCTTGCCGGCGATCATATCGTGGCGCAGCAAACCTCGCTGGTCGGCTCGATCGGCGTGCTGTTTCAGTATCCGAACTTCGCCGACCTGCTCAGCAAGATCGGGGTGAGGATGGAGGCGGTGAAATCGACGCCGCTGAAGGCTGCACCCGACGGCTATGAGCCGACCAGCCCGGAAGCTACTGCGGCCCTGAATTCGATCATTCAGGACTCCTATGCCTGGTTCAAAGGCCTAGTGAAGGATCGGCGGCATATGACCGATCAAGAGCTGGCGACGGCGGCCGATGGCCGGGTGTTCACCGGCCATCAGGCGATCGATCTCAAGCTCATCGATGAACTCGGCGACGAGCGGGCGGCGCTGGCCTGGCTCGCCAAGGAGAAAGACGTCGACGCCAAGCTGCCGGTCCGCGACTACCAGCTGCGCAGCCGGTTCGGCGACCTGCCGTTCCTGCACGCGGCGGCGGTCGCAGCCCTCGATGCCGCGGGTCTGGGGACCCTGGCGCGCCACCTCGATGAATCGGGGACCCTGGGCGCCGTCGACCGTTTCAACCTTGACGGTCTATTGGCCCTTTGGCACCCTGCCGGCACTAATTGATCTGCGAGGCTTTTTTGCTTCGATCCGATGTGATCCTGGGCCGGCGGGCGACCCCGATACACTCGGCTATTTATTGGCGGCTGACATGATCAAGTCTGAGTTGGTTCAGCGGATTTCGGCGCAGAACCCGCATCTCTACCAGCGCGACGTCGAGAACATCGTCAACGCTATCCTCGGCGAGGTCATTGCCGCGATGGCGCGCGGCGATCGGGTAGAATTGCGCGGCTTCGGCGCCTTCTCGGTGAAGAAGCGGCCGGCGCGCACCGGGCGCAATCCGCGCACCGGCGCGCATGTTTCGGTCGATCAGAAATGCGTGCCGTTCTTCAAGACCGGCAAGGAAATGCGCGAACGGCTCAATCGGCCGTCGTCGGAAGGTTGAGAGACCAGCCGCATTCGACAGGCAGTACGCTGCGTAAGGTCGTGGCGTGGGTCACTCTCGTTCCTCTCGCCATCGTCATCGTCGCCTTTGCGGTCGCGAACCGGCAGGGCGTGACGGTTTCGCTTGACCCGTTCAACCCGGCTGTCCCCGCCGCTTCGGTGACCAAGCCGCTGTTTGTCGTGATTCTTGCCGTCCTGACCCTCGGTGTGATCGTCGGCGGCATCGCGGCCTGGCTGCGCCAAACCAAATGGCGGCGCACAGCGCGGCGGCTGGAGCGGGAGGTCGCCAATCTGCGGGCCGAGATCGATACGCTCAAGCACTCCGGCGTCCCGGTCAGCATCCCGCAGGCCGTCGAGCCGACCGAACGGCTTCAGCTCAGGCCACCAGTTCATTAACGCTGCGGCCCAAAAGCAACCAAGACACAGCCGAGACAAAGCGCCCGCGGGGCTGTAGAAGAGCGCCATAAATTCCCAGCGAGGCAATCCGAGACCAAACTGCGCAATGTCGTTGATCGTCAAGATATGCGGCCTCTCGACACCCGAGGCTCTCGACGTCGCGCTCGACGAGGGCGCCGACAGGGTCGGCTTCGTGTTCTTTCCGCCGTCGCCGCGGCATCTGTCTCATGACGTAGCGCGATCGCTTGGCCGTCGCGTGCGCAGCCGTGCGCAGAAAGTGGCGCTGACGGTCGATGCCGACGATGCGGTGTTTGATGCGCTGGTGGAGGCCCTGGAGCCCGATCTGTTGCAGCTTCACGGCAAGGAGAGCCCGGCGCGGGTCGCGGCGTTGAAAGAACGTTTCGGCCTGCCGGTGATGAAAGCGATTGCGGTCGAGACGAAGGCCGACCTTGCCGCCATGGCCCCCTATGCTGGAATTGCCGATCGTCTGTTGTTCGACGCTCGCGCGCCGCGCGAGGCGACGCGGCCGGGCGGGCTCGGCAAGACCTTCGACTGGCACCTTCTGGAAAATATCGATCCGGGCGTGCCGTTCATGCTGTCGGGCGGGCTCGATGCCGATAATGTGGCGGACGCCTTGCGCATCACCCACGCGCCCGGCGTCGATGTCTCGTCCGGCGTCGAGCGCGCGCCCGGCGAGAAGGATCCTGATAAGATACGCGCTTTCATCCGTGCGGCACGCGACGCTGCGGATAAGCTTATCGGTCGCGTGGCGTAAGAGCGTGGCGTAAGAAAGTGTCGTGATGACGGTGCAACAACTCAATTCGTTTCGGACTGGGCCGGACGAGCACGGCCATTTCGGCATCTATGGCGGTCGCTTTGTCGCCGAGACGCTGATGCCGCTCATTCTCGAACTGGAAAAGGCCTATGCCGAAGCCAAGGCCGACCCGGCCTACCGTAAGGAGATGGACGGTTATCTGACCCATTATGTCGGCCGGCCGTCGCCGCTTTACTTCGCCGAGCGCCTCACCGAACACTGCCGGAAGGCGGAGTCCGGCCTTTCGGGCGGCGGCGCGAAAATCTATCTCAAGCGCGAAGAGCTCAATCACACCGGCGCGCATAAAGTGAACAATGTGCTCGGCCAGATTCTGTTGGCGCGGCGCATGGGCAAGAAGCGCATCATCGCCGAGACCGGCGCCGGCATGCACGGCGTTGCCACCGCCACGCTCTGCGCGCGGTTCGGCCTCGAATGCATCGTCTATATGGGTGCGGTCGATGTCGAGCGGCAGAAGGCGAACGTGTTCCGCATGGATATGCTCGGCGCCAAAGTGGTGCCGGTGGAATCCGGCGCCAAGACGCTCAAGGACGCCATGAACGAGGCACTGCGCGACTGGGTGACCAATGTCGGCTCGACATTCTATTGCATCGGCACTGTCGCCGGCCCGCATCCTTATCCGATGATGGTGCGCGACTTCCAATCGATCATCGGCAATGAGACGCGCGTGCAGGTGCGGGAGGCCGAAGGACGGCTGCCGGACTCGCTCGTCGCCTGCATCGGTGGCGGCTCGAACGCCATGGGCCTGTTTCATCCGTTCCTCGACGACAAGGACATCGAGATCTACGGCGTCGAAGCGGCGGGGCACGGCCTGGGCAGCGGCATGCACGCCGCCTCGGTCGCCGGCGGCCGGCCCGGCGTGTTGCACGGCAATCGCACTTATCTGCTCATGAACGAGGACGGCCAGATCAACGAAGCGCATTCGATCTCGGCCGGGCTCGATTATCCCGGCATCGGGCCGGAACACGCTTGGCTCAACGATGTCGGCCGCGTGAAATTTCTCTCGGCGACCGATGACGAAGCGCTCAATGCGTTTCAGCTATTGTCGAAGCTCGAAGGCATCATCCCGGCGCTCGAGCCGGCGCATGCCATCGCCAAAGTGCTCGAGCTCGCGCCGCAGAAGCCGAAGGATCACCTGATGGTGGTCAATCTGTCCGGCCGCGGCGATAAGGATCTCGATTCGGTGGCGCGGCATCTGGAACATAAGACGCCATGACCACACGCATCGATCGGCGCTTTGCCGCGCTCAAGCAAGAAGGCCGCGCGGCGCTCGTCACCTTCACGATGGCTGGCGATCCGGATTATGCGACGTCGGTCGCGATCCTGAAAGCGTTGCCCAATGCCGTCGCCGACGTCATCGAGCTCGGCATGCCGTTCACCGATCCTATGGCCGACGGACCGGCGATCCAGGCGGCGGGCTTGCGCGCGCTCAAGGCCGGCCAGAACATGAAGAAGACGCTGGCCGGCGTGCGCGAATTCCGCACCGGTGACGACACGACGCCGATCGTACTGATGGGCTATTACAATCCGATCTACATTTACGGCGTCGAGAAATTCTTGGCCGATGCCAAGGCAGCCGGCGTCGACGGGCTGATTGTGGTGGACTTGCCGCCGGAAGAAGATTCCGAATTGTGCCTGCCCGCGGTGCAAGCCGGTTTCAATTTCATCCGCTTGGCGACGCCGACGACCGACGACAAGCGTCTGCCGGTCGTGCTCACCAACACGTCGGGCTTTGTCTATTACGTCTCGATCACCGGCATCACCGGCGCCGCGGCGCCGGAGCCCGATAAAGTTGCCGCTGCCGTCGCGCGCATCAAGCGGCATACCAAGCTTTCGGTCTGCGTCGGCTTCGGCGTGCGCGGCGGCGAGCAGGCGCGCGCGATTGCGCGAGGCGCCGACGGTGTCGTCGTCGGTTCGGCGCTGGTGGACGCAGTACGCAAGAGTCTCAGTTCGGGCGGCAAACCAACGCCGGCCACTGTTCCGGCTGTGGCCGATCTTGTACGCGCGCTCGCGGCTGGCATGCGTGACGCGAACCGCGTCGCAGCGGAGAGCGTGCGTTAACCAAGATGATCTTGGTCACAGTTCGGCCACAGGTAGCGGTGCCGCGCTGCGTGTTGCGCATCGCGCATAACTCAAGCAAACATCAATATTGCACGCGCTTGCCGCATTGCCGCCGTTTACAGCCGCGTAAGATTGCCTCCTGCAATGTGGTCCGCTCGGGGGACGTGAAGCGGGTGGGGAGAGTAATGCGTAAAACAAGTTCCATTTCGTTTGGGCCAGCGAAATCGTTCGGCATGCGGCATAGGCCGCAGCCGTCGATGACGGCTTCCATCTAGACAGCTTCATCTATCCAGCGCGCATGATGACGTATTCGACCGCATCGGTCGCTGACGTCACGGCATTTCGCGGCCGTGATTTTGCGTTCGGCGAATTCCGCCGGGCGGCTTTTGGCACGTTCTTTATTGGTGTCGGAGCTGTCGCTGCTATTGGCGCGACGATCGGTTGCGTGACCGTCGCAGCGGCTTGCATCGTTGTCGGAGTTCACACCGACAATTCCAACCTTGAGCTCAAGCGGCCATTCGCGCTCGGGGCTGCATCTTTGGCGAAACTCGAAACGGCAGCGTTGGAGACAGGCTATCGCAGCGTTGCTGGTGCTGTTGAGGCATCGTCCGCTGAGGCGTCCTCCGCAGCCCGCACGCTGATCGAGGAAGACCCCGTTCACACTGTGAAGGTTCTGATCTTCAGAGCGCCGGCCTCACAATCCGTTGCTGCACAGTCCGACGTTCCCCAGCTTACCGTCGCGCAGCGCTTCGCAGCCCTCTTGGGCCCCGATCAAACAAATTTGATGCCGGCGCCGCGTCCGACCGCCGCGCCGCCAACGCCGACGACGCGTGAATTGCCCCGCGTTCATGTCGCGCTAGCGCAGCCTGAAACCACGGGCTCGATTCCTTCGCAAACTGCATCCGTCTCCGGCGGTCCTTTGCGGCGGGTCATCACGCCGCAATCGGTGAACAACCTGTCTCCGCTCCTCGCCAATATCGACAGCCACACCGCGATCTATGACATCGAAGCGCATGTCGTCTATCTGCCGAACGGCGAGCGGATGGAGGCGCATTCCGGCCTGGGCGAGTGGATCGACGATCCGCATCATGTCAACGCCAAGATGCACGGCGCGACGCCGCCGAACGTCTATGATCTCGCGATGCGTGACGGGCTGTTCCATGGCGTCGAGGCGCTTCGGCTCAATCCGGTTGGCGACACCAGCATGTACGGCCGCGACGGCATCCTAGCGCATCCCTATATGCTTGGCCCCAACGGTCAATCGTTCGGCTGCGTGTCGTTCAAGGACTACCAAGCGTTCCTGCGGGCCTTCAAAAAGGGTGAGGTGAGCCGTCTCGTCGTCGTGCCGCATCTCGATCCCCGCGCGCTGTCGACTGTCCATGCCAGCCGTGACGGCGCTAGCAGATACGCCTTCAACTGATCCCGGCTGATCCGCCGCGGTGGCAAGCTGCCCCAAAGCGCCGATCGAACGGCCGATGGGCAAAGCCGAACTCAAGGCGCTCGGCGTAGCGCAATCGCGCGCTAGGTCCCGGCAAAAGCGCCGCCATTGACCGGCGGGTCGCTGGCATCCCTCTGGGCCGCCGTTGCATTTCACCGCATCCGTCCACACATTACCAAACCAAACTGGAGGGGCGTCCTACCGCCTGTGAACCTATGGCCCGTGATGTGGCTCGCGATTGGATGTGGTCGGAAGCGTGCGAAATGCTCGCACGGGCTGAACGTATGCACCGCGAGTTGTTTCGGCCGTCGGGGACGCAGGCAAGGTTGCCGGCACGGTCGCTAGCTTGGGAGCCGCCCGTCGATATTTTGGAGACTGAACACGAGATTCTGGCGCTGGTCGCACTGCCCGGCGTCGATGTCGACGGCGCGCAGGTCGCGATCGAGGACGGCGATCTGGTGATCGCCGGCACGCGTGTTCTGCCGCCGGAATTACGTACCGCAACGATCCATCGGCTCGAACTGCCGCAGGGGCAGTTCTATCGGCGGCTACGGCTGCCCCCCGGACGCTATCACGGCGTTCGCCGCGCCGTCGCCGACGGGTGTCTGGTGATCACGTTGCAGAAAGCAGGGTTTTGATCGTGGCTGACGAATTGCAATTGAAGGCTTCGCCGGTCGAGGGCGGCGGCGCATTGCCGCCTCTGCCTCCCGACGCGCTGATCATCGTGCCGGTGCGCAACACCGTCCTGTTTCCGGGACTGGTGCTGCCGATCACGCTTGGCCGGCCGAAATCGGTCGCCGCCGCGCAGCAGGCCGTGCGCGACCAGCGCCAGGTCGGCATTCTCCTGCAGCGGGCCGCCGACGTGAACGATCCGACCGGGGTCGACATGCATCGCATGGGCACGGTCGCCAATATCGTGCGTTACCTCACCGCGCCCGACGGCACCAATCATCTCGTCTGCCAGGGCGATCAGCGCTTCCAGATCGTCGAATATCTGAGCGGCTGGCCGTTCCTGGTCGCGCGCGTGCTGCGCATCCCCGAGTCCGATACCAAGACGTCGGAGATCGAGGCGCGCTTCGTCAATCTCAAGGCGCAAACCGTCGAAGCCATCCAGTTGCTGCCGCAGGTGCCGCAGGATCTGCTCGCCGCGATCCAATCGATCGAGACGCCGTCGGAGCTCGCCGATCTCGCCACCGCTTACATGGACGTCAAGCCGGACGAGAAGCAGGAAATCCTCGAAACCGTCGACATCACCGCGCGCATGGACAAGGTATCGCGGCAATTGTCCCATCGCATCGAGGTGCTGCGGCTGTCACAGGAGATCGGCAAGCAGACCAAGGCGGCGCTCGACGAGCGTCAGCGCGAGGTGCTGCTGCGCGAGCAGATGGCGGCGATCCAACGCCAGCTCGGCGAAGGCGATGACGGCAAGGCGGCGGAGATCGCCGAGCTCGACAAAACCATCGCCGATGCCGGCATGCCGAAAGAGGTCGAGGACCAGGCGCGCAAGGAGTTGCGCCGCCTGCAGAAGATGCCTGAAGCGGCCGGCGAATACGGCATGGTGCGGACCTATCTCGATTGGCTGATTGAACTGCCTTGGAAACTGCCCGAGGAGAAGCCGATCGACATCAACGAGGCGCGGCGCATTCTCGATGCCGACCATTACGGTCTCGACAAGATCAAGAAGCGCATCATCGAATATCTTGCCGTGCGCAAGCTCGCACCGCAAGGCAAGGCGCCGATCCTGTGCTTCGTCGGGCCGCCCGGCGTCGGCAAGACGTCGCTCGGCCAGTCGATCGCGCGCGCCATGGATCGCAAATTCGTGCGCGTCAGCCTCGGCGGCGTGCATGACGAAGCCGAGATCCGCGGCCACCGGCGCACCTATATCGGCGCGCTGCCGGGCAATATCATCCAGGCGATCCGCAAAGCGGGCGCGCGCGATTGCGTGATGATGCTTGACGAGATCGACAAGCTCGGCGCCGGTATCCAAGGCGATCCCGGTGCGGCTTTGCTCGAAGTGCTCGACCCCGAGCAGAACAATACGTTCCGCGACAATTATCTCGCGGTGCCGTTCGATCTGAGCCGCGTGGTGTTCCTCACCACGGCGAACATGCTCGACACGGTTCCTGGGCCGCTGCGCGATCGCATGGAGATCATCAGCCTCTCCGGATACACCGCCGACGAGAAGCTCGAGATCGCCAAGCGCTACCTGGTGCGGCGGCAATTGGAGGCTAACGGGCTCAAGCCCGATCAGGTTGAGATCGGCGAAGACGTGCTGAGTGATATCATCGCGAACTACACTCGCGAGGCCGGCGTGCGCGGGCTGGAGCGCCAGATCGGCCAAGTGCTGCGCAATGCCGCGGTGCGCATCGCCGAAGGCGGTGCCGGGCCGATCCGCATCGCGAAGACCGACGTTACGGAGATTCTCGGGCCGTCACGCTTCGAGAGCGAGGTGGCGATGCGCGTCAGCGTGCCTGGCGTCGCCACCGGTCTGGCCTGGACGCCGGTCGGCGGCGACATTCTCTTCATCGAGGCAACGCGGATTCCGGGCTCGGGCAGGTTGATCCTCACCGGACAACTCGGCGACGTGATGAAGGAAAGCGCGCAGGCCGCGCTCTCCATCGTCAAGAACCGGGCCAGCGCGCTTGGCATCGATGCGACGCGTTTCGAGAAGAGCGACATCCATATCCACGTGCCGGCGGGTGCGACGCCCAAGGACGGGCCGAGCGCGGGAGTGGCGATGTTCACGGCGCTGGTCTCGCTGATGACGGATCGCACCATTCGCAGCGATACGGCGATGACCGGCGAAATCAGTTTGCGCGGCCTCGTGCTGCCGGTCGGCGGCATCAAGGAGAAGGTCGTCGCCGCGCATTCGGCCGGCATCAAGCGCGTCATGCTGCCGGCGCGCAATCGCCGGGACTATGATGAGATTCCCGAGACCGCGCGAAAGGAGATGGAGTTCATCTGGCTTGAGCGCGTCGAGGAAGCGGTCGCCAATGCTTTGGAGCCGAAGTCTGGGGCTGACAAGGCTGCAGTGGAGAAGACGGCTACGCCGCAGCTTGCGGGCGCGGAAGCGTAACGGTTAGAGCATAATCCGGAAAAGCATGCCTTGGACTTGATCCGAGGGTGGAAGCCGGTTTTCCGAAAAGATCATGCTCGATCAAAATCTTAGAGCGACGATTCAATCTGAAACATCGCGCTCTAGTCGATCGGCGGCATATTGAGCGCGCGATCGACTAATGCACCCGCGCGCTTGAAGTCGAAGTTGCGATAAAGGTTCAGCTTCGCCCCAAACGAGGGGCCGCCGTAGAATTTCTCATATTGCTGATGACGGCTGCCGAATTCGGAGCCGAGAAAATCCCAAAGGAGCCGCATCAGCTTGATGCGGCTTTTCGCGTCCGCCGATCCTGATGGCATATAGCGCTCGATATCGGCAGCGATCTCCGGATTGCCGAAATCGGCATCGGACGACGGCAGCGTGATGAAGGCGGCGCCGGCCATTTCGCGGATGAGCTCAAGCATGCGGCCGTTGAACTCCGATTGCATGGCGCTTGCCGCGTAATAGGCGGTGCGCGACGGCCAGAACACGCCGTCCTCGATCGTACCCATGGTTTCATGCGCGTGCAGCATCGCCTCGTAGATCGACACGAAAGTGACCAGCTCTCCCATCATGATCGTCACGGCCGGATTGGCGATATTGCCGGTCATTTCGTTCATGCGCTGCGCCAGCCCCGCCATGAAGCGCAGCTTGGTTACATAGCGCGTCTGCGCCTGATGATTGCCGAGCAGATGCGACGGCGTCTTGCGCCACTGGTCGCGCGACAATTCGACGTTGCGATAGATGAATACGCGCTCCCACGGCACGAACACATTGTCGAAAATGACATAGCTGTCGGATTCGTCGAATCGGCTCGACAGCGGATAGTCGGCGGCGCGGCCGGCGCCCGCATAGGGATGCCGCGGATAAAGCTTCAGGCCCTCGGCTGAGATCGGCACGGCCAGGCAATTGGCGTAATTCTCGTCACCCGGCGCCAGCGGCTGGATGCAGCTCAACTGCAGATAGTCAGAAATCGCGCCGCCGGTCGCCAATTGCTGCGCGCCGGAAATGATAATGCCGTCGTCGCGCTCCTTCACCACGCCGGCATAGAGCGTCGGATCGCTCTGCTTGTGCGCGGGTTTGGAGCGGTCGATCTGCGGCGGCACGATCGCGTAGCTGCAATAGATGTGATTGTCGCGCATGAATTCATAGAACGCGACGAGATTGTCGGCGAATTGCTGCTGCCCGGCGCTGGCAAAGAATTTCGGGTTCGCCGCATAGCCGGAAAAAAAACCCGCGACGTGATCGGGGGCCCGGCCCATCAGGCCGAAGGTCGCTTCCGCCCAGGTCTCCGAGAACAGGCGGCGGGCGCGCAGGTCGGCGTGGTTCTGCGGGATCTGCCAGGCGCGATGCACCGGCATGCCGGTCTTGGGCGAGGTAAACGTCATGCGCTCGCGCAAATCCGGCTGCGCTGCGATGTCGTAGAGCGTGGCGATCGAGCGCGCGGCCTGGCGGAACGCCGGATGCGTGGCGACGTCCTTGACCAGTTCGCCATCGATAAAGACCCGCCGCCCGTCGTTGAGCGAGCGGAGATAATCGTCACCTTTTCGCATCAGCTTCTCCACCTGTCCGGCCGCCAGTTCTAGCCCGCGTTCGGCAAAGCTGTCACCGCCGAAGCTTTCGCCGGCGAAGGCGCCATTGGCCGAACTGCCTACAGGCTAATCCCTTGCCTAAGCTTGCCAAATCCGTTTGGCAGGGCTTTATAGCCGGGGGCGCAGGGAGATCCGGAATGCTAAGAAGACTGATCTGCGCCGGCGCCGGATTGCTTGCGCTCTTATGCGCGCTTGGCCCCGCCCGCGCCGATTATCCCGAGCGGCCAGTGACCATCGTGGTGGGCTTTCCGCCCGGCGGCCCAAGCGATGTGCTTGCGCGCGTGATCGCCAGGAAGCTCAGCGAATTGCTCGGCCGGCCCTTTGTCGTCGACAACCGGCCCGGCGCCGGCGGCAATGTGGCGGGCGAGGTGGTGGCCCATGCCGAGCCCGACGGCTACACGCTGTTGATGGGCAATAATTCCATCCTCGCCACCAATGCGAGCCTCTATTCGAAGATCGGCTTCGACCCGGTAAAGGATTTCTCGCCGATCAGCCTGATCGGCTCGCAGGCCAATATCCTCGTGGTCAATCCCAACGTACCGGCGCATACGATGGGCGAGCTGATCGCTCTCGCCAAGGCCAATCCGGGCAAGCTCAATTTTGCCTCGTCGGGCTTCGGCGCGGCGGCGCATCTCGCCGGCGAATTGTTCAAGACCATGGCGCAGATCGACATCGTGCACGTGCCCTATAAGGGCGCTGGCCCGGCCTTGGAGGATGTCATTTCCGGGCAGGACCAGATGATGTTTGCCACCGCCGCGTCCGTCGTCGGCATGATCAAGAGCGGACAGGTGCGGGCGCTTGCGGTGACCACGCTCGAACGCACCGCGATTCTGCCTGATATTCCGACTGTCGACGAACTCGGGCTGAAGGGATTCGAGGCGACGACTTGGCACGGCCTCGTCGCGCCCGACGGCACGCCGAAGGACATTGTCGCCACGCTGCATCGCGCCGTGGTCGCGGCGCTCAACGATGCCGAGGTGCGGCATTCGCTGAACGAACTCGGCGTCGATATTGTCGGCGATTCACCGGAAGAATTTTCTGCCTATATTCAGGCCGAAATTCCGAAATGGGCGGCGGTAATCAAAGCCTCCGGCGCCGCGGCGCAATGAGCCTCATCTCACGGCGTTTGCAATGGCGGCGCCGGCGCGCTCGGCCTGCCAATCCTTGCCGAGCCCGGCGCTGGTCGGGAACACCAGCGACTTGATGACGACCGGCACCGCGCCAGACGTATCGAGCATCGCGCCGATGTCGATATAGTCGAACTCCTTCAGCTCGAGCCCGTCGATCGAGACGATAGGGGTCTTGAGCTTCATCTCTTCACGGTAATGAATGCCGATCAGCCCGCCGACATCGCCGTCGCCGGCGAGCACGATCGGATGGCCATGCGCCAGCACGGCTTCGAGCCCGGCGGCCACGCCTTTGCAGAAATTGTCGAGACGGCGGAACGTCGCCGAGCCGCGCCACGGCACGAACAGGGCCACCGGGCTTTCGCCAGAGCCGAGGTCGAGGCGCTTGAGCGCAGATCTGATGGCGGCGGCCAGCGCCGCGGCATCGATCTCGTCGTCGAGCGGCAGCGTCGGCGCGATCACCGGCACGTTGCGCAGCGGCAGCGTTTCGAGCGGCGAGACGAAGATCGTACTGCCGGACACCTGCATCGTATATTGCGATGCCCCGATTACGGTGGCGCGGATGCGCGCGTCCGGCCACGCCAATTGCAGCACGTCCGTGAGGCGCGCCCGCAATTCGGCGGCAAGCTCCGGGCCGAGATCGCCGAACGCTTTGCTGTCGCCGCCGTAAATATATTCCGACACGCCGCCGGAGAAACTCACGTCGGAGATTTCGCCGCGATAGCTGAGCGGATCAAGGCGCAGCAGTTCGGCGCCGCCGGCGCGTGGTGAGCCGCCTCTGATCGCTTCGAACACCCGATCCGCCATGCAGGCGGCGAGGGCACGCGCCTGCGCCTCGTCAACGACAATACCGGGTGCGAGCTTCAGCCCAAGCTCGGCGCCGAAGCGCCGGCCGGCCTCTTCCAGCCGCACGATGCGGCGCGCGTCGTCGAGGACGATCAGCCGCGCGCCGATATCGAGCGCGGTGACGTCGATGACTTTGCCCTCGGCGCAGACCGCGATCTTCGCGGTGCCGCCGCCGACATCGACATTAAGCACCGGCGCGTTGTTGCGGATCGAGCGCGCCGCGGCGCCTGAGCCGTAGGCCGCCATCACCGATTCAAGGCTGTCGCCGGCGCTTACCGCGACCATGCGCCCGGCCTGGCGCGCGAACAATTCGCCGATGCGTCGCGCATTGCGCCGCCGCACCGCGACGCCGGTCAGGATCAGCGCGCCGGCATCAATCTCGTCGGGATCGATCTTGCCGTCCTTGTACTGGCGCTCGATGAAAGCGCCGAGTGCTTGCGCGTCGATTTCGTCTTCGCCGCAATAGGGCGTCAGCAGAATGTCGGACTGATAGAAGCTCTCGCGCTCGGTGACGACGTAGCGGCTGTCGAGCCGCTCCAGCACAATGCGGGAGAATACGAGATGCGAGGTCGACGAGCCGATGTCGACGCCGACCGACAGCACGCACAATTCGTCTTCTTCGCCGAATGTTCTTCCGGTGCTGGAAAAGAAGATACGGCCGCCGTCCTCGTCGCGTTGGTCGTCGTCGCTCATGCGCCGCCACTATTCCATTATTATTCTTTGGGCAGCAGACCGCGATAATCCCGCTCGTAATATTCCGGCCGCATGCGGTTCTCGGCGCCGTCGCGCTTGAGCCACTCGGTATATTCCTGGCGCAGGAACGGATCCTCCATGTAATAGGGGATCGCGGAGCCCCCTTCGGGGATGTCCATCGCCGTGTAATCGGTGTGCTTCTCGCCGGGCGGGCCGGGCTCGCGGCCGGGATTATGCGGCCCGAACCAGGCGGTGAGGCGGAACGGCTCTTTCGAGGCGCCGAAATGCTGGTGATACCAGCGCGCGCCGCCGGGCGCCGCCGAGACCATGCCAAACTGCTCGTAATCGACGCGCTTGATCTGGTCGGCTTTGCCGTCCTTCCAGGGCGTAATGCCCAGATGCTCCGGCCAAGTGTAGGTGTAGCCTTTACCCTTCAGGCAGATCAGCACCGCCGCCGACGTGTGCGCATGCGCCTTGGAATAGTGGCCGTTCTCGTGCTGCGCGATCCAGATATAAAACGAATTGCCGGTCATCAGCGGCTCGACGCGGCGATAACCGGGCGAGCGGCGGTTATCCAGCGGCAGGTCGCAATTGACGATGTCTGGAACGAAATTCGTGCGCCGCATGGCGAGCCCGCGCACCGGATCCGGTTCGATATAGTCTTTGTATTTGTAGAAGTCGTCGGCGCCGGAGAAGCGGTCACGGAACTGATAGGGGCAATCGTAGATCGCGCCGGCGTCGTTGATGAGATTCATCAGGTTCGGTGCGGTGGTGCCGCCGATCAGCAGCGCCGGCGAAGAGCTGGCATTGACGATGCGGTGCATCGCATTGACCGGAATCGAAAACAGCGAGCCCTTCTGCCATTCGAAAACGTGGCGCTTGCTGTCGCCTTCGAGCCAGACTTCGGTCGAGCCGCGGCCTTCCACGACCAGGTAGATCTCTTCGTAGAGATGTCTTTCCGGATTGAGCGCGCCGGCGCCCGGCACTTCGACGACATAAGAGCCCCACTTGCCCTCGGTGCCGTGCAACTGAATGTAGCTGCCGCGCCCGCCCATCCGCGCCCAAGGCTGCAGCGGCAGATTCTGGACCTTGCTGACGCCGATATCGCGGTAGATCGGGATCTCCTCCGACTCCATGAACAGGTCATAGGGCGTCTTCGGGCGGTTGAACTTGCCGAAGCCCGCGCGCTTGAAGCCCGACGGCTCATGCCAATGAACCTGACCGGTGATTTCATGCATGACGGCGTCCTCTGCTGCTCGTTGTGATCGGCGGCGAGGGGCTGCGCGATGACAAAGGCGCAGCCGCGCTGCCATCCGTCGCGAGCATAATTGTCGCTCGATTGCTGAGGCTTTCGCCCCAAGTTGAATCGTGATGTACAATGCGTGCTATAGCATTGCAACGGGCGCGGTTCCGCCCCGTTTGCGGGTTGGATATTTGGCGGAGGTTCCGTGTCGGCGGCTGTTGTTGCGCTTGTTTTTCACGATAAATCAGGATCGGCCCGCCGTACGGCTCAGATCGAACATCTTGTGGTTGCCGGTTGGACCGGACGCGACAAAGCGGCCGTCGAGAAGCACATCGCCGAACTCGAAGCCATCGGCGTCAAGCGCCCGGCGACGACACCGATCTTCTATCGGGCCTCCGCCGTGCGGGTGACGACGGACGATGTCATCGAAGCGCTCGGAAATGCGTCGAGCGGGGAGGCGGAGTTCGTGCTGCTGCAGCATGGCGGTCGCCTCTGGGTCGGCGCCGGATCAGATCACACCGACCGCGAGGTCGAGAAATATGGCGTCTCCGTCTCCAAGCAGATGTGCGACAAGCCGATCGCCAAGGATTTCTGGGCCTACGACGAGATCGCGCCGCATTGGGACAAATTGATCCTGCGCGCGCATATTTCCGAAAACGGCGGGCGCAAGCTCTACCAGGAAGGTGCAGTGACGGCGATGCTCGATCCGCTGGTGCTGATCGAGCAATTCGCCGGCAAGGTCGGCCTTGCCGAAGGAACGCTAATGTTATGCGGCACGCTGGCCGCGCATGGCGGCGTACGCGCCGCGAATATTTTTGAGTTCGAGCTCGAAGATCCGGTGCTGGCACGGAAGATCTTACATCGCTACCGCACGCTGGCGTTGCCGGTCCTCGGGTGAATGGCTGGGCCTTGAATAAGGAGACGCATCATGCCGATGAACAAACCGCATCTTGAATTTCACAAGCTCGATATGAACAACGGCTGGGTGACGCCGCCCGGCTATCCGGCGGGTATCCAGCAGAAGATTCTGGCGAGCGATCTCGACGAGACCAAGAAAATGGGCGGCCGTACGCGGCTCCTGCGCTTTGCGCCCGGCGTCTATACCACCGCGCCCTTCGTGCACGATCACTGGGAGGAAGTTTATCTGGTCTCCGGCGATCTGATCGTCGGCAACGACGAAAAAGGCCTGGGCGGCGAGCCATTCGAAGCGCCGACTTACGCCTGCCGTCCGCCGGGCGTCCATCACGGGCCGTTCAAGTCCGAGCGCGGCTGCGTGCTCTACGAAATTCACTATTACGACGAGACCAAGAACCCGAAATAATCTCGAAGGCGCAAATGCCGGCAGGTGAGCCAACATATCCCGTGATGCGGCCGTATCTCGCGGCCGCGAAGAAATTTGCCGCTGGCGCGGACACGCCGAGGCAGTTCCTGGAGCGCTCGCTCGAATTATTCGCGCTGTGGGAGCCGCGCATCGGCGCGTTCGTTTGTACCAATCTGCCCGCCGCGCGCGCGGCTGCGGAAAAATCGACCGAACGCTGGCGCGCCGGCAAGCCGTTGTCGCCGATTGACGGCATTCCGGTCGGCATCAAAGACATTATCGAGACGGCCGATATGCCGACCGAAATGGGCTCGCCGCTGTTTGCCGGCTGGCGCACGGAAAAAGATGCCGCCAATGTGCGCGCGCTGCGCGACGCCGGCGCCGTTATACTCGGTAAGACGGTGACGACGGAATTCGCGGCGTCCGAGCCGCGCGGTACGCGCAATCCATGGAATACCGCGCACACGCCGGGCGGCTCGTCGAGCGGTTCGGCGGCCTCGGTCGGCGCCGGCATCGCCAGCGCCGCGCTCGGCACGCAGGTGATCGGCTCCACGATACGACCGGCAAGCTTCTGCGGCTGTTTCGGCTTCAAGCCGAGCGTGAACGCGCTCAACCGCGAAGGCTGCCACGATTACCAGAGCCAGAGCTGCACCGGCATTATCGCTGCCTCGCTCGAAGATGTGTGGCAGGTGGCGCATGAGATCGTCGCGCGTGTCGGCGGCGATGCCGGCACTCAGGGCCTGCAAGGCCCCGATGCGCTGCCGCCGCCGCGCAAGCCGCGCCGCCTCGCCGTGCTCGAAACCGCCGGATGGGAAGCGGCAACGGCTGCCGCCAAGGAGCGTCTCAACGAGGCGGTGGCGCAGCTGAAATCCGAGGGCGTCGAGATCCGCACCCGGCACAATGACGACAAGGTCGCGGCGCTTGAGACGGCGCTGCTCAATGCCGCGGAACTGTCGCATCGCTGCAATGGTTGGGAGACCCGTTGGTTCCTGCATTCCATGCGCGATCGTGACGCCAGCAAGCTCAGTCGCGCCATTCTGGATCGCGCTCAGAAATACGAAGACATGACGCTCGCCGACCACCGCGCCGATCTGAAAGAACGGGCGAGGGTGCGCGCAGTGCATGCCGAGCTTGCCTGCACCTGCGACGCCAGCATCACGCTCGCCGCGCCGGGCGGTGCGCCGGAAGGTCTTGCTTCGACCGGCAATGGCGAGCTCGCGATTCCCGCTTCGCTCCTTGGGGTGCCGGCTTTGTCGCTGCCTCTGTTCGAAGTCGGTGGCATGCCGCTCGGCCTGCAGGTGATCGGCTATTTCGAGCGCGACGCCGACGCCTTTGCCATTGCGTCGTGGCTATTCGCTTCGCTTAAGCCAAAGCGCTGAACGCCATGGGCGAGCCGAAGGACAATCTGCCGCCTTCGCTCGCGCGCTATCGCGGCGCGGCAAATCCGGCGCGCGGCTATCCGGATTTGCACGATCACGTTGTCGCGTTGCATCGCGCCGGACGTCTTGTAATCGTCGATGAGCCGATCAACAAAGACAACGAAATGCATCCGCTGGTGCGCTGGCAATATCGCGGCGGCATCCCGGAATCCGATCGGAAGGCTTTTCTGTTCACGCAGCCAACCGACGGCAAGGGCGCGCACTACGATATTTCTGTGCTGGTGGCGGGGCTCGCCGCCAATCCTGACGTCTATCGCATCGGCTTCGGCCGGCCGCTTGCCGAAATCGGCGGCGCCTGGGTGAAGGCGCTTGCCGCGCCGCTCGCGCCTCGCGTGGTCAGCGACGCGCCATGTCAGGAGATCTGCATCACCGGCGACGATCTTGATAAGCCCGGCAACGGCCTCGACGGCCTGCCGGTGCCGATCTCGACGCCCGGTTTTGACAACGCGCCATATCTCTCAGCCGCTCATTACATCACCAAGGACCCGGATACCGGACTGCAGAACGTCGGCAATTATCGCGGTCAGATCAAAGCGCCGCGCCGGCTTGGCATGAATCCGTCGGTCGAGCTGCGCGCCGGCATCTATGCGCATTGGCTCAAATACAAGGAGCGCGGCGAGCCGATGCCGTGCGCGGTCGTGGTCGGGGCGCCGCCGCTGATTTCTTATGCCTCGGTTCAGAAAATGCCGGAGACGCTCGACGAGATCTGGGTTGCCGGCGCCCTTGCCGGCGAGCCGATCAATGTCGTGCGGGCCAAGACCGTCGATCTCTTGGTGCCGGCGGAAGCCGAAATCGTGATCGAGGGCTACATCGACACCGAATTCCTGGAGCCGGAAGCGCCGTTCGGGGAGTCGCACGGCTACGTCAATCTGCAGGAATACAATGCCTTCATGAACGTCACCGCGATCACGCGGCGGCGCAATGCCATTCTCACCTCATTCATCAGCCAGGTGACGCCGAGCGAGTCGAGCGTCATTCGCCGCGTCGCCATGGAGCCGGTGTTTCTGCATCACCTGCAATCGGTGATGGCGGTCAAATCGGTCAAGGCCGTCGCCATGCACGAGCCGCTGACCAGCCTCTATGCAGTGATCGGCATCCAGTTCGCGCGCGGCGCGCCGGAGACGGAAATTTGGCGTGCGCTCGACGGCGCCTCGACCTTGCACCGCTTCGCCGGCAAATGGATCATCGCGGTCGATGAGGATATCGACCCGCATAATGCCGACGCCTTGTTGTGGGCGATGTCCTATCGCTGCCAGCCACAGCACGATCTTCTGGTCGTGCCGCACAAGCATCCAGGTCACGGGCCGCGCGGCCCGCGCGACGACGGCGAGACGGCGAGCGTACTGATCAATGCAACGCTGAAGGGCACTTTCGCGCCAGTCGCGCTACCGCAGCGCGAATATATGGAACGGGCCAAGCTGATCTGGGAAAGACTCGGCCTGCCGGCGCTGAAGCCGGAAAGCCCGTGGCACGGCTATGATCTCGGCTACTGGCCGGACGAATTGGCGCGCCAGGCGCGCATGGCTGCGGCAAGCGATTACTTTGCACTCGGCCGCGAAATGGGTAATCAAAGACGCAGAGACGTCGCCATGAATACGCCGGTGGAACGGGAGGAAGATAGAGAGCATAACGGAGACCCGTAATGCGGATGCTGCCTCGTATCGTTCCCTGCATCGTTCTGACCGCGCTTGCCGCGGTTTTTTCGTTTCTTTGCTCGTTTCCTGCTCCGGCACAGGATGCGAGTAGCAATCTGAAGCCTTGGCGCGACGGCGTCGTCGAGGCCAAAAGCGATGCCGGCTTTGTCTTTATGGCAAGCAAAGGAGGCTTTGCCGCCAAAGAGGGACTGGATCTCAATATGGTCCAGTTCAAGGGTGACGCGCTGGCGCTGCGCGGTATGCTCGCCGGCGAGCTTGAAAGCTACGAAGGCAATCCCGGCGCGCCGCTACTCGCGGCGTCGCGCGGCGCCGACATCAAGATCATCGGTTGCTATTGGCCGGTGCTGACCAATGCAGTTTTTATGAAGCAGGGGATTTCCTCCGTCGCCGATCTCAAGGGCAAGGCTTTCGCGATTTCGAGCCCCGGCGCACTGCCGGATTTGTTTGCGCGCGTGGTGCTCGAACAGAACAATCTGACCGACAGCGACGTGAAATTCGCGGTGATGGGCAGCGACGCCGACCGCTTCCGCGCGCTGTCGGCCGGTATCGCCGATGCCGCGGTGGTCTCGACCGAGTTCGCGCCGATCGCCGAGCAACAGGGATTGAAGCTTCTGGTCCATCCGCATGATGCGGCGCCGAACTATCTGCGCTTCTGCATCTACACGTCGAGCGCGGTGCTCAAGCAGCGCCATGCCGATGTCGTGCATTTCCTGGCCGCCGAGATGAAAGCGCTGCGCTACGCGCTCGCCAATCGCGACAAGGTTCTCGATTTGACGCGGCAGGTCACCGACGCGAAGTCGGATGACCCGCGCCCGGACTACATCTTCGACGAGGTGACCAAATATTCCGCGATCGATCCGGCGATGCCGATCCCGCTCGAAAAGCTCGACTGGCTGCAGGACCTCTTGGTGAAAACCGGAAACCTCTCGACCAAGATCGACGTGAAGACCATCGTCGACGACGGTCCGCGGCAGGAGGCCCTGGCGCAAATCGGAAAGTGAGACCAGCCGGAAGGTGAACCCAGCCGGCGAGTAGAAATGCCCCCCACAGAAGGGAGGGGACACAACAGTGAGGAAATGCATGCGCTATATCGACGCCTTCAATCATTTTTTTCCCAAGCGCTATTACGAGGCGTTTCTCGAGACGCCCGCCGGCGCAAAGGATATCGGTAAGCGCATGCGCGGCATTCCGGCGCTATACGACGTCGACTTGCGCAAGCGCGTCGTCGAACAATTCGAGAATTATGCGCAAGTGCTGTCGCACGCTTTGCCGCCGATCGAGCGGGTCTGGGGGCCGGATCAGTCACCGGATATGGCCAAGATCGCCAATGACGGGCTTGCCGAGGTCGTCGCGCAGAACCCCAAGCATTTTGTCGGCTGGTCGGCGCTGTTGCCGATGAACGTGCCTGAGGCCGCCGCGAAAGAGGCCGAGCGCGCGCTTGCAAACGGCGCCAATGCCGTGCAACTCTGCACCAATGCCAACGGCATTCCGCTCGACGAGCCGCAATTCCTGCCGGTGTTCGAAGCAATCGCCAAATCCGGCAAGCCGATCTTGCTGCACCCCGCGCGCACCCGCGACATGCCGGATTTTCCGACCGAGAAAGTTTCGAAATACGAGATTTGCAGCGTGCTCGGCTGGCCCTACGAAACCGGCGTGACACTGGCGCGGCTGATCTTCTCCGGCATCATGGATCGTTTTCCCGATCTCAAAGTGATCGCGCATCATCTCGGCGGCGTCGTGCCTTATCTCGAAGGCCGTGTCGGCCACTCCTTCGATCAACTCGGCGTGCGCACCTCGGACGAGGATTACGGCGCGATCTTAAAGTCGCTGCGGAAGCGTCCGTTCGATTATTTCAAGGGTTATTACGGTGACACGGCGATGGAAGGCGCGCGTGCCGCGACCGTCTGCGGCATCGATTTCTTCGGCGCCGATCACGTCGTCTTCGCGTCCGATTGCCCGTTCGATAAGGAAAAGGGCCCGGGCTATATCCGAGATACGTTGAAAGTCCTCAACGCGATTGCGCTTACGGACGCCGAGCGCGAGAAGATCTTCTGTCGCAACGCGCAAAAGCTGTTCGGTATTGCGTAAAGGTCTTTCGTTCCAAGAAATGGCAGCAGAAGCTTCGGCCGGCGCCGTAGCGATTGCCCCAGCAAGTGGGTGTGTTCGGCCGTGGCATCTCCCATATCAGTCGCAGCACGAGACATGATTTGGAGATGTCATGCACGCCGATTTACACCCGCTTTCGTCGCCGCGATTTCGCGATAACCTAGTGGCAAATCGCATAGCGCCAGGTCAGCCACAGCCCAACGAGCCCGATCGGCAAATTGACCAGAAAGATGCTGCGCCAGTCGACCAGAGTGATCAGAGCGCCGCCGACGAACGGCCCGGCGGTGAGCGCCAGGCTCGCGCCGGCGGCCCACATTGCCACGGCGCGGCCGCGCTCCTTGGCGTCGGAATAGGCGTGATTGAGCAGCGCCAGTGAATTCGGCATCAGGATCGCAGCGCCGACGCCTTGCACCGCGCGCGCCGCGATCAAGGTCGCAGCACTCGGCGCCAGAGCGCAAGCCAGCGACGCCGCCGTGAATACGCTGAAGCCGGCCATGAAGATATTCGTCGCGCCCAGCCGATCGCCCAAGGCGCCGGCGGTCAGAATGAGCGCCGCAAACGCAATCGTATAGGTGCTGACGACCCATTGCAGTTCGGATACGCCGCCCCCGAGCGCCGAGCCGATGCTATTCAGCGCGGTATTGACGATGGTGACGTCAAGCTGGACGACGCCATAACCGAGGCTCATGGCGGCGAGCGTCAACGGCTTCGCCCATTTGGACTGCGGCGACACGGCGCGGACCGCGCGCGAGCTCGATCTGCCGGGCCAGGCGACCGCGATTGCTGCGCTCGGCGCGTTGGCGGCTGCGATCATCGAAGGCGGCCGTCTCGGCTGGAGCAATGGCTGGGTGATGGCGGGTTTCGCGGCATTCTTTGTCTTCGCGGCTCTGTTCGTCGTTCAGGAGCGCCGCGCGCATGCCCCGATGTTACCGCTGTCGCTGTTCACCCATCGCATGTTTGCGCTGACGTCGCTGATCGGCCTCGTGGTCAATACCGCGGTTTACGGATTACTGTTTTTGTTCAGTCTGTATTTCCAGGAGATCAACGGTCTGTCGCCGCTGGCGACAGGCTTTGCTTTCGTGCCGATGATGGCCGTCGTGTTTCCGGTCAATCTGCTGGCGCCACGGCTTGCGGAGCGGATCGGCGCGCGAGCGGTCATCGCTATCGGCGCTTTGATCTCGGCTGCGGGCTGTGTTGCGCTGCTCGGCATCGCGCCGGGCACCGGCTACTGGGCGATCGGGCCGCAGCTTGTCGCCATCGGCGGCGGACTTGGTCTGCTGGTGCCGCCGATGACATCGACGCTGCTCGGCAGCGTCGAGAAGTCGCGTTCGGGCATCGCCGCCGGCGTCCTCAATTCGGCGCGGCAGACCGGCAGCGCTCTTGGTGTGGCGCTGTTCGGCTCCTTCATCGGGCGCAACGACACGTTCCTCTTCGGCGCCCGCGTAGCGCTCATCGTCTCGGCGGTGCTGCTGGTCGCGGCCGCAGCCTCGATGGCGTTTGGCCGACCCAAGTTTAAATAAAAAGTCGAAATAAAACGTCAGCGCTCATCGGCGATGCGGGCGCGCAATGTGCCGACGCTGGAAATTTCCACTTCGAGCACATCGCTGGGTTTCATCCATAGCGGCGGCTTGCGGCTGTGGCCGACGCCTTCCGGTGTGCCGGTTGCGATCACGTCGCCCGGCGACAGTTGGGTGAAGTCCGAGCAGAAGGCGATGATCTGCGGGATCGAATAGATCAGGAGATCGGTCGGCGAATGCTGCACCTGCATGCCGTTGAGCCGTGTCGTCAATTCAAGTTTGCTCGGGTCGGGGATGTCGTCGGTTGTGACCAGCCACGGTCCGAGCGGTCCGGTGCCGGGAAAATTCTTGCCCGAAGTGACGGAGAATTTCTGGTAGTCGCGCACGCTGCCGTCGACGAAGCAGGTATAGCCCGCGACATGGTCGAGCGCCTGCTCGGCCTTGATGTGGCCCGCCGCCTTGCCGATGACTACGGCAAGCTCGCCTTCAAAGTCGAAATTGTCCGAAACGGTCGGGCGGATCAGTTCACCGTCATGGCCGACCAGTGTGTCGGTGAAACGGATGAACATGCTCGGCTGTATGGGCAATTCGCGCCCGGTCTCCGCGGCATGCGAGCGGTAATTGATCCCGGCGCAAAGGATCTTTTGCGGGTTTGTGATCACCGGCAGAAATCTTATCTCGCTCAGCTTGCGGTCAGGATTGGCATTTTTTGCCGCCTCGCGCATGGCCGCCACGGCGCCGGCAGCGAGCGCCGCACGCAGATCCGGCTGTCCGATCTTGTCGTTGAGCGTGACGACACTGTCGCCGCTCACCACGCCGAAAAATTCGTTGCCGCCTGCGGCAAAACTCAAAAGCTTCATCTGATGTCCAATCTGCATGCGCACGGGCGTGCCGGCCCGCCGCGTTGAGGCCTTCAATAGCGCAATCCAGCCGAGATCAGAACTTGACTCAAAACTTGATCATATCGGCCCTGGTCAGAGTCGATTTCGCTGACAGCGATGGCGCATTGATGAACATAAAGGCGCTGGCCAGATCGGCAAAAGGATCGGTGGCCGACATGCCGTCGACCGGCACGATGACGTTCATGCCGCGAAATGCCGCGCCTGCGGCGGTGAAAAGCACCGCGCCGTTCGATGCGGTGCCGGTGACGATGACGGTCTGAATATTCTTGTCCTTGAGCATCTTGGCGAGATCGGTGTTGATGAATTTGTCGGGGCCGGCCTGCACCCAAGGCTCGCCGCCACGCGGGGCGACATCGGGCATGACGTCGGCCGTCGTCGAATTGGCGATGATACTGCAGACCACGGCCACTTTCGCTGCGCGCGCATCGGCGAGAAGCTTCTTCATGGTGGGCAGGCTCGCTACGCAAGTCGGCCGCTTGCCGCAATTCTGGCTCATGAAATCGAGCATCAACAGCGCGGTGGTTTTCGGATCGACCGTCACCTCTTTCAGCGTAGGCGGCGGTGGCGCCCCCACCGAGGCCCATTTGTCGACGATGGTTTGCGCGCCAGTCTGACGGATCGACGGTCCGGCCAAGAATACACTCACGAATGCACCGAGCGCGATCACCGTTGCGGCGGTGGTGGTCAAGTTGCGGCCTTGCAGCATGTCATTTCCTCTGTCGGTTCATCCGTCGACTAAAACGTAATAGTGCAGAATTATTCCCCGCACGACGCGAAACATTTGTGTCAGACTGGCGGCGTTTCGCAGCGGACGCACGCTCCGCCGTGGGAAATTGTGAGACACCAGGGAAGGGGATGATGGATATCAAGGTCGACAGTAAAGCGATCGCCGAAGCTTCGCAAAAGCTGAGGAATTGGGGGCGCTGGGGCAAGGACGACCAGATCGGGACGCTCAATCAAGTCACGCCGCAGGATATCGTCAAGGCGGCAGGCCTGATCCGCACCGGCAAGGTTTTTGCGCTCGGCATTCCGCTCGACGCCAAGGGTCCGCAGAACGGCCTGTTCGGCGGCCGCTTCAATCCAATCCATCAGATGCTGGCGACCGGCACCGATGCGGTGGCCGAACGCCAGGACTGGAACAAGATCCGCTATGCCGACGACACGCTGATGCTCTGCGTGCAGGGCGCCACTCACTGGGACGCGCTCGGCCACGTGTTCTACGAGGACACGGCCTATAATGGCTACGACGCCCGGTTGATCGATTCCAAGGGCCTCAATGTACTCGGCATCGAGCATTCCAAGAACAAGATGGTCGGCCGCGGCGTGTTGCTCGACATCGCGCGCTTTCGCGGCGTCAAGTGGTTGAAGGACGGCGAGAGCATTTCCAACGACGAACTCGACAAATGCGCCAAGCAGCAGAACGTTTCCATTGGTCGCGGCGACTTTGTCATCATCCGCACCGGACAGATGGAGCGCTGTCTTGAGGATGGTGAATGGGGTGGCTATGCCGGTGGCGATGCGCCGGGCGTCAAATTCGAGAACTGCTACTGGTGCCAGGACAAGGAAATCGCCGCGATCTGCACCGACACCTGGGGTGTCGAAGTGCGGCCTAACGAAACCACGGACGCCAACCAGCCGTGGCACTGGGTGGTGATCCCGGCCATGGGACTGTGCATGGGCGAGATTTTCTATCTCAAGGAATTGGCGGAGGATTGCGACGAGGACGGCGTCTACGAATTCTTCTTCTGCGGGCCGCCGCTCATCATCACCGGCGGCACCGGCTCGCCGATCAATCCGCAAGCCATTAAATAGCCGCTTGCTCCGCCGTCGCCCTCGGGCTTGTCCCGGGGGTCTACGTTTTTAGACTGCGCCCGAAATTAAGCCGAGGATGGCCGAGCATAGGCGAACGAAGCGACGCCGTCCTCCGGTCGGCTATGCCCGGCCAAGACGGCTAAGAGTGAACGGCTGAGAGTGAGGAGAAACCCTATGGCCCGCCATCTCAAACGCGGAATGGATGCGAGCGCGATCAAAGAAGCCGACGCCAGGGTGCGCGAGACCGTCGAGCACATCCTCGCCGATATCGAGGTGCGCAAAGACGCCGCGGTGCGCGACCTCTCGGAAAAATTCGACAAGTGGTCGCCGCCGTCGTTCAAGCTGACCCCGATCGAGATCGAACGCGCCATTGGACAGGTCAAGAAGCGCGACCTCGAGGACGTCAAATTCGCCCAGGCGCAGGTGCGCAATTTCGCGCAAAAGCAGAAAGAGACGATGCGCGATCTCGAGGTCGAGACGCTGCCCGGTGTCGTGCTCGGCCACAGGAACATCCCGGTCAATTCGATCGGCTGTTACGTGCCGGGCGGGCGTTATCCGATGGTGGCTTCGGCGCATATGTCGATTGTCACCGCCCGTGTCGCCGGCGTGAAGCACATCATCGCTTGCGCGCCGCCGTTCCATGGCGGGCCGCATCCGGCGATTGTCGCGGCGATGCATTTCGGCGGCGCCGACGAGATTTTTGTGCTCGGCGGCGTGCAGGCTGTCGCCGCCATGGCGCTTGGCACCGAGACCATCGCGCCGGTCGATATGATCGTCGGGCCGGGCAATGCCTACGTTGCCGAGGCCAAGCGCCAATTGTTCGGCCGCGTCGGCATCGATCTTTTGGCCGGGCCGACCGAGACGCTGGTCATCGCGGACGACACTGTCGACGGCGAAATCTGCGCCACGGATCTGTTAGGCCAGGCCGAGCACGGTCCGACATCGCCGGCGATCCTTCTCACCAGCTCGGAAAAGCTTGCCCGCGATACGATGCGCGAGATCGAGCGGTTACTCAAAATCCTGCCGACCGGGGAGATCGCTGGCAAGGCCTGGGCCGATCTTGGCGAAGTCATCGTCTGCGACGACGAGGCCGAAATGGTGCGTGAGGCCGACCGCATTGCCTCGGAACACGTGCAGGTGATGACGCGCGATCCGGACTATTTCCTCAACAACATGAAGAATTACGGCTCGCTGTTCCTTGGGCCGCGCACCAATGTCGCTTATGGCGACAAGGTGATTGGCACCAATCACACGCTGCCGACCAAGAGGGCGGCGCGCTATACCGGCGGATTATGGGTCGGAAAATTCCTGAAGACCTGCACCTATCAGAAAGTGCTTACAGACCAGGCAAGCGCAATGATCGGCGAATATGACTCGCGGCTATGCATGCTCGAAGGCTTTGTCGCGCATGCCGAGCAGGCCAATATCCGCGTCCGCCGCTACGGCGGTCGTAACGTCCCCTACGGTGAGGCGGCGGAGTGACGTGGCGAAAGTCGATCTCACCAAGACCCCAAGCTTTCGTCTCGACGGCAAACGCGCGCTGGTGACCGGCGGCGGTCGCGGCATCGGGCTTGCCGCGGCGTCGGCTTTGGCCGAGGCCGGCGCGCACGTGACCATCGCGGCGCGGACCAAATCCGAGATCGAGCAGGCAGCAGCGGCGCTGCGCGAGCGCGGCCAAAAGGCCGATACGCTCGTGCTCGATGTCACCGACGTCGAAGCCGCGCATAAATCCGTCGCCGCGGCCGAGCCGTTTCAGATCCTGGTCAACAATGCCGGCATGAATCGGCCGGCTTATCTGCCTGACGTCAAGGTCGAGGATTTCGACGCCATCTTTGCGCTCAATGTCCGCGCCGCCTTTTTCATGGCGCAGGCCGTGGTGCTGCGCTTGATCGAAGCGAAATTGCCCGGCTCGATCATCAATATGTCCTCGCAGATGGGTCATGTCGGGGCCTCGCGCCGCACCGTCTATTGCGCCTCCAAGCACGCCATGGAAGGCTTCACCAAGGCGATGGCGATCGAGCTTGCCCCGCACAATATTCGCGTCAACAGCATCGGCCCGACATTTCTGGAAACGCCGATGACGCGCCCGTTCTTCGAGAACAAGACGTTTCGCGACGAAGTGCTGTCGAAGATCAAGCTCGGCCGTCTTGGACAACTCGAAGAGATCACCGGCGCCATCATCTTCCTGGCGTCCGATGCCTCCTCGCTGATGACCGGCTCGGCGCTGGTGCTCGACGGCGGCTGGACTGCGGAATAGCGAAGGGGAAATAATGCGCGCATTGGCATTCGGTCTATTGGCATTATCGCTGTTGCCGGTGCTTGCGCGCGCCGACGACGCCGCGTTACGGCAGAACATCGTCGGCACCTGGAAACTCGTCTCGGTTGTCTACGAGGACCAGGCGACAAAGGAGCGTATGCCGGTCTATGGCGAACATCCGCGCGGCATTCAGATTGCGACGCCGCAAGGCCGCTGGCTGGCGCTGATGACCGGCGAGAACCGCCCGATTCCGAAGACCGACGAAGACCGGGCCCAGGCGCTCAAGACCATGATCGCCTATACCGGCCGCTACCGCGTCGAAGACGGCAAGGTCATCACCAAGGTCGAAGCGGCATGGAACGAGGCCTGGGTCGGCGGCGAGCAGGTGCGCGAAATCAAGATCGAGGGAGATAAACTTTACATCGAAAGCCCGCCGATGCCGCATCCGAACATCAATAATAAGATCGTGCGCGTGATCGTCGAATGGGAACGCGAAAAGGACTGAAACAAAAGGCTGGGACAAAAAATGTTCATGGGCCTTTTCTAGCATTGGGAACTATTGCGACCGCGCCGCATTAGTCAGTGTTTAACTCTGCCTATTGCGGAACGGCGCCATTGTGAGGAAGCCAATATGCACCTTTCCAATCAAAGCCTTCTGGTTATTCTCGTTGTCGGCATTGTCGCCGGCTACCTCGCCGGCCGCATCATGGAAGGCGGCGGCTTCGGCCTGATCGGCGACCTGATCGTCGGATTGATCGGCGCTTTCATCGGCGACTGGCTGTTGCCGCAGCTTGGAATCCATCTCGGATCGGGAATTGTCGAGCTGATTGTGAATGCCCTGATCGGCGCGGTCATTCTTCTGTTCGTGCTGCGCCTCATCGGCGGGCGGGGGCCGAGACCGCGCTGGGGCCGGCGCTGGTGAGCTTCATGGCTTACCGCTGCGCTGCCCCGCGATTTTGACTGGCCTCCGCTGCAACATGGGAGGTTGAATTCGAGCGATCGTATTTCGATAGTCTCTAGACAAGTCCACCGTGAGCGGCGGCTCATGGTGCAAGCCTTTTGGCGTGGTGCCTTTCGGCTGGAAATGTGAGTGGAGACTCGCATGACAACTCTGACGATCAATGGTCGAAGTGTAACTTTCGACGCTCCCGAGGACACGCCGCTGCTCTGGGTGCTGCGCGACGTACTCGGCATGACCGGCACGAAATTCGGCTGCGGCATCGCGCAATGCGGCGCTTGCACGGTTCACATCGACGGCAATCCGGTGCGCTCCTGCCTGCTGCCCGTCGGCTCGATCGGCGCCAAGGTCGTCACCACGATCGAGGGCGTCGGCGCCAGCGAGGCCGGCGCCAAAGTGCAAAAAGCGTGGCTCGACCTCGAAGTCATCCAGTGCGGCTATTGCCAGTCCGGCCAGATCATGTCGGCGGCGGCTTTGCTCGCCGCTACGCCGCAACCCGACGACGCCGATATCGACGCCGCGATGGCCGGGAATATCTGCCGCTGTGGCACCTATATCCGTATCCGCGAAGCGATCAAACGCGCCGCGGGCGAAGTCTAGGGAGACGGCGATGCACAGATTAGAAAACAATGCGCGTGTCCCGTCACGCCGCGTTCTGCTCAAAGGCGGATTGGCGGCGGGGTTCACGCTGGCCTTCCACCTTCCGGTGCGCGCCGCGAACGAGCCGGAGCAAGCGCCCGATACGACCGACGGCAAATTCGCGCCGAACGCTTTTATCCGCATCGATCACACCGGCAGGACCACTTTGGTCATGCCGCAGGTCGAGATGGGGCAGGGGGTCTATACGGCGATCCCGATGATTCTCGCCGAAGAGCTCGATGCCGATTTCAGCAAAGTGGAGCTGAAACACGCGCCGCCGAACGACAAGCTCTACGCCAATCCGATTTTCGGCATCCAGGTCACCGGCAATTCCAACTCCATCCGCGCCTTCTGGAAACCGCTGCGTCAGGCCGGCGCCGCCGCGCGGGCGATGCTGGTGCAGGCGGCAGCGCAGCAATGGCAGGTCGATCCGGCAAGCTTGACGACGTCGAACAGCGTCGTCAGCCATGCCGCGAGTGGCCGCCGCGCCACGTATGACGATCTCGCCAGTGCGGCCAGTGCCGTCCCGGTGCCGCAAAATCCGCCGCTCAAGGATCCGAAGGACTTCAAGCTCATCGGCAGGCCGCTCAAGCGCCTCGATACGCCGGGCAAGACCAATGGCTCGGCGATCTACGGTATCGACGCCATGCTTCCGGGCATGAAGTTTGCAACGCTTGCCGCTTGTCCGGTCTTCGGCGGCAAGGTGGCAAAAGTCGACGACACGGCGGCCAAGGCTGTGCCGGGCGTTCGCCAGATCGTGGTTCTCGACGATCTCGTTGCCGTTGTCGGCGATCACATGTGGGCCGCCAAGCTTGGGCTCGATGCGCTCAAGATCACCTGGGACGAAGGACCGAACGCCAAGGTCAGTTCGGCCGACATCTGGAATGACCTGCGCGCCGCCAGCAAGAAGGATGGCGTCGTCGCCAAATCCGTCGGCGATATCGCCAAGGGCTTGGCGCAGGGCGACAGGTTCGATGGCGAATACGAATTGCCGTTCCTGGCGCATGCCACCATGGAGCCGATGAATTGTACGGTTCAGGTGACGCCGGATTCCTGCGAGGTCTGGATCGGCACGCAAGTGCTTACGCGTGTGCAGGAATATGCGGCCAAGGCCGCGGGCCTGCCGCTCGACAAGGTCAAGGTCCACAATCACCTGCTCGGCGGCGGCTTCGGGCGGCGGCTCGAGCCGGACATGGCCGAGAGCGCTGTGCGCGTCGCCAAACATGTCGACGGGCCGCTGAAAGTGGTCTGGACGCGCGAGGAAGACATCCGGCACGACATCTACCGCCCGGTCTATCGTGACGTCATTTCCGCAACATTGTCGGATGGCAAGATAGCGGCCTGGAAATATCGCATTGCCGGTTCGTCGATCATGGCGCGCTGGGCTCCATCGATATTCCTCAACGGTATCGACATCGACGCCGTCGATAGCGCCGTCGACATGCCCTACGACATTCCCAACAAGCAGATCGAATATGTTCGCGCCGAGCCGCCGGCGGTGCCGACCGGCTTTTGGCGCGGCGTCGGACCGAACAATAACGTCTTCGCGGTCGAATGTTTCATGGACGAGTTGGCGCGCAAGGCCGGCAAGGATCCGGTCGAATTCCGCCGCAGCATGCTCAACGGCAATCCGCGCCTGAAGGCTGCGCTCGATCTCGTTGCCGACAAATCCGGCTGGGGTCAGGCATTGCCCGCGCGTGTCGGGCGCGGCGTCTGCGCGCAGCCGTCGTTCGGCAGCTTCATCGCCACCGTGGTCGAGGCTGAGGTCGACGAGCACGGCGAGGTGCATCTGCGCCGGGTCACGTCGGCGGTCGATACCGGCATTGCGGTCAATCCCGATACGATCGTCGCCCAGCTGCAAGGCGGGCTGGTCTTCGGTCTCACCGCCGCCCTCTACGGCGAGATCACCATCGAAAACGGCCGTGTGCAGCAGTCGAATTTTAACGATTATCGCATGCTGCGCATCGACGAAGTGCCGAAGATCGAGGTGCACGTCATCAAGAGCCTCGAAGACCCGGGCGGTATCGGCGAGACCGGCGCAACCGCAGGGCCGCCGGCTCTGCGCAATGCGATCTATGCCGCGACCGGCGTTGCGTTGCGCCGCCTGCCGATCGACCGCAAGGCGATCGCCATCGCCAACAAGGCCTGAGTGTCATGCGCAGAACCTGGATCGTTATTATTCTGCTCATCTTGATCGTCGCCGGCTTCGTTGCGTGGCGGCAATTCAATCCGGGTCCGCTGGCTTTTGCCGGCGGCTCGACCGTTGCCCTGGCCGATCACAAAGACGCCAATCCGACCGGCGTTCCCGCGAGCCTTGCCGGTGCCGACGTGGTCAAGCGCGGCGAGTATCTGGCGCGCGCCGCCGATTGCATGGTCTGTCACACCGCGCCCGGCGGCCAAGCCTATGCCGGCGGGCTCGCAATCCCGCTGCCGTTCGGCGGGGAACTCTATTCGACCAATATCACGTCCGACAAGGACACCGGGATCGGCGGCTACAGCGATCAGGACTTTCTCAACGCCGTGCAGCGCGGCGTCCGCAAGGATGGCGTGCGGCTTTATCCGGCGATGCCCTATCCGTCTTATACCTACATGACCGATGCGGATGCGCTGGCGATCAAGGCCTATCTGCTCAGCCAGCCGCCCGCGCACGCCGTCGATCGCGCCGACACGCTGGGCTTCCCCTATAACCAGCGCTGGGCGATGGCGATCTGGTCGTTCTTCTTCAACGCCGACGCCCGCTTTGCGCCGAATACGTCCCAGAGCGCGCAGTGGAATCGCGGGGCCTATCTCGCCGAAGCGCTGGCGCATTGCGGCGAATGCCATACGCCGCGGAACTTGGCCTTTGCGCTCGATAACCGCAAGAAATTCGCCGGCGCGGTGACGGCGGGATGGCACGCCTACAACATCACGTCCGACAAGGGCACCGGCATCGGCGCCTGGAGCGATGCCGAAGTCTTCGATTATCTGGCGCACGGCCATGCCTCGGTCCGCGGCACGGCCGCAGGCCCGATGGGCGAGGCGGTAGATGAAAGCTTCAGCCAGATGGCGCCCGAGGACATTCACGCGCTGGTCAGCTTTGTCCGTAGCGTCCCGCCGGTCGCGTCGCCTGACCTGCCGGCAACGCTCGCGCCGCCGGCCCCGGCATCGCCGAAAGACAATGTGGTCGCCGCCAATGCGCTCGGCAAGAAGATCTTCCAGGAGGCCTGCGTCAGCTGCCACAACTGGACCGGCGTCAGCGCGATCACACCTTATGCCACGATTGCCGGTGCGCGGGCGGTTAACGATCCGGCGGCGACGAATGTCGCGCAGATCGTCATCTCCGGCACGCGGCGCAACGAGCCGCAGGGCGTGGTTTCGATGCCGGCCTTCGGCAGCATCTTTTCCGACACGGAAATTGCCGCCGTCGCCAATTACGTCACCGCGCGCTTCGGCAGCGGGAAATCCGCGGTGACCGAGAGCGACATTGCGGCGCTGCGCAAGCAGACATCGCGCTAAGCACGTGCGGCGACCGATGCCGCTCTTGCCTTGCTAATGGCCGCTCAAGTCGGATTTGACGGCTTTCTCGAAATCGGCGTCGGTGAACGGCTTTTGCAGATAGGCATTGGCGCCGGCGAGCCATGATGTGCCGCGAGTCGTGGTGCCAGTGATCATGATGATCGGCATTCTCATGCATTTGGGGTCGCGGCGCACGGCCTTCAGAAACTCTTCGCCGCTCATGTTCGGCATTTCCCAATCCGAAATGAGCAGGCCGTATTGCATTGCCGCATGCGCTCGAGCGCGAGATTGCCGTCTTCCGCCGCATCGACATCGCTGAAGCCGAGGTTCCTAAGACTCTTGACGACGATATTTCTGACCGTCAAGGAATCATCGACGACAAGAACGGCGGTCGGCGTGATCATGCGGTGAACTCGCGCTGGGAAATCCCAACCTCACGGAGTTGCCGCGCTATCAATAGCATTGTTGCTCGGGATCGGGCCAGACGTTTGCAGCGCCGCGCAATTTAACAAAATTGTTCTCAATCCTGCGAACTGGAGGCCGCGCGAACCTTGCCGGAGCATGATCTTTTCCGAAAACCGGTTCCTACCCATCGGATCAAGTCCGAGGGCAAGCTTTTCGGGATCATGCTCTAGAACAGCTTCTTCAAGACTTCGGGATTGAGGCAGCTCACCGGCGGCGTGCCTTCGATCAGCGCGATGGTGTTGTCGACCACGACATGAGCCATGCCCTCGCGCAGCGGCAGAACGGCGCTGCCGAGATGCGGGGTCAGCACCACGTTCGGCATGGCGATGAGTTCGGGCGACACGTCCGGCTCGTGCTCGAACACGTCGAGGCCTGCGCCGGCGATCTTCTTCTCCTTGAGCGCGCGGACCAAAGCCGCCTCGTCGATGACCGGCCCGCGGGAGGTATTGATGACAAAGGCCGTCGGCTTCATTTGGGCAAATTGCCGATCGCTCATCAGATGGCGGGTCTGCGGCAACAGCTGCGGATGCAGCGACACGAAATCGGCCTCGCGCAACAGATCGTCGAAGCTGCGATAGCCAGCGACGAACTTCGCTTCTTCCTCGGCCGACAGCCGGCGCGGATCGGCGTAGATAATGTTCATGTCGAAGCCGCGGCCGCGCCGCGCCACGGCCTGGCCGATACGGCCGAAGCCGATCAGGCCCAGCGTGCGGCCGGTGACTGCCGCACCGGCCAAGTGGTTGGACTGCGAGCCCGGATAGACGCCGCTCCGGAACAATCTGTCGCCGAGCGCGATCTTGCGCGCCACCGCGAGCAGGAGGCCGAAGCCGATATCGGCGGTGGCGTCGGTGACGATGGCCGGGATATTGGTCACCGGAATGCCGCGCCGCGTCGCTTCGGCAAGATCGATGCGGTCCTGCGTGATGTTCATCGAGGACACCGCCTTCAGGCCCGGATTGGCGGCGAGCACCTCGGCATCGACGGTGTCGTGCAGCAGCGACAGCAGAATGTCGCAGCGCTTCACCGCCGCGACGAGCTTTGCCTTGTCGAGGACGCAGCTTGAATCCGCATTGATCTCGACATCGGCGACAGCGCGCAGGCGTGCGAGCGCGCTCTCGGCGATCGGCTGGGTGACAAAAACGCGGGGGCGCGCCACTACCGGCTCACTGGTTTTTTCATCACGCCTTTATAGCGGCATTGACCTTGGGCATCACCTTTTCCGCGAGGAGCGTCATCGAGCGCTTGCCGAGCTCCGGATCGCTCCAGTCCTTGCCGGCATAGAGCAGCGTGCCGAAATCGCCGACCTTCTCGCGGAATTTCAGGATCTCGTCAGCGACCTTGTCCGGCGAGCCATAGATGATGAGCTGATCGCAAATGCTGTCGAGCGTCACTTCGCTGTCGGGCTGGTCGCGCCGCGTCTTGAACAGATCGAGACGGCCTTTCTTCAGCTTGGCGTAGAGCTGGCTGTAATAATAGCGGTAGGGGCTGTTGGCCCCGGTCGCATAGGCCTTGGCGGTCTTGTGGTCGTCGGCGACGAAGATACTTTTGGCAACCCGCCAATTTGCCGGATCGGCCTTGCGCGCCATGCGCTCGCAGCCTTCGGCATATTTCGGCCAATGGCTCTTCACCCATTCCGGCATCAGAAAGTTCGCCGAGATCGGGTCCCAGCCGCGCGCCGCGGCCTCGGTCACCCCCTTGGAGAACGGCGCCACTGCAGTGACGACGATCGGCGGATGCGGCTTCTGCAGCGGCCTGGGCAGAAAGCCCTGGCCGATCTCAGGCATCGCCTGCCGTTCGATCTTCACCGACCAGTATTTGCCGGTGATGTCGTAGGGCGGCTCGCCCTCCCAGATTTTCAGAACCGTGTTGATGGCCTCGAGGAACATCGCGTTGCGGTCGGCGTCGAGATTGCCGAAGGCCTCGGCGTCGGACAGAAGCCCGCCGGGACTGATGCCGAAGATGAAGCGGCCGTCGAGCATGTGATCGAGCATCGCGATCTGCGACGCGATCGCGACCGGATGCGAGTTCGGCATGTTGATGGTGCCGGTGCCGAGCTTGATCGATTTGGTGGCGTCGATCAGGCTTGCGACGAAGACCGCGCACGAAGTGATATTCTCGGCGCGGTCGGTGGCGTGCTCGCCGACATAGCCTTCGACGAAGCCGAGCCTGTCGGCGAGGACGAAGGCCTCGCGATCCTCGCGCAGCGATTTCCGCCAGTCCTTGCCCAGCGGATGAATGGGCATGGTGAAAAAGCCGAGCTTCATGGCGCCTCGTGTCGTCCCCAGGATTAACCCAAAAGTTACCAAGACTCGGCTCCTCAAACGAATTAATATATAGAGGCCTAAGTCATCAGGATTTCTAATGACAGAAATTGCACTGCGGCAGATCAAGGCGATCATTGCGGTGTGTGAGGAAGGCTCGTTTACCGCCGCCGCCGCGCGGGAAAACGCCACGCAATCAGGCATTTCCCAGCATGTCGCCGGTGTCGAACACGAGCTCGGCGTCAAGCTTTTCGACCGCTCGGCGCGCGGCGTGAAGCCGACGCCGGCCGGGCAGCGCTACTACAAACATTGCATCGAAGCGGTCGGGCAGATCGCGAAAGCCAATGCAGACGTGCGCGCCTTCGCCGCGCGCGTCACCGGCGATTTGCGCATCGGGCTCATTCCGACGCTGACCCGCGCGGCGCTGGCGCCGGCACTGGAAAAATTCGTCGCGCAATATCCCGACATCCGCCTGCACATCATCGAAGGCTATAGCGGCACACTCACCGACATGGTGCAGAACGGCGAGCTCGATTTCGCCGCGGTCCCCGCGGCCGAGGGCCGTGTGGGCTTGAAGACGCGGCTGATCGCGCGCGACCGCGAAATGCTGGTGTCGAATATCACGCGCGGGCTCAAGCCGTTCGCACCGGTGCGCCTGAAGGAGTGCGGGCCGCTAAAAATCATTTTGCCCGGCAGCGCTAATGTCCGCCGCCGCAACATCGAAGTCTATTTCGAGACCCACGGCATCGAAGTCGAGAGCATGATCGAGATGGACGCCATGATCGGCACGCTGCAGCTCGTGCTGCGTTCCGATTGGGTGGCGATCTTGTCCGGGCTGATCTGCGTCGCCGATATCGAGCGCCCCATGGGGCGGGTGATCTCGCCGATCGACGATCCGCCGCTGATCGCCGAATTCGTGGTGATCTCGCCGGCGCGGCGCACGCCGTCACCGCAGGCGCAATTGTTCCTGCAAGCCTTTGAGGCCGAAATCGCGCGCATCCAAAATGTCTGGGCACGGACCATTCCGCCGGTGGTCTTTCCGGGCGCGCTGCGGCGGATCAGGTCGCGCTAGGCCTGTTGGTCTTGTGTATCGTCATCTAAGCTGAAAGAGCATGATCCCGAAAGGTGGAAACTGGTTCTCGGAAAAGATCACGCTCAATAATTGGATCTGCTTTTTGCACCGAGGAATAATTTCATGAGCAAGATCACGCGCCGCGCGCTCGCGGGTGGTGGGGTACTTGGCGGGGCACTTGGACTGGCCGGCACGCTCGCTGCGCCAGCGATCGCGCAAACCGATAAACGCCGCTGGCGCATGGTCACGTCGTGGCCGAAGCGGCTGCCCGGTCCGGGCATGTCGGCGGAGCGCGTCGCCGAGCGCATCGCCACGCTCTCCGGCGGCCGTATCGAGATCACGGTGTCGGCCGCCGGCGAAGTGGTGCCGGCCTTTGAAGTGCTTGATGCAGTCGGCTCCGGCGTCGCCGAGATGGGTCACACCGCTGCGTTCTACTGGCTGGGCAAGGAGCCGGCGACAGCCTTTTTCACCACAGTGCCGTTCGGGCTGACGCCGAACGAGCATGTCGCCTGGATCGATGCCGGCGGTGGCCAGCAACTGTGGGACGAGCTTTACGCGCCGTTCAACGTCAAGCCGTTCATGGCCGGCAATACCGGCGTCTGCATGGGCGGTTGGTTTCGCCGTGAGATCAGGGATCGCGACGACATACGCGGCCTGAAAGTGCGCTCGCTCGGGCTGGGCGGCGAGGTCTATCGCCGGCTCGGCGCGGTGCCGCAGACTACGTCGCCCGGCGAGATTCTGGTGGCGCTGCAATCCGGCGTCATCGACGGCGCCGAATTCGTCGGTCCGGGCTCCGACATCGCCCTCGGCCTCTATCGCTTCGCCACGCTCTACTATAGCCCGGGCTTCAACAAGCCGAACGGCACCGGCGAATGCATCGTCTCGCTCAAAGCCTGGGCGAGCCTCGATGCCGAGCTGCAGGCGATCGTGGCGGCGGCCTGCGCGCGGGAAGCCTCCTACGCGCTCGCCGAAATGGAACGGCTCAATCTCGAAGCGCTCGCGACGCTGACCACGCGCGACAATGTGCAGCTGCGCACGTTCCCCGAAGATCTGGTCGCCGCCGCACGCGCGCAGGCGACCGACGTGCTCGGCGAACTCGCCGGCAAGAGCGCGGCCGCGCAAAAGGTGCACGCGGCCTATGCCGGGTTCCGCGACAAGATTGCCGAATGGTCGCGCATCTCGCTGCAGGCCGTGCTCGAGGCACGAACGGGGTAGGGGCCTTCCCTTACCCCGCGCAGGGAGAGGGACGCCGCTACTTGAACTTCACCACTTTCTGGCGCTGTTCGCCGAGCCCGGTGATGCCGAGCGTCACCACGTCGCCCGCTTTCAGGAATTTCGGCTCGGGCTTCATGCCGAGGCCGACGCCGGGCGGCGTGCCGGTGATGATGACGTCGCCGGGCTCGAGCGCGAAATAGCTCGAGCAGCACGCGATGATCTCGCGGCAGTTGAAGATCATCGTCGAAGTATTGCCGCGCTGGCGCTTCTCGCCGTTGATGTCGAGCCACATTTCGAGGTTCTGCGGATCCTTGATCTCGTCCCTGGTGACGAGCCAGGGGCCGAGCGGGCCGAAGGTCTCGCAGCCCTTGCCCTTGGTCCATTGCCCGGCGCGCTCGATCTGAAACACGCGCTCGGACACGTCATTGGCGAGGCAATAGCCGGCGACCACGTCGAGCGCCTTCTCCTTGCTCACGTAACGCGCGTGCTGGCCGATGATGATGCCGAGTTCGACTTCCCAGTCGAGCTTGGTCGAGCCCTTTGGGGTCATGGTGTCGTCGTTCGGGCCGCAGATGCAGGACGACGCCTTGTTGAAGATGATCGGCTCTTTCGGGATCGGCATGCCGGCTTCGGCCGCGTGGTCGGAATAGTTCAACCCGATGGCGATGAAATTGCCGACATGGCCGACGCAAGCGCCGATGCGCGGATTGCCGCGCACCGGCGGCAGCTTTTCCGGCTTCAGCTTGCGCAGCTTGTTCAGCCCCTTGGGCGAAAGCACATCGCCGGCAATGTCGGGAACGATCTTCGACAGATCGCGCAGCTTGCCGTCCTTGTCGATCATGCCCGGCTTTTCGCGGCCCGGCGCGCCGTAGCGAACGAGTTTCATGGCCTTGTCTCCTGTGATCGGATCGTTCGAGGAATTTCTGTTTCGTTGCGCATGGTCTTTTCGGAAAACCGATCTCCACTTTTCCGGATTATGCTTTAGAACGCGCCTGGGAAGGCGCCGCCGTCGATGAGAATGTTTTGTCCGGTAATGTAGCCGGCATGCGCGGAGCAGAGAAACGCGCAAGTGGCGCCGAATTCATCGGGCTGGCCGACGCGGCGTGCCGGCACGGCCGCGACGCGCTCGGCGAGCGCCTGTTCGCCGCTGATGCCCTTTTTCTTCGCCATCGCATCAATGTAACCGCGCAGGCGGTCTGTGGCGAAGACGCCGGGCAGGATGAAATTGATGGTGACGTTGGAGTCCGCGACCGAGCGCGCGACGCCGGCGAGAAACGCGGTCAGTCCGGCTCGCGCGCCGGAGGAAAGGTCGAGGCCCGCGAGCGGCATCCGCACCGAGCCAGATGTGATGTTGACGATGCGGCCGAATTTTTTGGCGATCATCGGGTCGATCGCCTTCTGCACGAGTTCTACGGCAGTGACCATATTGGCAATGACGCCGTCGATGAGCTTCTGCCGGTCGAGCTCGCGGAAATCGCGCGGCGGCGGGCCGCCATTGTTGTTGACCAGGATATCCGGCTCGGGACAGGCCGCGAACAGCGCCTTCTGGCCCTCGGGCGAGGCGACGTCGGCGGCGACGGGGATGATCATGGCGCCGGTTGCCTTGTGCAGGCCGGCCGCCACGGCGCCAAGCTTTTCAACGTCGCGGCCGTTGATCACGACCTCACAGCCGGCCTCCGCGAGTGCTTTGGCGCAGGCGAGCCCCAGGCCTCGGCTCGAAGCACATACGATCGCCTTGCGGCCGGCAATTCCGAGGTCCATCGCAGGGCTCCACGAATTAACTTCTCGTCGAGTGACAGTTCTCGTAACTGAACGTGCTCAAGTCAACGTCTATATCCGCACTACTCCGTTGCCTCGCCCATGCCATTCCTGCCGGATGTGACCCTTATCCAGCTTGTTCTTATCGTCGGTTTGGCGGCGTTCTCCGCCGTTGCCGGCGGGGTCGCGGGCTACGGCACTGGCGCGCTGATGCCGCTCGTCCTGGTGCCGATGGTCGGCGCCGCGCCGGTGGTGCCGATCATCGCCATCTCCGCGATGTTCTCGAATACCGCGCGCGTGACTGCGTTCCGCCGCTCTGTCGATCCGCGGCGTGTCGTCGTTGCGCTTTCTGTCGC
Source organism: Xanthobacteraceae bacterium (assembly GCA_049677525.1). Lineage (GTDB taxonomy): Bacteria > Pseudomonadota > Alphaproteobacteria > Rhizobiales > Xanthobacteraceae > BOG-931. Next base: position 48,896 of record JBAUCK010000216.1, read on the forward strand.
ACTGCCGGCCTGCGCGCTCGGCGCCTGGCTTTATACGCTGCTGACGGGCCGGGGCGCGGCTTTGGTAATTGGTACGACCCTGATCGCGACCGTGCCGCTGCGGCGTCTCCTTAAACAGCGAGGTTTGCACCTCGGCGAAAAGGGCTTTTTCGTCGGCGCCGGCGGCTGGGGCCTCCTGACGGGCGGCACCACCGGGGCCGGAGTGATCATGTTGTCGGTGCTGATGGCGACCGGCCTTGAAGGCGCCGCGGTGATCGCGACCGACGCTGCGATTTCGGTCGTCACCGGCGTCATCAAAGTCGGCGTGTTTGGCGCCGCCGGCGTCCTCACGCCGAAAGTGATTGCGTTCGGTTTCTTGATCGGGGCGGTGACTTTTCCCAGCACGTTCCTGGCGAAGCTCATCGTCGAGCGTCTGCCGGTGCATGTTCACACCCTGCTGCTCGATGCCGTCGTCATAGTTGGCGGTCTGGTCATGATCGCCGGGGCGTTCAGCGCATAGACCCAGCGCGGCTCACGGTTCCGCGACGCGGATCGGCGTGAATTTTCGGCCCATGATTTCGCGCACGCCCGGCACGCTGCACATGAAGCCGGCGGGCCGATATTTGACGCGGATGCCTTCCATTTCATTCATGGTCCGGCTCATGAAGGCGTTGAGCCGCACGATTTCGCCGTCCAGCCAGTCATGCAGAAGATCGGCCGTATGGCCGGAGAAGAAATTCGCCACCGCGTCAGGCTGCAGCGAGCTTTGCGACGCCCATTGCCGGATCACTTCCATCCAGGCTTTGTGGGTCGCTTCGAAGCAATAGGCGATCGTATAGACGTGATGCTTGGCGCTGTACCAATCTGACACTCAGTGACTTTCCGTTCTTGGCTTTCTGGACGACATGATCGTTCGGGTCGAACTTCGGCATATCCTGATCGCAATCGAAGTCGACATCGCCGAGCGCCGACATATTGATCGGATCGGTGCCGAAACTCGTCTCGGTCGCCGGATCGCGGCCGAGGTTGCTCGGCCAGTCGACATAGATTTCCATCTTCCGCGCGATCAGATTGACGTTCTCGTGCAGTGACGAAGCTGTGTCCTCGTAAGGCTTGTCCAAGTCGCGCGCGTGTTTGCTGGTCAGCGCATTGTCGTCGCCGCCAGCATTGAGTTTTCTGGCGTGGATGAAGTCGAAGAACAGGAGATCCTGAAAGGTGATCGCTTGCGACAGCGTATTTGACGTGTCGGTGAATGCGGTGATGGCCGCAGTCATGTCCGCCTGGGCCAGCGCGGACACCTTGTCCTGGTAGGACGACAAATATTGGAAATAGTCGCCGGTCAGGGTGCCAAATACGCTGACGATCGCGAGACCCTTGATGAGGGCGAATTCGTTTTCGGTACGGACGATGGCGCCTTTGACGCGTTGCCAAAAGCCTGCCTTGGCTGCAGCGCCATTGCCTGGACACCAGACGCTTGAGCGTCGGAGGCAACGTCGGCCGAGGTTGCGGCCGGTTTGTCGCGTGGCGCATAGGTTCCGCCGACGTCAACGCTTGCCATACTCGCCCCACAGCCAGGACGGACGCAGCATCTCAATCTACGATTGTTTCAAGGACGATTGCAACGGCGATTCGCAACGATCGTTTCGGCCTTTTTCACCATCGGCGGCATAAGACAAAATTACTTGCCGCCGGTGCCCGGCGACGACCCGTGGTCCAAAGGTGTTGGCGGTTGCCGACGTCAGCCCTTCTTGCGCCGCTTCTCGCGGTCCTCGTCGTCTTCCTCATCCTCGTCTTCGTGTTCTTCTTCTGCTTCGTCCTCGTCGCTCTCACTCTGTTCGATCATCGTCAGCGCGATTGCCGGAATGGACTGCCGAAACAGTTCGCCGGCGTCATTAACCCAGAGGCAGTTGACGTCTTTAGCTTCAATCGCAACGACGGTCATGGAATGACCGCCTGACTTAAGCGCAACGATGTCGCCGGGCGCGAATGCCATCTTCGTCTCCTGTATTCGGTGATTGGGCGGCGCCCAGAGCCTAACGACGCCATGTGACGCCTGTTCGTCACCAGCGGCATGCGCGCGATCTTATTTTCGAATAGCGGTGGGGGCGTTCAAATGATTGATAATGCCCGAGTCTTCACAGCCACCTTCTTCACAGCCATCTTTACGGCCACTTCACCACCGGCGGCATCGAGGACAGGATCGACTCGACATTGCCGCCGGTGCGTAGGCCGAAAATCGTGCCGCGATCGTAGAGCAGATTGAATTCCACATAGCGACCACGCCGCACCAATTGCTCCTCGCGCTCGGCGTCGCTCCACGGCGTGGCAAAGTTTTTCCGCACCAGTTGCGGATAGATGGCGAGAAACGCACGCCCGACGTCTCTGGTGAAGGCGAAGTCGGAGTCGAAGTCGCCGCTATCGAGCCAATCGTAAAAGATTCCGCCGATGCCGCGCATTTCGCCGCGATGCTTGAGAAAGAAATATTCGTCGCACCATTTTTTGTATTTGTCGTAGCTCGCGACGCCGGCGTGTGCATTGCACGCGGCTTTCATCGCGGCATGGAAGGCCTTTGTGTCCGGATCGTCTTGGCTGCGCCGTGTCTCCAGCACCGGCGTCAGATCGGCGCCGCCGCCGAACCACGATTTGGTGGTGACGACATAGCGTGTATTCATGTGCACGGCAGGCACATGCGGATTGTGCAAGTGGGCGATCAGCGAGATGCCGGCGGCGAAGAAGCGCGGATCCTCGGCGGCGCCCGGAATCTCCTTACGGAATTCCGGCGCGAATTCGCCGAACACGGACGAGACATGAACACCGACTTTCTCGAAGACGCGGCCTTTCATCATCGCCATTGTGCCGCCGCCACCTGGGCCGGCGCCTGCCGGCCCAGCATCTGTATTGCCGATCTCGGGTGAACCGGAGATCGGTTGCGAGCCGGTATGGTCGGTGCGGTTCCACGGCGTGCGTGTGAAGCGGCCGGCGGGGCGATCGGCAAGCGGCGCGCTTGCGGGCAGCGCGTCTTCTAGCGCCTCGAAGGCAGAGATGATTTGATCGCGCAGCGTTTCGAACCAGGCCTTCGTCTTGGCTTTGCGCTCTTCGGTCGTGCCACCGTTCATGACGTGTCGGCTGGTTAGCTGTTGTTCGCGGACTATTGGCGCGATAATGTCATAACAGCGCGCGAAGGTATTGATCCAGATCGCCGGCTCATACCGGTCATTGTTTCATGCAGGTCTATCGCCGGTCTGCCGCAGCGCTTCGCCGGCCGCCATGGCGGCCGCGAGTGCGACATTGAGCGAGCGAAGCCCCGGCCGCAGCGGGATGACGAGGCGGGCATCGGCGGCATCATGCACCTCGTCGGGAACGCCTGCGGACTCGCGGCCGAACAGGAGAGTGTCGTCCGTCTCAAAGCTGTAATCGAGATAGGACAGTGTCGCCCTGGTAGTGAACAGTACGAGGCGACTGTGTCCGCCGCGCCGCCAAGCCTCGAATTCGCCCCACGAAGCATGCCGCACGATGTCGACGGCATCGAGATAGTCCATCCCGGCGCGGCGGAAGGCGCGGTCGGAGGTCGGAAAGCCGGCCGGTTCGATAATGTCCGCCGTCATCCCAAGGCAGGCGCACAAGCGCAAAACGGTTCCGGTATTTTGCGGGATATCGGGCTGATAGAGGGCTATGCGAAGGGGCATGGTCGGACGTCGCGTGCTGATTCGAGGTCTGCGGATCGATCCCGCATTGAGCCCGCATTGGGGCTGCCACCGGGCGCTATGGCGGCGTTGTGGGTGTCGTCGCGCCTACCCTTGCACTCTCCCGGCAAGGGTGCCAATAAACCCCCACCGGAATGCAACGCGTCTGACCTTCCCCAGGCCGGATGCGAACCCATCTGCCGCTGCACGAGGCAAAATCGTGGCCCAAGCGCAGTATGGGGTGGAATAAACGCAAGACGGGCGAGGGTGGAAGAACAGTGACCGCGATCTCTTCGGCCGAACCAACACGCCGCGATTTCCTTTACATTGCGACGGCGACTGTCGGTGCCGTAGCGGCGGCCGCGACGCTGGTCCCGCTGATCGGGCAGATGAACCCGGATTCCTCTACCATTGCCGCCGGCGCGCCCGTCGAGGTCGATCTCGCGCCCATCCAGCCCGGCCAGATCATCCAGGTGTTCTGGCGGTCGAAACCGATCTTCATCTTCAACCGCACCCCGAACGACGTGAAGCTTGCACAAGACGTCGATTGGCAGACCTTGCGCGATCCGCAGCCGGATTCGGCGCGCGTCCAAGCCGGCCATGAGCAGTGGCTCGTGGTGATCGGCATCTGCACGCATCTCGGCTGCATTCCACTGCCGCATCAGGGCAACTTCGACGGCTGGTTCTGCCCGTGCCACGGTTCGCAATACGATTCGTCAGGGCGGATCCGCCAGGGGCCGGCTCCGCTCAATCTGCCGTTGCCGCCCTATCAATTCATCTCCGCCAGTAAAATCCGGATCGGCGAAACCAGTCAGGCATAAGGTTCGACAATGAGCGGACACTCGACCTATCAGCCGCAGAGCCCGTTCATGCAATGGTTGGAGCGGCGGCTGCCAATCGCGAGCTTCGTTTATTCCTCCTTCATCGCTTATCCGACGCCGCGCAATTTGAATTATTGGTGGACGTTCGGCGGCATCCTGACCTTCATGCTCGGCGTGCAGATCGTCACCGGCGTCGTGCTGGCGATGCATTACACGCCGAACGTCGATCTCGCCTTCAATTCCGTCGAAGGCATCATGCGCGACGTCAATTATGGCTGGCTCCTGCGCTACATCCATGCCAACGGCGCGTCGTTCTTCTTTCTCGCCGTCTATGTCCATATCGCGCGCGGCATGTATTACGGCTCCTACAAGGAGCCGCGCGAAGTGTTGTGGATCCTCGGCGTCATCCTGTTCCTGCTCATGGTCGCGACCGGCTTCATGGGCTACGTGCTGCCGTGGGGTCAGATGAGCTTCTGGGCGGCGACCGTCATCACCAACCTGGTCTCGGCGTTTCCGGGCGTCGGCGATCCGATCGTCACCTGGCTGTGGGGCGGCTTCGCGGTCGGCAATCCAACGCTCAATCGTTTCTATTCGTTGCACTACCTGCTGCCGTTCGTCATCGTCGGCGTGGTCGTGCTGCACATCTGGGCGCTGCACGTGGTCGGCCAGAACAATCCGACCGGCGTCGATCCGAAAACCGAAAAGGACACGGTGGCGTTCACGCCCTATGCCACGATGAAGGATGCCTTCTTCGTCGGACTTTTCTGCATCCTCTTCGCCTATTTCATCTTCTACATCCCGAACTATCTCGGCCATTCCGACAATTACATTCCGGCCAACCCGGGCCAGACGCCGACGCATATCGTGCCGGAATGGTACTACCTGCCGTTCTACGCCATCCTGCGCGCGATCCCGAACAAGCTGATCGGCGTTTGCGCGCTCGGGCTTGCGATCGTCTCGCTCGCCTTCCTGCCGTGGCTCGATACGTCGCGCGTACGCTCGGCGAATTATCGGCCGATGTTCCGGCAATGCCTGTTCATCTTCTTCATTGCCGTGATCGGGCTCGGCTATCTCGGCTCGCAGGAGCCAACCGGCGGTTATGTGATCGCGGCGCGAATTCTCACCATCTACTATTTCGGCTTCATCTGGGTGATCTTGCCGATCCTCGGATTGGTCGAAACGACAAAGCCGCTCCCGAACTCCATCTCGGAATCGGTGCTGGGCAAGAGCGCGCCGGCATCGGCATCGGGCGCTTGAGGGGAGGCCGGCCATGAAATTTCAGCGCAGCATTTTGACCCTCGCCGTTGCGACGGCGCTTTCGGGCCTCGGCTCCCATGCCGCGTCGGCGCAGGACGCTGAGGCCCCGCCGCGGCAGACCTGGTCGTTCCACGGTCCATTCGGCACCTACGACCCGGCGCAGCTGCAGCGCGGCTTCAAGGTCTATCGCGAGGTCTGTTCGAACTGCCACAGCATCAAATTGCTGTCGTTCCGCAACCTCGCCGAGCCGGGCGGACCGGGCTTCACCGAGGCGCAGGCCGGCGCGATCGCCGCGACCTTCCAGGTGACGGCAGGCCCGAACGACCAGGGCCAGATGTTCCAGCGGTCGGGGCAGATTTCCGACACCTTCCCGCCGCCCTTTGCCAACGATGAAGCCGCGCGCGCAGCGCTCGGCGGCAAGCTGCCGCCGGACATGTCGGTGCTCGCCAAGGCACGCAGCTTCGAGGCGGGCTTCCCTTACTTCATCTTCGACGCGTTCACGATGTATCAGGAGGACGGGCCTGATTACATCCACGCCATCATCACCGGCTATACCGATCCGCCCGCTGGCTTCGTGCTGCCGCCGGGCGGGCAGTACAACAAATATTTCCCCGGTCACGCCATCGGCATGCCCAAGCCGCTCAGCGACGGCCAGGTCGAATATACCGACGGCACGCCGACGACCGTCGATCAATATGGCCGTGACGTTGCCGCCTTCCTGATGTGGGCGGCGGAGCCGACGCTCAATGCGCGTCACCGCCTCGGCTTCCAGGTGATGATCTTCCTCATCGCCTTCACGTGCCTGCTCTACTTCTCGAAGAAGAAGCTCTGGCACGACATCCTGCACGATCCGGAACTGGAAAAGCCGCAGAAGACCTCGGCTTAAGACCGGCGTTCAACGCATTCAAGGCCCAACGGATGCGGCCGCCGCGCCGACCTTGTGTCGGTACGGCGCTGCTGTTGCGTTGCAGCGCGGGGTTCGCCACAGTAGCGCGGGGCTTACGCTCGTCCGGGATTTCCGGCGGCGCGTGGGCCTCACCGTCACGCTTCTTGAGGACGATGGGGCTTTGTCGAACATGACCAGTGAAGCTTTGGAGAACGACCTAAGGGCTGCGATCCGCACCATCCCGGATTATCCAAAGCCCGGCATCACGTTCCGCGACATCACGACGCTTCTCGGCAATGCGCGGGCCTTCCGCCGCGCCGTCGACGAACTGGTGCAGCCTTGGGCCGGCGGCAAGATCGACAAGGTTGCGGGCATCGAAGCACGCGGCTTCATCCTCGGCGGGGCGCTGGCGCATCAAGTGTCCTGCGGCTTCGTGCCGATCCGCAAGAAGGGCAAGCTTCCGTTCAAGCGCGTCAGTATCGGCTATTCGCTTGAATACGGCGTCGACGAGATGGAAATGCATGTCGACGCCATCACCAAGGGCGAACGCGTGATCTTGGTCGATGATCTGGTCGCGACCGGCGGCACGGCCGAGGCTGCGCTGAAGCTCCTGCAGCAGGTCGGCGCCGAAGTCGTCGCCGCCTGCTTCATCATCGATCTGCCGGATCTCGGCGGCGCCGATAAAATCAAGAAGCTCGGTGTGCCGGTACGCACTTTGGTCGCCTTCGAGGGGCGCTGATCGCGGCGCTATCGGCGCTTTATCGCCTGTTATCGCGCTTAGCCGGCAGATCGCCGGGTGGCGTAGCCGCACAGCGGGGATTCGAGCTCTCCGATCAAAAGCCGCAATTCCAACTCGCGGAATTCGGAAAAGATGGTGTCGATCCAAGTATGCACTTCGGTCGGTCCGCCCGGCCGTTTGCCGAGATATCCGGCGAATGAGAAGCCCGGTCGGTCGATGACACCGCGAACGATCGGCGACAGCCGCGGGATGCGGATCGCGCCGCATTCCGGCCGCGTCGGCGGAAAGTCGTTCGGGATGAACATGAACGAGGTCGCCTCGTTATCCACAGGCACGAACATCGTGCGCGGCAGCCGCGCCCGCAGCTCGCCATAGCGGCGGACCGTGGTCGGCGCCGAGTCGGTGATGAACAGAACAATCGGGACGATGCCGCGCCGCGCCGCCTCCTGCTCGAAGCCGATCTCGGGCATGACCTGGAAAAACTGCTCGCACAGGCCGTAACCGATATCGAGGAGGTGGTCCGCCAATTATCGGCCACCAGCCGGTCGAACAGCGCCATTTGGCCTTGGGTATCGGCGATATCGACCGGCCAGACGCGGCTTGGAAAATGCGCAGCCAGCGCCGGCTCGCGCGGATCGAGGTCGTAGCCGACGATCGGCCGGCCGCTGAGGCGGAAATATTCAATTAAAAGGCGTGCGACCAGCGTCTTGCCGACGCGCGGGTGCTGCGAAGCTACAATGTAGAGGGGTGTGTGCTGCGCCATCCCCGCTGACAGTCCAATCCGATTCAGATGGACGTCACGTTATGACGAAATCACGTCAGGCTCTAGGCTGTAGTGACGGGGATTCCCAACGGGGTGCAAATCAGATTCAAAGCTGGCTTTTGGCGGCGGTCAGCTTTGGAAGGCGAAGACCTTCGGGATGATCAGTGGGAGCGGATCAAGCGGTTCGTTCCGGGCGGGCGCAAAGGCAAGCGCGGTCCGCGCAGCGACGGCCGGCGTTTCTTCAATGCGCTGTTGTGGATAGCCCGCTCGGGCGCACGTTGGCGTGATCTGCCGGAGCGCTTTGGACCCTATCAGACGGCGAAGCGGCGCTATT
>JBAUCK010000217.1:0-54272 GCA_049677525.1 Xanthobacteraceae bacterium
GAAGAAGAGAGCGCGGAAGATGAGGGGGAAGAAAAAGCCGAAGCACCGGCGACGATGGAAGAAGCCTGTATAAGGGCTAGGGAAATGCCTCATCTTATCATTCTCGACAGCGCGGTTGAGGCAGCAAGAGAAAGCCCTTTCAAGCGACCAGCTGATGTTTTGGAGGCACTGTCTGACCTCGAGGATATTGCGGCGAACGGCGTGGGTGGAGACATATTGAAACAATTAAAGGATCGAGGTTGGGGCAAGCGCAGTAGCATTCATATATCCGCTACTACAAAATCAAAAGATGGAGCGAGCTATCAATTCGAGTACGACAATAAGAGGCAATACTTCGAGCCACACATTACCATAGGGTCCGGTGATGCAAATTCGTGCGCGTCAATACACTACCTAATAGATAAGACGTGCGGTAAATTCGTTATTGGGCACGTGGGACGACACTTACCGAATACAAAGACCTGAGCTTGTTTATGCTTCATTCTGAGGGTGCCTCAACTTTCCGCTTTTGCAGCAAGAGGGTTTCGTGTTCGACTTTGTCTTGGAATACCGATGATTGCGCAATCGCGGTGTAATTCCTGTGAAAACTTGCAAAGAATATAAGGGAAATTGCCGGGTTGGGATGGAATAAGGAGTTGGAGCTAAGCCATTGGAAATCGAGTGCAATCGAACTTTATGGAATTTGCCAGAACGATCTCGACAAGAAATCATAATCCGCGTGTCGACGGTTCGAATCCGTCCTCCGCTACCAGCCCTCAGCCCTCCCGAAGGCAAAGCGTGTGAGCGGGAAACTCGCCGGCTAACCAAGAATGGTGCCTTTGCCGCGCCCGCTCTCGGATTTTTCGATCATGACCGTGTCGTGATTGAGCGCGATGCGCTTTGTCAGTTCGGCATCCATCAGCTGATCCTGGGTCAGCGCGTGCATGGCCGCGAACATGCCCTCGGTGCCCGCCGGGCTATAAATCATCAGCATGCGGACACCGTCCCGTGATGTGACCTGATGCGACACACCCGGTGGAATATGCACACATGAGCCTTTCTTGGCATGGAAGAGCTCGTCGCCGACCTGAAAATCGGCACTGCCGTCAAAGATGTAAAAGGTCTCGAACGCTTTGATGTGATAATGCGCGCGAGACTGAAAACCGGGCTTGCAGTTCTCCTCGACGAGTTCAAATGTCTGGTCCGTGTCGCCTCCGGTAATCTTGACGATGACCTCGTTCGACTTGGCGTAGATATTGCCGGCGCCAGGTTCAGAGTGCTTGCCTTTGGTGGTCATGTTCTGTCTCCCAGAATGGAGATGATGAAATGATGTCGCGCGGCCTAATCGGGCTGGTGTGCTCCCGGCGTCCATCCTGACGCAGCAAGATGGTCGTGGCCCGCCTGCATCGGCTCGTCTTCCAGCGGTGTCGCCATCGTCGCATTCCAGCGATTGACGAAGCCGGTCGCGGCGATGGCGGCGACAATCTCGACAATATCAACATCGCTCCAGTGCGTGCGCAGGTGAGCGAACATGTCGTCGGTAACGGCATCCCGGCCGGCGGCGTTGGCAATCGCAAGCGCCGCTTTCTCCGCAGGCGTGAACAGCGCGCTCGCCGCGAAGTCGCTCACGGCGGCGAGCTTCTCCGGCGCGACGCCGAAATGCAACGCGCCGCTTGCGGTGTGCGCCATCGAATAGGCATCGCCAGCCGAGCGGCTCGCCACGTGGGCGATCAGGCGCTTGAGGCCGCGATCCACTTTGCTGTCCGGTCCCCAGATCGCGCCCTGCAAGGTGACGAAGGCGTGGACGAGCTTCGGGTCGCGCTGCATCGTCAACACGCTGTTGGGAACGAAACCGAGCGACTTGAAGAAGCTTGCGAACTGATCCTTCAGCTCCGGCGAATGCTCCGGCGGCAGTGGATCAAGCCGCGCCGTACCTTGCGCCATGCCATTCACCGCACGTTCTGCAGCAGCAGCAGAAGTCCGCCGAGCACTGCGAGGTTGGCGCAGAAGCCGTTCTGCATGCCGAGCCGCATCGGCGGCACATCGACCTCCCAGAAGCGGAGTAGCAGTAGCGAGGCGAGTACGATGAACGCGATCAGGGTGATGACGCCGATGTCGGCATGCCAGTTCAACAGGATCATGACGCAGGCGACGAACGAGGCGGTCTCGCCGATCCAGAACGTCGCCTTCGGCATCGGCGCTCCGAACTTGGTCAGCCGCGCGATGTGGTCCTCGATGTGGACTCTCTGCAGGTTGCGGATGCCGATGATCAAAAACAGCGCGACGATCAGGAGCCGGCCCGCGGGGTCGAGCCAGGACACGTCATTTGGATAGAGCCCGTGCATTTCGATCTCCCCTGCAGAGAGCCTTCAGCCACATCAGCTGGTCTGCCCGACCGGCTGCTTTGCCCAGTAGCCGGTTTGCGACTTGGTGTTCTCGAGCTTCTTCATGTTTTCGTAGCCCGGCGCCATCGACGCATCGGTGCCCGCCGTGACCTGGTGATGCTCGATGTTGAGAAGCCGCAGCCAACTCTGCTGGCCGAGCGTCAAGCCGATCATGCAGCCGAGCTCGACCAGCTCCGGCTCGCTGAAGTTCTTGTGCATGCGATCCCAGAACTTATCGTCGGTATTGAGATGCCAGGTGATCGCCTCGGCATAGGCGAGCGCCGCCCGCTGGCGTTCGTTGTAGCGGCTCGATTTTTCGAAATTAAGCAGGTCCATGACATGCTCTTCGATCAGCGCACCGCTGAGGGTGGATTTCACCGAGCGCTGATTGCCGCAATACTCGCATTGCACCGAGCGCGACACATATAGCCGGCATAGCTCCTTGACAGCGTGATCGAGAACGCCGTTGTGGAACAGGTTCTTCCAGGAGTCGGCAAAGAACCAAAACGCCGCCGGAACATGGGCGCGAACCGCCGAGCTCTCCGGCCGCGGTGTGCCTTCGCGCTGACAGCGCTCCATCTCGGCGCGCATCTTCTCGTCCATCTTCTCCAGCGGAACGTAGCTGATCCGTTGCTCGACCATGGTTCTTTCCTCTCCTCGTCCTATTCTTAGATGTTGACTGCCCGCCGCCCGCCGCCGGCGTCCTGGGCTTTGGCGTAATCGGCGGTCGCCTGGTATTCGGTCTTGTCAGTCTTGGCTTCGATGCCGCAAACCCGTCTGGCGAATGCGGCGAACGGTCCGGAGCCTGTGAACTCGGCACGTTTCATGGTCAGCGCCAGCAGAGTTTGCAGCGGGGTGCCGTTGAAATTCTCGAACATGAACAGGCGGCTGCCCCAATCGGTGAGATAAAGGTCGCGAATGACGCGAGCGATCTTGATCCGGTCATAGGCTTCGCCGGTCGCGCCCTTGTTGAGCTTCTCGAGCCACGGGCGCATCGCCGGATTCTGCCATTGCGCCTCGGTCGGGAACATAATGGCACTGCGGCCGCAGAGGTCGATCAGCTCGTCGACCATAGGTCCGAGATTCTGCAGGAAGTAGACGCGGCCCCAGTTGAAGAGCTGGATGTCCGGCTTGTAGAGCCCGCCCGGCGTGTAAAAGCCTTGGTCCTCCGCGGCAAGGACGTGGGCATATGTGGTCTGCTGGAAGGCGATAATCTTCGCGAGCCGGGCCTGCACGGCCTCGATCTTGGCGGTGCCGAGATGCTCGCACATCAAGATGGCAAGACCGCCCAGCAATTCGGCACGCACGGCTTGGCGCACCAGGGCGTAATAGTGGCCCCAGTCGAAAACCCGTTGCGGATAGAGCTTGGCGTGCTCCGGATTGCCGATGTGAAAGACGTATTTCCACGGGATCAGCACATTGTCGAATATGACGGTGGCGTCGAGTTCGTCGCCCTGTGAGGCGAGGGGATGCTCGATCGGGTCCTTGATCACCACGCTTTCGCGGCAAACGATGCTGATGCCTTTCAGATTGGCCGGGCAGACGCCGTAGATGATCTGGTCGCCCTTGGCGCCAGGACGGAAGAAGACGCCGAGATGCAGGAAGTCGCCGAAGGCTGACGCGGTGCCGATTGCCTTGACGCCGTTGACCAGGATGCCCGCGTCGCTAGTCGAGACGATGCGGAGCGCCGCAGAATTAGCGTGAGCGTTGGGATCGGAACGATCCGCCTGCGGGTCGACGAAATGCGGCGCCACCACGAGGTCGTGATCCATCGCGTATTGCCAGAAATTGCGGATATTGTTGGCAAGCCCTCGCTCGTCAGCGCCGATCGCGGCCTTCTCCCAAGGCTCCGGATCGTCGATGTAGGTCACCAGCATGTAGTTTTGCGAATCGGGTGTGCGCGGCATCGACGCCGCGACGAACTGTTTCATGATGAATTCGAGATAGCGGCGCTTGCGCACCAGTTCGTCTTTGCTGCGGTGCTGGAACCACATCATCGAACGGCGCGCGCCCTGTTCATCGACGAAAGTGAGCGTGTCCCACAAGTCTTCGCGGCGGTGCAGGTCGAAAAACTCGGCGGTGTGCTTGGCGTAATCGCGCGTAAGCGGATGGGTGGCGACGTTGTCGACCTTCTCGTTGCCGACCCAGACCGTGCGGCCGTCGTTGAGGGATTCGAGATAATGCGCTCCGGTCCGCAGCACTGTGCGCGTGGCCTGTCGCGGGGCGCAGCTCTGCATCGGCGTGGTGACGGTCATAGGATCCTCGTCCTCGCATGGCGTTACCGTCGTGCCTCCTAGACTACTCCCGCGTGACACCGCATACTATGCACCTATGGATATAATCTCCATTCCGTCTGGCTATTCAGCCGATCTCGATCTGCATCAGCTGCAGGTTTTCGACGTGCTGTTGCGCGAGCGGAGCCTGACGCGGGCGGCCCGTGTTCTCAACGTCACGCAGCCGGCCTTGAGCAAGACGCTGGCCCGGCTGCGCCGCTGCTTCGACGATCCGCTGTTCGTACGGGTGTCGTCGCGGATGGAGCCGACTGCGAAAGCGCTCGATCTGGAAAAGCCGGTGCGTGCGGTCATCGACAGCGTGCGCACGCTGCGGACCGAAAACGTGCCGTTCGATCCGAAAACGTCGAACCGTAATTTCACGTTCTGCGTGGTCGATGCCGGCGTCATCAAGCTGTTGCCGCCACTCGTGAAGTTTCTTGAAAAAGAAGCGCCGCGGGTGCGGTTGAGTGCGGTACAATTCGATGCTGAGCATCTCGATTCGTGGTTGGAAACCGGCACCATCGATTTCGCCATGGGGGCGTTCTCGCATCTTGGCAAGGGTATCCGGCGGCAGCCGCTCTGGACCGAAACCTATGTAAGCGTGGTGCGGCGAGGTCACCCCCGGCTTCGTGGGCAACCTTCGTTGAAGGCGTTCACCTCGGAACGGCACGTTCTGGTCTCGACACTCGGCACCGGGCACGCCCATAGGCGTGCGGAGCACGCGGTCGAAGCCGTGATCGCGCCGGAAAATATCGTGTGCCGCGTGCCGATATTTCTCGCGGCCGCCATCGTCGCCAAGCGCAGCGATGCGGTGGCGACTCTGCCGCTGTCGATCGCGACCGTGCTTGCGGAAGACCTCGACCTTGAGGTGGTTACCCCGCCGATCAAGCTGCCAAAGATCGAAATTTCACAGTATTGGCACGCCCGCTTCCACCACGAGCCGGGCAACCAGTGGATACGCGCTGTGTTCGCCCGCTTATTCCGCGAAGCCGGCGCGCCGGCACGACGGCCCCGATAGCGCGCGCGGCCTGCGAAATCCGCTCTTCGTTCAACCATCACGCAGGCGCGCCCACGACGAATCTTGCTGCCTTGTTTCGCGCCAAATAGCGGTGGCCCCGACCTCACCGATGCACGAGGCGCCCGGAGCGGCGTCGGCGATCGGCCTATCGGACGCGGCGCCGATCGTGTAAATTTTTGCAAAGCGCGGCCAAAGACTACGCAGCCGAGACCGCGATCGATGCGCCGTGATTGAAACGCTGGGAAACTGGCGCCGCAGCGCGGGATGTAGACGCACGGACTCCAAGAGAATCAGGAGAATATTATCATGCCGGACCACTCGATGACGCGTCGGATGGCGCTGAGCGCGGGAGTTGCCGGGATCGCAATGGCAAGTGGGACGCAAGCAAGGACGCAGACAAGTGTGCGCAAGACATTCGTACTCATTCACGGCGCCTATCATGGCGCCTGGTGCTGGCGGCGCACCGCCGACATTCTCGAAAGCCACGGCCACAAGATCTACGCGCCGTCGCTGACCGGCAATGGCGACCGCTCGCATCTTCTGAGCAAGGACATCAATCTCGACACCCAGATCACCGACATCGTCAATCTGGTGAATTGGGAAGACCTCAAGGACATCTGCCTCGTGCCGCATTCTTATGGCGGCTGGCCGTGCTCGGGCGCGCTCGAGCAGATCCACGGCCGCGTTGCTTCCATCGTCTGGCTCGACGCGTTCAAGCCGAAGGACGGCGAAAAAGGCACCGATTACATTTCCGAGTTTAGCCGCAAGGCCATGGAGGAAGCGGTCGCGCGCGGCGAGCCCGGCCGCAAGCCGCCGCCGGCGAAGACGTTTTCAAAGAGCGAGAAGGATTACGCTTGGATCGATTCGAAGCTGACTCAGCAGCCGAACGGTCCGGCGCTGCAGGCGATCAAGCTGACCGGCAAGCGCGACGCGATCGCAAAAAAGACCTATATCCGCGCGCTGCAATATCCGCAGGCCGCCTTCGACAGAGCGCTTGCTGAGTGCAAGGCCGATCCGTCGTGGCATACATTTGTCAACGACACGAGCGGCCATGACGTGATGATCGATCAGCCGGAATGGCTGGCGGATGTGCTGCTGAAAGTGTCGTAGCTGAAGCATGTTGATCAGCCTGCGTCGCGATCTCCGTGCGCTCAGCGAAGGCCGCGTCGGCTATGTCGAGCCTAGGGTATGTCTATCGCCGCTGCGCCATTCCGGAGACGAATTGCCGTCTGGAGATGTAGGCGCGCAACGCCAACGCGTTCGCACGGCAGCGAAGTTTAGTGCTGAACTTTCAGATTTCCCGCCGACATCTTGCCGCGGTTTGCGACCTCCTCGTATTCGACGACTTGGTCGAGGCCGTTCAGTCCGGCGCGTTCCACCGCAGAAACGTGAACGAAGATATCCTTGCCGCCGGCTTGCGGTTGAATGAACCCATAGCCTTTTTGGCTGTTGAACTACTTCACGGTACCCTGAGGTATTATCTGCTCCACTCGAATCGACGATCGCTGCCATGCATCGCGTTGTTTCGCACCGAGCCGTTCGTGCTGTTCTTGCATCAAGAAGATCGCGCGGTCGTACGCAGACTGCCGCATTCTTCTTTGTTTGCCGCGTGCTTCCAAGTATAATCATATAGGCAAAGCGATGTTATATCCTGCCCGATTCGACGCCGAGCGGGAATACGGAAGGCAAGCATTGGCGACGTCGTGAACGGTTCCTTGCTAAGCGCGCGCAAATCAGAACTAACAGCCCGCAGAAAATGCCGAATATTTTCCGATATTTCTCGCTCACCGATCGGCGCTGCGGACAAAGCACCAATCAACAATCAAAGCAGTCAACAATCAGAACGTCACAAAATCCAGCACGTGACGGCTGAAATCATAGACAATCTAAGCATATTCGGCTTTGACCGAGTCCTCGGGCACGTCCCGCAGGCGCACCTCGATGGCATGGGCGCCGGCTTGGCGGACAAAGGGATGCGCGCCGATGGTGACGCTTTCCAGATAGGCCTGTTTTGCTCCGCTCAATCGCTTGAAAGCATCGGCCTGCAGTGCCGCGAGCTTTTGTGCGTCCAGTGCCGCAAGGTCGGCGGCGGAGAAGCGCGGTCCCATCGAATCGAGCGAAAAGCTGATGCCGGCGCGCGAGACGCCGTTGCCGGTGAAATCGAAGGTCGCCGCCTGGCCGCCATGCGCCGGGTCGTTGACGGTGATGCGTCCACGCCGCTCGTCGGCGACGATCGAGGCGATCTTGACATTCTGGCCGAAGATCGCCTCGACGCGGGCGATGGCGCCGGCGAGCGCCGCCGGATCGCGCCAGTCGATTTTAGGCCGGCGTGATTCCGGCAGGTCGGCGCGGACAATGGCGCCGGTTTTGTCGGCGACCACCGTGGTCACTTCGCCGCTCGGCTCGACGATTTCGACAGTCCAATTTAGAACCGGCGGGCCCGGCTGATCGGTCGATACCGCAGGCGCGATATTTTTGATGCTCGATCGCGGGATCGCGGCTTTGGCCATCGCGTCGCTTTCGAGCTTGCCGACGATGGTCCAGTCGACGTCGTTGATGCTGAACGAGGCCGGTGCCGGTGTGCCCATCTGCGCGCTAACGTCGATGGCGCCGAGCTGCTGCTGTAGTCCGTTCAGACCCCAGGTGAAGGTCGCGGTCGACGGCAGGTCGCCGCCCAATCGGGCGAGCGACTGGTCGCGGATATTGGTGCCGAACGCCACCGTCTTCGGTGCGATACCGACTCTCGTCAAGACCGATTGCGTGCCGATGGCGTCGCGAAACGCCGTGGCGGCATCGGCCGCGAGCTCGGGCTCTTTGAGGATATTGAGCATCTTCGCGCGCTGGGTGCCGCTGAGATCGGCGCCGATGATGATGCCGTCGGCGTTGGCGATGATGTCGGCGCGCTCGCGGCCGCTGTCGATATGCAAGGTCCAGCGCACGTCTCCGCTCGACGGCTCTGGCAGGATGAAGGTCTGACGCTCGATTTCCATACGCGTGACCTTGGCTTCGTCCTGCAGGCGCGCGCGCTGTGGCTGCTTCCATGAGCTTCGGCGCGGCGGAGAATTACACCGTATCGAGGTCGAACAGGTTCGCCGCTATGTCTGGATTGATCAGCGTCGGGTCGACCGGCTCCGGGCCGGTCAGGTGCCGCAGCGGAATCATGCCGAGATAGTTGACGATACCGTAGCGCCAGCGATCGATGTGACCCGGATTCTTTGGATCCTGCGCCTCGATCTCAATGCCGTTGGCGTCGCCTTCGATCTTGAGCACCCGCGCATGCGTGCCGACCGCTCCGCGCAGCATCGAGATGGCCAGGCTGAAATTCGAACTATCGTCGATAAAGCCCGCTTCCGCGCCGCCACCCGATGCCAGCAGGATTGCGCCGATCAGTGCGCAAAGAGCCCTCATCCGGAACCTCGCTGGTTGGCGTCGCGCATGTCCCCGAAACGTGGGCACCAGTTTTCCGATCAGGACATGCGCCAATCGAAAATCTAGTACGGCGCGATGTTTGGTCGCCATAGCACGATGCGCGGTTCAGGCCTTAGAGCATGATCCGGAAAAGGGGAAGCCGGTATTCCGAAAAGATCGGGTTCCACTCAATTTCTGGCGGCGAAATCGCGCAATATTTCCGGCCGGAAGGCAAGCCCGTGTCCCGGCCGCTCCGGCGCGGTGATCATGCCGTTTCTGACCGGCACCGGCTCGATCCACAGATCGTCGGACAGGCCCATGTCCTCGATCCAGAGCCCGTTCGGGACGGAGGCCAGAAGCTGCACATTCAGCTCCGGAAACAGATGCGGCGCGATCGTCATGCCCCAGGTGTCGGCGACGGTTGCGATCTTGCGCAATTCGGTCAGACCGCCGCGCATCGGGTCGGGCTGCAGGATCGGCAGCTGCGGATTCTCGAAGAATGGCTTGAGGTCGAAGCGGGTGAAATGCGTCTCGCCGCCGACGATGCGCAGATCGAGCGCTTCGGCGATTCGCAGATAGCCGGCGAAGTCGTCCGGCACCACCGGCTCTTCCAGCCAATACACATCGTAGTCCTGAAACTTGCGGCCCATCAGGATGGCGACATCGGCGGTCCAGCCCATATTGACGTCGATCATGATGTCGATGCCGGGCCCGACTGCCTCGCGCATGCGTTTGACATTGTCGAGGTCGGTGGCGAGGTCTTCGGTATGGGCGACCTGCATCTTGATCGCCTTGTAGCCGCGCTCCTTATAGTGCAGCGCCTTCGCGATCATGCCGTCGCCGCCGACGCCGCGGAAGCAACCGGAGCCGTAGGCCGGCAACTGCGCGCGGTAATGTCCCCACAGCCGGTGCAGCGGCAGTTTTGCCGCTTTGCCGAGCGCGTCCCACAGCGCGATGTCGAGCGCCGACATCGCCATGCAGGCGATGCCGCCGCGGCCATACGTTACCGTCGCACGCCACAGATCCTGCCAGATCGCTTCCACCGCGCTCGCGTCCTTGCCGATGACGCGCGGGATGATCGCCTCTTCGAGGCATGCCGCGATGGTTTTCATGCCCGGCCGGAACAGCAACAGATAACCCATGCTCCTGATGCCGCCCTTGGTCTCGACGTCGAGCACCAGAATATTGCGGCTGTCGCCGAAAGCGTGGCCCTTGAGCCACGGTGTCTCCGGCCATGGCACGCGCAGCATAGTCGTGCGGATGGATGTGATGGTCAGATCGGTCATGAGCATTTCCTCATTGGGCGTTTCTTCATGGGGGCTTCCCGAACTCGCCAAGTTTCGTTGGGGGGTGTTGTGAAACGACCGGTTTGTCAGGCGCAATTAAAGCCTGTGGCTGACAAAATGTCATGCTTGGGGCCGGCAGGCTGGCTGAGTCGTGAGAATCGGCCGCGGTGCACGGCGCAAGGTCAATTATGTGCGGCTTAAGCGAAAGCCGGCATCGGAATGCGCGCCGGATTGACCGGCTGGAATTGTGCAAGTTGCGCCAGCGCAGGCATGTCGGCAAAGAAGACGCGGCGGTCGTCGATGGCGATCAAGCCGCTCGTGCGCAATTGCCCGAGCGTCCGGTTGAGATGGGGCACGCTGAGTCCGAGCGCATCGCTCATCATTTCCTGGGTGAACGGCAGCTCGAAGCTCGAATCATCGCTGCGCCCGACCGCGGACAGCCGGAAATGGATTTCCAGGAGAAAATGCGCCAGCCGCTCGGTTGGCGTCCGCCGGCCGATACTAATAATGTGCTCCGCGTAAACCGCCGCCTCTTGCGCAGCGAGCCAGCTCAGGGCCAGCGCGAATTTCGGTCTGAGACAGCACAGGTTCACCGAAGGCGTCGAGCGCGCAAACTCGCAGCGTCATGTCGGTGACCGCGATGACCGAATGCGCGGCACGGTCGAGAAAACTGCCGGGGAGTCCGATTACGTCGCCCGGCAGCAGAAAACTGACGATCTGACGCTTGCCGTTGCGCAACAGTTTGTAGCGCACGGCGAAGCCCTCCTTCACGAAGCCGAGCTTGCCGAAGACGTAACCGTCGAGCACGAGCTCGCGCCGTTTTTTGACGGGATGCTCGCATTCGATCAGCGCGAACAGCCGGTCGAGATCGGATCGCGTGAGATCAACGAAGCTTCGCAGCCGGGCGATGAACGGTTCGTCGTGCCAGCCTTTCGGCGCAACTGAAGTCGGCCGGTTCCTGTCGGCGATCCGCAGCGGAAGCTCGTTCATTTTTATAATTTGGATCAATGCGCGCGATTAATGCTACCCCTACTAAAGGCGGTCACACTCCGCCCCATAACAAACCAGCCACTAGGGAGGTCGATGTGACTAAAGGGAAAAAGCCTGTCAAAACGGGCCCGTCGCGGCGCCGCCTGCTGCGGCAAGCGGTCGCAACGGGCGCCGGTCTTGCTGCGCTTTCAGCCGGCGGCGGCAGCCGGATCGAGATCATACGCTCAGCCTTCGCCGAGGATCATGCGCCAATTGGAACCTGGCCTGACGGTTCGTCCGGCAGCACGGTCAATATCGGCGCTGCGGTGCCGCGCACCGGAACTTATGCCGTACAGGGCGAAGACGAGCTCAAGGGCTGGCAGCTGGCGGTCGAGCACATCAATTCAGGCGATCCGCTGCTGCAGAAGATCGCGCCGAAAGTCACCAAAGGCCTGCTCGGCAAGCAAGTGAACCTGCTCGCCGCCGACAGCGCCGCCAAGCCGAACGACGCGGTGCAGGCGGAGCAGACCTTCATCAACCAGAACAAGATCGTGCTGATGACCGGCTCGACCTCGAGCGCCGTCGCAGTCGCGCTCAACAAGTTCGCGCAACGCGAGAAGGTGCTCTACGTCACCGGCATCTCGGGCTCGAACGACACGACTGGCAAGGACTGCGTGCGCTACGGCTTCCGCCAGAACTTCTACGGCGAGACGGCGGCCAACGCGATCGGGCCGGTGCTGCTCAAGGCCTTCGGCAAGAACCGTAAGGCAGCTTTCATGACGCCGGATTACACCTACGGGCACACCGTCACCAAGTCGGTGAACGACTATCTGACGCAAAACGGCGGCTGGACCATGGTCACCAACCAGATCTCGCCGCTCGGCACGCAGGACTTCAGCCAATACCTCACCAACATCGCCAATTCCGGCGCCGAATTCCTGATCAACGTGAATTGGGGCCGCGATGCGGTGCTGTCGGTGCAGCAGGCCAAGCAATTCGGCCTCCTGCCGAAGATGACGCTTGTCATACCCTATCAGATCCCGTTTCTCGCCAAGGAAGTCGGTCCGGAACTCACCGCCGGCGTCTATGCCGCGACGGATTTCTGGTGGACGCTCGAAGACAAGTATCCGCTCGCCAAGATGTTCGTGGACGCGTTCTACAAGAAGTACAACTACCGGCCGGAATGGGGCGCCAACAATGCCTACATGTCGTTCGCTATCTGGGCGCGCATGGTGTCGGAGGCCGGCTCGTTCTATCCGCCGGATGTAATCAAGCAGTATGAGAAGGGCGAAACTTTCCCCTCGACCGTCGGCGACGTGCACTTCCGCCCGCAGGATCACCAGCTGGTTCGTCCGGTGATCATCGTCCGCGGCAAGAAGCCGGCTGACATGAAGAACAGTGAGGACTATTGGGAAGTGACCGACGTCGTGCCCGGCGAGCCGCTCATGCAAAAGCCAGACGCCTTCGGCTGCAATCTAGGCGACTATGCCTGATCGCCGCTGTGTCTCTCCGCAGCGTTGCGGAGAAGGCACACTTTCTCCTGTGGAGGGACGCCTGGGAGCGCGCCCTCCACAGCTTGTTTGTGATCGGGAATGCCTGCATGCTGAGCGTCGAGCCGGCGCTCGGCAAACGAAAATTCACCACCGGCGAACGCGCACGTGATCAACTGGGGCAATTTTATCTCGCAATGCTTTAACGGGCTGGTGCTCGGGGCATTGCTCGCGCTGATCTCGTCGGGGTTGACCATCATCTACGGCACGCTTGGCGTCCTCAATCTCGCGCACGGTGCCATGTTCATGCTCGGCGGCTACGCCGGGTGGGTAGCCTATACCTACAGTGGGTCCTTCGTCGTCGCGATCATTGCCGGCTCGGTATTCGTCCTGCTTGTCGGAATCCTGACCGAGCGGATCGTCATCCGTTATTTCTACGCCAGGCCGCCTGAAGACCAATTGCTGGTCACCTTCGGGCTCGGGATCGTCATCGTCGAGACGGTCCGCTTCTTTTTCGGCAGCTTGTCCAAGACTTTACCGCCTCCCGCGTCGCTCGTTGGGATCACGCCCCTCGGCTTCATGTTCTATCCAACCTATCGTCTGGCGCTGCTCGGTATCGTCGCCGCCGCGCTGCTTGCGCTCTATCTCGTACTATACCGGACGCGCATCGGCATGATCGTGCGCGCCGGCATCGAAGATTCCGTGATGGTCGATTCGCTCGGGATCGACGTCTACAAGGTCTTCATGCTGGTCTTCGGCATCGGCGCCATGGCCGCTGGTTTCGCTGGCATCGTCAACGCTCCGGTAGTCTCGATTGCCCCCGATGTCGGCGAAGCGATCTTGGTTCAAACATTCGTCGTGGTCGTCATCGGCGGCGTCGGCTCGTTTCCCGGCGCGATTCTCGGTGGCCTGATCGCCGGCGAAATCATCAGCATTACCTCGATGTTCAACCCGGGCTACTCATATGTCATGCTTTTCGTCGCCATGACTCTGGTGCTGGTGGTGCGTCCGTACGGATTGCTCGGCACCGCCGGTCGCGAATGAGCGCAGCGGTCTGATGCTCAGGCAACGTCCCTGTCTTGTTGAGGCACTCACGGCGGTCGGGTTGATCGCGGTGCCGTTCATCCTGCCTCACCTCGGGTTCACGCCGACCACGGTCAACCGCATCTTGATCTGGGGTCTGTTCGGCATCGGCTTTGATATCCTGTTCGGCTTTACGGGTCTGCTCTCATTCGGCCAATCCGCATTTTTCGGCACCGGCGGCATGGTGGCCGCCTATCTGCTCACCGTCGTCAATTTTCCGCACGTGGTGACGGCCGTATTCATCGGCATGATCGTGACCGTGATCGTTGGCTTCCTGGTCGGGCTGATCGCGTTGCGGCGCACCGGCATTTATTTCGCGATGATCACGGTGGCGATCGCGGAAGTGTTTCATTTCGTCGAATTCAACCCGCTTTCGGACTATACCGGCGGCGAGAACGGCCTGCCCGGGGTGCCGACGCCGACGCTCTATCTTGGCTTCACGACCATCCACTTCAATTCCGACTGGTCGCTCTACACGTTCCTGGCGTTCTGGTACTTCGTCGGAATGGTGATCGCACTACGTATCGTGCGTTCGCCGGTAGGTGCCGTACTCCGCGCCATCCGCGACAATCCGCTCCGCGCTGCCGCTGTCGGCCACAATATTCACGGTTACAAACTGACCGCCTTCGTCATTGCGGCCGCCTATGCTGGCTTTGCCGGCGGGCTCCTCGGCATTATGCAAGGCTTCATGCCGCCCGACGCCTTCATGTTCGACACGTCGGGGCAACTGGTGATGCAGACGGCAATCGGCGGCGCCGGCACGCTGTTCGGTCCGCTGGTCGGCGCCACGGTCTGGCTCTATCTGAGCGATTTCCTCCAGACCACACTCCAGATTGGCGCCACCTGGAAGCTCGTCCTCGGCATCGTGTTCGTGCTGCTGATTTGCTTCCTGCGGCACGGGCTGGTCGGCGGCATTGGCGATCTTTACGAACTTCTGACGCGCCGCAGAGCGGCGCCCGAAGGTCCGAAAGAAGCCGCCCCGGTCCCCGGCGTGACGGCGCTGGAGGAACAGCAGGCCGCCAGGGCCGCGCTCGCCAAAATGCCGGACGCCGAGCCGATTCCGGCGGCGCATCGCGACATCGAATGGTCGCCGGGTCCGATCCTGCAGGCGAGCGGCCTGACCAAGCGCTATGGCGGGCTCGTCGCCAATAGCGAGATCGATTTCACCGTCAATTATGGCGAAATGCGCGGCGTAATCGGACCCAACGGCGCCGGCAAGTCGACCTTCTTCAAGATGTTGACCTGCGAAGTGGCGCCGACCAGCGGTAAGATCGTCTTCGAAGGCCGCGACATCACCGGCATGAGCATCACCGATGTCTGCCAGCTCGGTCTGACCAAGAGCTATCAGGTCAACCAGCTCTTCAGCAGGTTGACAGTCCGGGAGAATGTGGTCATCGCGGCGCTCGCGGAATTGCGCGGCAAACTCCGGCTCGACTTGTTCCGCCGGGTGCCGGCAATCCCCGGGCTCAGCGAACAGGTCGAGCGCACGCTCAAGCTGGTCGATCTCGCTGACCGCGCCGATACTCCGGTAGCCGGGCTCGCTTATGGCGAAAAGCGCCGGCTCGAAGTGGGCCTAGCGCTGGCGAGCTCGCCAAGTCTCCTCTTGCTCGACGAGCCGCTCGCCGGCATGAGTCCGCGCGAGCGCGTCGAAATGGTCAGCCTGCTGAAATCGATCGGCAAGGGCCGCACCATGATCATCATCGATCACGACATGGATTCGCTGTTCGAATTGGTACAGCGCGTCACCGTGCTGCAGGAGGGCCGCGTGCTGGTCGAGGGCACGCCGAACGAGATCAAGGGCAACAAGATGGTGCAGGAAGCCTATCTGGGCGGAGTGCGCGCCGCATGAGCCTGCTCGAAGTTCATGATCTGAACGCCTATTACGGGGAGTCGCACATTCTTTTCGACGTCGCGCTGCGCGTCGAGCGCAACGAGGTGGTGGCGCTGCTTGGCCGCAACGGCGCCGGCAAGAGCACGACCTTGAAGAGCTTGATGGGCGTTGTGACGCCGCGTTCTGGTTCGATCCGCTTCGACGGCGAGGAGATCGCCGGCAAGAAGAGCCATGCCATTGCGCGCGCCGGCATGCAGCTTGTGCACGAGGATCGCCGCATTTTCGGCAGCCTGAACGTCGAGGAGAACATCATCCTCGCCGGCCTTTCGGCGCCGGGGCGTTGGCCGCTCGAACGCGTCTATGCGATGTTTCCGCGGCTCAAGGAGCGGCGCACGAGCCGCGGCACCGATCTGTCCGGTGGCGAGCAGCAGATGCTGGCGATCGCGCGGGCGCTGGTCCGCGAGCCGAAGATCCTGCTGCTCGACGAGCCGTTCGAGGGCCTCGCTCCGATCATCGTGCACGACCTTCTTGCCACTTGCCGGGCGTTGGCCGACGCCGGCCAGACAATCCTCATCGTCGAGCAGAATATCTCCGCGGCCATGAGTCTCGCCGATCGCGTCTACATCATCAACAACGGCCATATCGTCGAGGCTTTGGCGGCGGCGGCCGTGCGCGAGCAGCCGGAAATACTGCATCGGCATCTCGGCGTCTAGGTTTAAGCCTATATTCCCGCACTGGAATTGCCGGAGGCGCTTGTCACCAGTGGTGAAATCGCGCGACAAGCAGGACAGCGCCGGAGATGCCGTTGGCCACGACGATCAATGTTTCCGCCTATAGCGATGCGCTGGTCGTGCTCGGCACGGCAGGCATCCTGGTGCCGATCGTCAGCCGGTTCGGCATTTCCCCGGTTCTGGCCTATCTCGGCGCCGGCGCGCTTTTGGGCCCACTCGGGCTCGGTTCGCTGATCAAGGTGTTTCCGCCACTGTTCTGGGTCACCGTCGGCGATGCCAAAGACGTTGCCGGCATTGCCGAACTCGGGATCGTGTTTTTGCTCTTCCTGATCGGTCTCGAGCTGTCGCTGTCCCGCCTTCTCACCATGCGCCGGCTGGTCTTCAGGCTCGGCGGCCTGCAGGTGGTGGTGACGACAGCGTTGCTGGCCGCCGCGGCCGATCATGCCGGCCTTAGTCATTCCGAAGCGATCATCCTCGGCGCCTGCCTGTCGCTGTCGTCGACGGCGATCGTGCTGGAGCTATTGTCGAACCAGGAGCGGCTCACCAGCAATGTTGGCCGCGCCGCGTTTTCGGTGCTGCTGGCGCAGGACCTCGCCGTCATCCCGATCCTGATGTTCATCTCGCTCTTGGCGGCGGGGCCCGGCGGCTCGGTCCTGCAAAGCCTCGGCCGGGCTTTTGTGCAGGCCGTGGTCGCGCTTACCGTGATCGTTCTGTTCGGCCGGCTGTTGATGCGCCCGCTGTTACGGCTGGTGGCTTCGACGCGCTCGCGCGAACTCTTCATCGCCGCCGTGCTGTTTGTTGTGATCGCCGCTGGTGTCGTCGCGAGCGAAGCGCAGTTGTCGATGGAACTGGGCGCCTTCGTGGCTGGCCTGTTGCTCGCCGAGACCGAATACCGCAAGGCGGTCGAAGCGGCGATCGAGCCGTTCAAGGGGCTTCTGCTCGGAATTTTCTTTTTCACCGTCGGTATGGATATCGACGTGCGCGAATTGCTCTATGCGCCGGGCCTGCTGCTCGCCGCCGTTGCCGGGCTGATCGCGGTCAAGGCGCTGCTGGTGATCGGTCTCGCCAAGATGTTCCGCCTCTCCTGGGCGACTTCAGTAGAGACAGGGCTGCTGCTCGGGCCCGGCGGCGAATTTGCTTTCGTTGGCCTGGGCATGGCCTCGGCGCTCGGGCTGATCGAGGCCCGGTTCGCCAGCGCCGCGCTCGCCGTGACTTCGATCACCATGGCGCTGACGCCGGGGCTCTCGTTTGCCGCGCGGCGCCTCGGCGCCCGGCTGCGCACGAGCACAGTGGTGGCCGCGGAGCTAACGGCGCGGCCCACCGCCGAGCAGAAACACGCCATCGTCGTCGGCTATGGCCGCGTTGGCAAAGTCGTTTGTGCGCTGCTCAAGGAGCACGGCATTCCTTTCGTCGCCGCCGATTCCGATTCTTCGACGGTGACGCGCGACCGCCGCGACGGACACGAGGTCTATTACGGCGACGCTAGTGACGACAAGTTTCTCGAAATCTGCGGGCTCGCCCAGGCGGCGGGCGTCATCATCACCATTCACAATCACGATCTCATCGACGAGGTTGTGGAACATGTGCGCGCCAAACGTCCGGACATTCTCATCGTCTCGCGCGCCCGCGACGCCAATCACGCGCGTCATCTTTATCAGCTCGGCGCCACCGATGCGGTGCCGGAAACCGTCGAGGCGAGCCTGCAGCTCTCCGAAGCGGCGCTCGTCGGCCTCGGCATTCCGATGGGGCCGGTGATCGCCTCGATCCACGAGAAGCGCGACGAAATCCGCCACGACCTGCAGCGCGCCGCGCGCGAGGCTGGGCTTGAGCGGAGTCATGCCGTCAAGCCGAAGCGCAAGCTGCTGCGCCGGGGTGCCTCACCGCGTGAGATTAACCCGCGCTAGGTCGATCAGCTCGCCGGCGCGGCCATCGAGCACGGCTTTCATCATGAACAGGCCGAAATT
The DNA here is from genome assembly GCA_049677525.1 of Xanthobacteraceae bacterium. Classification (GTDB taxonomy): domain Bacteria; phylum Pseudomonadota; class Alphaproteobacteria; order Rhizobiales; family Xanthobacteraceae; genus BOG-931. The sequence goes on from JBAUCK010000217.1 coordinate 18,417, forward strand.
GCGCGCTTCACCGAAAGTCGTCGTCGGCGGCATGATCAGCTCCTGACGCGCGCTGACAACATCGACCAGCGCCGGGCCGTTGTGGCTGAGCGCCGCGTTCACCGCCGCTTTGAATTCTTGCGGCTTCTCGACTCGGATGCCTATGACGCCCATGGCCTCGGCCATTGCGGCGAAGTTCGGATTTTTCAGATCGGTGCCGCTGTCGAGGAAGCCGCCGGCCTTCATTTCCATTTCGACAAAGCCGAGCGTGAATGATTTTCACCGGCAGGCCGAACTGCGACAACGAAATGAAGTCGCCCATCATCATGCTGAAGCCGCCGTCACCGGAAAACGATATGACCTGGCGTTTCGGAAACGTGGCTTGCGCGCCGATGGCGTGCAGCATCGCATTCGCCATCGAGCCGTGGTTAAATGATCCGACGATGCGGCGCATGCCGTTGACCTTGAGATAGCGCGCCGTCCAGGCGATCGGCGTGCCGACATCCCAGGTGAAGATCGCGTCGTCCGCCGCCAGCTCGCTGACCAGTCGGGTGACATATTGCGGGTGGATCGTGGTGCTGCTCGGCTTGCTTTCGGCGAGTGCGTCGAGATCGGCGCGCGCCGATTTGTAGATCGAGGAACCGCCCGGTCCGGCTTTTCGCCGAGCTGCGGCATCAGTGTCTTCAGCGTTTCCTTGACCGAGCCGAGCACGCCGATTTCGAGCGGACAGCGGTTGCCGAGAGCTTCGGGACGGACATCGACTTGCGCGATCTTGGCGTCTTCGGGGAAGAATTGCCGGTAAGGAAAATCAGCGCCGAGAACGAGGAGGACGTCGCAACTCTTCATCCTTTGTAGCCTGAGGCGAAGCCGATCAGGCCGGTCATGCCGACATCGAACGGATTGTCATATTCCATGTATTCCTTGCCGCGCAGCGTATGCACGATGGGCGTTTTGAGATGCTCCGCGAGCGCCACGACGTCGGCATGCGCTCCGGCGCAGCCGGCGCCGCAGAACAAAGTGACGCGCTCTGAGCCGTTGAGCAGCGCCGCGAGGCGTCCGACGGCGTCCTTGTCCGGCGAGATCGCGGGTTGCGTCGGAACGATAAATTTGGGCACCACCGCATTGGTCGATTTCAGTGCGACATCGCCCGGAATCACGACCACGGCGACGCCGCGCTTGCCGACGGCTGCGCGCATCGCCCGCATCAGGATCTGCGGCAATTGGGCCGGATTGGAAACAAGCTCGACGTAGTGGCTACAATCCTTGGACAGGATTTCGGGATGGGTGGCTTGGAAATAATCGATGCCGATTTCGGTGCTTGGGATATGCGCGGCAATCGCCAGTACCGGCACGCGGCTGCGATGACAATCGTAGAGGCCATTGATCAAATGTAGATTGCCCGGGCCGCAACTGCCGGCGCAGACCGCGAGCTCTTTGGTGAGATGCGCCTCGGCACCGGCGGCGAAGGCCGCGCTCTCTTCGTGGCGCATATGCATCCATTCAATGGACTTGCCGCGCCGCAAGGCGTCGGTGAAGCCGTTGAGCGAGTCGCCGACAACGCCGTAGATTCTCTTGACGCCGGCATTCGCCAGCGTTTCAGCCGTGAAATCCGCAGCGGTCTTGCTCGTAGTTGAATCTCCAAAATTGTTGCGTCACGAAAGTCGGAACCCGAGGCTTTGGACCGACTATGATATCGGATGGTTCCCCGCAGAGAGCGGCCATCGGAACCGGCGCGAAGAATTCAATGGATGGCAGCAGGACGCAGGTCGAATCAGGCTCAACCCGCTGCTACGGCGCTGTGGATCTGTTTACCGCGCCGTACCGCGACGATCTCGGCAAGAATCGAGATCGCAATTTCGTCAGACGTAATGGCGCCGAGATCGAGGCCTGCCGGTGCTTTGACTTTGGACAGGAGCTCTTGTGCTACGCCGCGTTCGGCGAGCGCGGCCTTCAACGCTTCTGCCTTCTTCCGGCTGCCGACAAAAGCGAGGTAATCGACATCGACCGCGAGCGCTGCCGCCAGGGCGGCTTCGTCGCCGCGCCCTTGCGTCGAGACGACGACGTAGCGGGACGCGGCCTCCTCGACCGGCAGCGCGAAGCCTTCGATGCGGCGGTCGGCGTCGGCGAAAGCCTTTTGTTCGGCCGCCGGCGCGCAGACGGTGACGGCAAAACCGGAGCGCCTCGCGAGGTCGGCAACGGCGACCGCCACGGGGCTCGAGCCGCAAATCACCACTTGCGGCCGGGGCAGGATCGGCTCGACGAAAATGTCCATGGTGCCTTGGCTCGGGCACATATTCTTGGCGAAGCGCACGCCGCCTTCCTCTTCGCCGGCCTTATGGCCCTGGCCGTCGAGTGTGTCGGGCGGCTGCACCGAGACGAGCCGCGATTTGCCGTCCGCCATGGCGTCGCGCGCCGCTTTGAGCACTGCGGCGCGCGCGCAGCCGCCGCCGATCCAGCCTTCGGAAATCGTGCCGTTCGGCAGGATCACAGCTTTCGCGCCGGCCTTCGCCGCGGTTGCCGCCACTGTGCGCACGACGGTGGCGAGCGCAAACGGCATGCCGGCGAGCTTGCGCGTCGAGACGATATCGAGGATGTCGTCGGCGTGGTTCATCATATCCTCGCGAGATATGGCTCCAACGCCGCGAGGCTTTGCAGATTGTGCGCCGGCGCGAACAAATCGATATAGGGTAGCGCCGCCTGCATGCCGCGCGCCTGCGGCGAGTAATCGCGCCAGCCGATCAGCGGATTGAGCCAGATGATTTTCTTGCAGCGGCGGCGCAGGCGACGCATTTCGCCGGCAAGCTCTTCCGGTGCGCCCGTGTCGTAGCCGTCGGACACGATCATCACCGCGGTGCGCGAATTGATGACGCGGCGCGCGTGCCAGCGATTGAATGTTGCCAGGCTTTCGCCGATGCGGGTGCCGCCGCCGACGCCTTGCGCCATCAACGACAGCTTTTCGACCGCGCGCGTCACGTTGCGATCGCGCAGCGACGGTGAGACATGCGCGAGCCTGGTGTGGAAGACGAAAGCCTCCGCCTCGCGGAACGCATCGACCACGCCGTGCAGGAAACGCACGAAGAACGCGGTGTAAAGGCTCATCGAGCCCGAGGCGTCGAGCAGCACGACGAGCCGCAGCGGCTTGATCTTGCGGCGGCGCCAGGCGAGGTCGAGCAGCGTGCCGCCGTGCGACACATTGCGGTGGATGGTGCGGCGCAGATCGAGCCGTCTTCCGCGACGGCGAATTTGCTCGCGGCGAACGAGCCGCGCCCGCATCGTGCGTGCGAGCCGCGCCGCGAGCGCCCGCGTCGCCACGATATCCTCGGGGTTGATGATGTGACGAAGGTCAGTTGCAGACAAGGCCTCGGCGCGCGAGGCGCCGTCGCGGCGGGCAGGGCCGTCCGCCTGTGCTTCAGCGTCCGCATCGTCGCGCTGCTCCACATGGTCGGGGAGGCCGAGCGCTTCCTGCGGCACATGCGCCTGCGCAAGTCGTCGCGGCGGCGCATGGGCTGCGCTCGGCGCACCGGAAAGAACCTGCCGCTGCCGCATGTCGCGGCCCTGCCAGAATGCTTCGAAGACATCGTCAAAGCGATCCCAGTCCGAATGCGTCGCGCAAAACAGCCCGCGCAAAGCCGGCTTAAGCGAGGTCGGCTGCATTGCGGCCGGGGAGGCGAGCACGTGCAACGCGTCCCGCGTCTCTGCAAGGCCGACGCAGAAGCCGTTGTCGCGCAATGTCCGCGCAAAGCCGGCGAGCCGGCGGCGCATCGGCGGCCCAATGCTGGGAAGATCCGATTGTGCGAGCGCGCTATTCATCACGCCACCTTGCCCAAAAGGCGCCCGCTCACCTCGCGGGTCATGCGGACGCGGTCTTCGTGAGTCTTGAGCAAACAGATCATCGTTTCGTAAACCGCCTCGGGTTCTTGGCGCAGGTCGTGCAGGCCGAGCCCGGCGAGTGTCGCGGCCCAGTCCAGCGTTTCGGCGACGCCCGGCACTTTGCGCAAATCCTCCTTGCGTACCGCCGCCACCATGCGCGCAATCTGCAGGGCCAGCGTGGTGTCGATGTCCGGCGTGCGCACAACGATGATGTTCGCCTCGCGGTCGACCTCGGGAAAATCGATATAGTGATAAAGGCAGCGCCGCCGCAGTGCATCGGACAATTCGCGTGTGCCGTTCGAGGTCAAGACGACGCGCGGGATCGAGATGGCCTTGATCGTGCCAAGCTCCGGAATGCTGACTTGAAAGTCGGACAGGAGTTCGAGCAGGAAAGCCTCGAATTCCTCGTCGGCGCGATCCACTTCGTCGATCAGCAGCACAGGCGGCGAGGAACGGCGAATGGCGGCCAGAAGCGGCCGTTCGAGGAGATATTTTTCCGAGAAGATATGCTCCTCGATCGCGTCGGCGTTTTCGCCGACGCCTTCGCGGGTCTTGATCGCGAGCAATTGCCGCTGATAGTTCCATTCGTAAAGCGCGGCGTTCTGATCGAGCCCTTCATAGCATTGCAGGCGGATCAGTTCGGCGCCGTGCACGGCGGCGAGCGCCTTGCCGACCTCGGTCTTGCCGACGCCGGCTTCGCCCTCAAGCAGCAGCGGGCGCTTGAGGAAATCCATCAGCCATAGCGCGGTCGCGATGTCGCGGTCGGCGACATAGCCAACGGCGGCGAATTTCTCGGAAATGTCTTCGCGCTTCATTCGAGCATTCCGCAGCACCTGATCATAATCATATGGTGCTCCGGCCGGCCTTATTCCGCATGCAGTCCGAGCTTCTCGGCCGCTGTCCAGATGCGCCAATGGTCGTGTGGCATCTGGATATGGGTCGAGCCCAGGAACGCAAAGGCGTCGTTGACCGCATTGGAGAAACAGGGCACGCCGCCGACATTGGGGCTTTCACCGACGCCCTTGGCGCCGATCGGGTGATGCGGCGACGGCGTCGTGGTCCAGTCGGTCTCCCAATGCGGGGTCTCGACCGCGGTCGGCAGGAAATAGTCCATGAACGAGGCGGTGGTGACATTGCCGTCGTCGTCGTAATGAATTTCCTGCCCCATCGCGATGGCGAAAGCCTCGGTCAGGCCGCCATGAATCTGGCCCTCGATGATCATCGGGTTGATGCGTGTGCCGCAATCGTCGAGCGCATAGAAGCGGCGTACTTTGACGGCGCCGGTATCGACATCGACATCGACGACGCAGATATAGGCGCCGAAAGGAAAGGTGAAGTTCGGCGGATCGTAATAATTGATCGCCTCCAACCCGGGCTCCATGCCGGGCGGCACTTCGTGATACGCCGCCCAAGCGAGCTCGGTCATGGTCTTGTAGCGCTCGGGATTGCCCTTCACGCGGAAGCGGTCGATGTCCCATTCCAAGTCGTCGTCGTGCACTTCGAGCATATAGGCGGCGATCATCTGCGCCTTGGCCTTGATCTTGCGGCAGGCCATGGCGGTCGCGGCGCCCGATACCGGCGTCGAGCGCGAGCCGTAAGTGCCGAGGCCGTAAGGCGCCGTGTCGGAATTGCCTTCCTCGACAGCGATATTGTCGGCCGGAATGCCAAGCTCGGTGGCGATGATCTGCGCGTAAGTCGTCTCGTGGCCCTGCCCCTGCGACTTGGTGCCGAGCCGGCAGATACCCGAGCCGGTCGGGTGGATGCGGATCTCGGCGGAATCGAACATCGCGATGCCGAGAATGTCGCAGGCGCGCGAGGGGCCGGCGCCGACGATCTCGGTGAAGAAGGCGACCCCGATGCCCATCAGTTCGCGCGTCTCGCCGCGCTTGAACGCCTCGCGCTTTGCTTTCTGCTCTTCACGCAGCTTCTTGTAGCTGACCGATTCCATCGCCTTGTTGAGCGCGGTCTGATAGTCGCCGGAATCGTATTGCCAGCCGAAAGCCGACGTATAGGGAAACTGCTCGCGGCGAATGAGGTTCTTCATGCGTAATTCGGCCGGATCCATGCCGAGCTTTTGCGCCATGATGTCCATGGCGCGCTCGATGCAATAGGCGGCCTCGGTGACACGGAACGAACAGCGATAGGCGACGCCGCCCGGCGCCTTGTTGGTATAGACGCCGTCCACCAAACAATGCGCGGCCGGAAAATCGTAGGAGCCGCTGATGATGCTGAACAGGCCCGCCGGCCATTTGCTGGCATTGGCGCAGGCGTCGAACGCGCCATGGTCGGCGATCGTGTAGCAGCGTAGCCCAAGCACTTTGCCGTCCTTGGTCGTCGCGATTTCGACGTCCATGTAGAAGTCGCGCGCAAAGGCCGTCGTCGAGAGATTCTCGATGCGATCTTCGGTCCATTTCACCGGGCGGCCGGTAACGATCGAGGCGACGATCGAACAGATATAGCCCGGATAGGCGCCGACCTTGTTGCCGAAGCCGCCGCCGATATCGGGCGCGATGACGTGAATCTTATGCTCGGGAATTTTTGAGATCAGCGAGCCGACGGTACGGATGACATGTGGCGCCTGGAACGTGCCGTAAAGTGTCAGTTCGCCTTTGATCTTGTCGAAAAAGGCGACGCATTGGCAGGTTTCGAGCGGGCAGGGATGAACGCGCTGATAGACGATCATCTCCTTTATGGTCACGTCGGCTTTGGCAAAGGCCGCGTCGGCGGCTGCCTTGTCGCCGGCCGACCACGAGAAGATGTGGTTATAGTGCTTGCGCTGGCCGTGGGCGCCTTCGGTCTTGTCTTTTAGGTCCTCGCGGATCATCGGAGCGCCGTCGGTCATCGCCTTGAGCGGGTCGACGAGCGCGGGAAGCTGTTCGTATTCGACTTCGACCAGATCGGCGGCATCGGCCGCGACATAACGGTCCTCGGCGATGACGAAGGCCACTTCCTGGTTCTGGAACAGCACTTTGCCATCGGCGAGCACCATTTGCGTGTCACCGGCCAGCGTCGGCATCCAGGCGAGGTTGACGGTTTTCAGCGTCTCGGCGGTCAGCACCGCGACGACGCCGGGCACGGCCGCGGCCTTGCTGGTATCGATCTTCTTGATACGGGCATGCGCATAGGGCGAGCGGTAGAAATCGCCATAAAGCATGTTCGGCATTTTCACGTCGTCGACGTAATTGCCCTTGCCCTGAACGAGGCGGATGTCTTCGACGCGTTTCCTTTTGCAGCCCATGCCTTCGAGCTTGGCGGTGCGTTGTTCGGCCGTGGGGGTCATGTCGTTCATTCTGCGGCCTCCTGGAACGGTACGCCGTTGAGCTTGGCGGCGGCGAATTGAATGGCTTTGACGATGTTCTGGTAGCCGGTGCAGCGGCAGAGATTGCCGGCAATGCCGGAGCGGATTTCCTCCTCGGTCGGGTTCTTGTTCTCCTGCAAGAGGCGATAAGCACGCGTGATCATGCCCGGCGTGCAGAAGCCGCATTGCAGGCCGTGCATCTCGCGGAAGCCCTCTTGGATGGCGTGCAGGGTGCCGTCCGCATTGGCAATGCCCTCAATGGTGCGGATATCGGCGCCGTTCGCCTGCACTGCGAACACGGTGCAGGATTTCACCGACTTGCCGTCGAGGTCGACGGTACAGGCGCCGCAATGGCTGGTCTCGCAGCCGATATGCGGACCGGTGAGATTGAGCTGCTCGCGCAGGAAATGGATGAGGAGCGTGCGCGGCTCGACCAAAGCTTCGACGCTTTTGCCGTTCACCGTCATCTCCACTTGGGATTTTGCCATCTGTCATCTCCTCAGCCGCGGGCGCGCGATTTGGCGCGATCGAGCGCGCGCGTGAGCATCACGCCCGCCATCTTGGTGCGATAGATCGCGGGGCCGTGCGCGTCGGCGGCGGGCGACGTGATCGCCTCGGCGGCGGCGACGGCTTTTTTCACCGTAGCTTTGTCGAGTGACGAGCCGGTGAGGATTTTCGCCGCTTCTTCCGCCCACAAAGGCGTTTCGGCGACATTGGTCAGGCCGATCGAACAGCTCGCCACCTTGCCGCCGGACATGGTGACGACGATGGCGGCGGCGGCGGTGGCGTAATCGCCGATCTTGCGCTTGAGCTTTTCATACCCATAACCGTGGCCCGCAGGCGGGGCGGGGATCCGGACCGTGGTCAACACGTCGCCGGCTTCGAGCGCGGTAAAATAGGCGCCCTGATAAAACTCCCGCGCTGCGATGCGGCGCTCGCCGCTCTTGCCCATGACGTGATAGGTCGCGCCAAGGCACATCATGACGGCGGGCATGTCGTTGCCGGGATCGCCATTGGCGACATTGCCGCCGAGCGTGCCGACATAGCGCACTTGCGGATCGGCGATCAGGAGCGAGGTTTCGCGCAGGATCGGCAATTTCGCCGCCAAGAGATCGGAGCCGATCAGATCGTGCTGCGTCGTCATGGCGCCGATGACGACGTCATTGCCGTCGCAGCGGATGCCTTTGAGATCGGCAATGTCGGCGAGATCGACCAGATTCGCAGGCGTGGCCAGACGCAGCTTCATCATTGGGATGAGACTGTGACCGCCGGCAAGCGCGCGGCCGTCGTCGCCGAGCTTGGCGAGCAGGCCGACAGCCTCCTGGACGGATTTCGGACGATGATAGCTAAATGTTCCAGGTATCACGGGCATCCTCCCTTGCGCATCCGGTCGGTCCGCGGTCATCACCGCAGCCACCCAAGTTTTGCGCCCAATACCGGTTCGCGAATTTTCATAAAGGTGGCCGCCTGTGCGGCGCAGCCGCAAGGCTCGCTGCACCAGTGCTGTGGTGGATGCACGGACGGTGGACTTCGTGCACCAATGGCGGCGCATCCGCACGAATTGCGTCAGGCCTTCTGACGCAATCGCCGCGAAAGTCGGAACACGGATGGCTTCGGCTGAAGCCCTATTGCGGTGCAAAATGCTGCCGGCGCCGCAAGGCGGTGGCAGGATCGTCGCCGGTCAGAGCCGCGACGCGCGTTTTCAGCCAGGTGATGCGGCTGCGGCTCACCGGCACCGTATAATCGTGCGCGGCGTCCATCTCGACCAGTTCATTGTCGCCGGAACGCTTATAGCCGACGACGCGGTCGATATTGACGATATGACTGCGATGGATGCGGACGAAGCGGCTCTTGTCGAGGCGGGACTCGACGTCGCTGATAGCGAGCGGGCAAAACAATTTGTCGCTGCCGTTGAAGATGTAAGTGTAATGCGCATTGGCGTGGACCGCGACCACGTCATCGACGGCAACGAAATGCGTCGCGCCATCGCGCTCGATCGGCAAATGACGGGCAAAGCGCCGCGGCGGCGCGCCGGCGCCGCCCAGCGGTCCGTAAGAGCCACGGCCGAATTCGGGATTGGCATCTTTGCCGTTATTTGCGTGAACCGCCTCCGGCGTCGCCTCTGCCGGAGGCGCAATACTCGCAGCCGCTATCGCCTCCGGCGCCGCGCGTGCCGGGTCGGGAACCAGGAACAACAGGAATATCGCCGACAGGCAGAACGCCACTACGGCGACGACAATGGCGAGTAAGTCGCTCGACAAAGCCGGCGCGCTAGCGGCCGCCGTCGAGGGAAACGGCAACAGGGTCAAACCCTCCATCGCCGTGTAGTGCATGCCCGAGACGCGATGCCGAACGCGATGGCGGAGAGGATCAGCGGCGGGCGTCCGCTGCGGCCCGCCGCGAGCCACAGCGCCAATCCTGATGCGGCGATTGCGATTGCCATGCTGGCGGCGACGTAAATGCGGTCGTGAATCATATAGGCGCTGGCGCTCAGCGCGCTCATGCCGATGTAATGCATCGTGAATATGCCGCCGCCCATCAAGCAGGAGGATAATGTCAGGCGCAGCAGGGTGAGCGGGCCGGAGCTTGTGGCATAGACGGCGACGCCGAGCACGATCACGCAGACCAGAAACGACAGCAGCGTTGGAAACACCAGATAATCGACCTGGAACGGCGGCCGCGCCGCCAGCATGCCGATGAAATGCATGGTCCAGATCGCGACCGCGAGCGAAAACGCGGCGCCGGCCAAGAGGAGCCGCCGGCGCATGCCGGTCGCGGCCCCGATCTGTACCGCGAGGCTTAAGCCGACATAGGCGCCCTGGACCGCCGTAACGATCGAGAGCAAGACAAGCCACGACTCATATGTCACCGGCATGCCCGCATCCTTGCCAGGATTGGACGTCGAACCCGTTCGCCAACGGGTTGCGGCAACCATTATAGACGGATTTTTGGCGAAGGCCGATATCGGTTACCGCAGCAGCAACCGGCGGCTGACGTGACGGCCGATCAGCCCTCGACGCCGTGCGGCGCGGGCGAATTGCTCTTCGCCGGAGCTTCGACCGACCGCTTGGGCGCTTCGCTCGGCGTGATTTTCGGCGTTTCGTCCGGCGACGCCACTTGCGGCGCCGGCGCGCCTTTCGGGCTTGCCACGACCGGGCTTGCCGCGGCCGGCCGGCAGGCTTCCCCGTGCACCGTTTGCAGGATCGAGTTCAGCGCCATGCCTTGCAGCCGCGGCGACTTGTCGATGGTGAAATGATCGATGCCGGGATCGCCCGAGACGTCGACATTCTGCAGCTTGCCGCGGAAACCTGAGCCCGGCCGCATATAGGCATAATAGCGCTGCGTCATGTTAAGTACGCAGGCGACGTTCTTCGACGCCCGATAGGAGCCGGTGCCGTCGAACGGAATTACCAGTGCCACTGGCACGCCTTGGGCACTGAGGCTCTGCGCCATCGTCATCACGGCATCGGCGCCGAGCGAATGGCCGATGAGAATGTAAGGGCCGTGATCGCCGGCGTGATATTTCGCTACGATCTGCGCGACGACGGAATCAGCAACGGTGTGGTTATAAACGTTGGCGTCGATGCCATGGCTCTGGATCTCGGCCGCGAGCTGATCCATGCCGAGCGAGAAGATGTTGAGAAGGCCGCGCATCAGATAGACGTGCGGGTGGTATGCGTCGGTCGTGCCTGGCGTGTGCTGCGCGAGCCTGGCAGCGCTCGACGCTGCCGGCGCTGTGGCAGCAAGCGCCATGCTTGCGATGGCAAGCCTGGCGAATACGCGACGCAGACTTGACGCTGTCGTAAAGCCTCTACGAGCGCCCGACATCGGCACTACTCCACGCTACGCCATAAACCCACGAACACACCGATAACGGCATCCACTATGGCGCAAACAAGGTAAAAATTTCCTTGTCGCCGGGCCGGGGTGTGGATTTTCAGCGATTATTGGCGGCGCGGCGGCTGGCAAGTTCGAGCACGATCGGCCGCGTCGCCGCCTGGAGCGGCGTGCGCCGCACGTCCGAGAGCACGTGCAGGAAATGCGCGAACCAAGCCTGCACCGATGCGACTTTCAGCTTGCGCACCATCGCATGCCAGCGCTCGCGGCGTTCTTCGATGCTCATCTTCAGCGCGACCGCGATCTGGCGCGCCATGCCGTCGATGTCGTGCGGATTGATCAGGAGCGCCGCGTCGAGCTCCTTGGCCGCGCCGGCAAACGACGACAACACCAGCACGCCCGGATCGAGCGGGTTCTGCGCGGCGACATATTCCTTGGCGACCAGATTCATCCCGTCATGCAGGGGCGTCACCAGGCCGACGCCGGCGACGCGATAAAAGCCGGCAAGCGTGAGCTGCGAGAAGCCCTTGTTGAGATAGCGGATCGGCGACCAGTCGACTTCGCCGTGACGGCCGTTGACCTCGCCGACGAGACCGGCGAGCTCCGATTTCAGCTCGCGATAAGCTTTGATATTGCCGCGTGACGGCACTGCGACCTGAAGCAGCGAGACCTGGCGCTTCAGCCCCGGCTCGATTTCGAGCATGCGGTCGAAGGCGCGCACCCGATTGGCGAGCCCCTTCGAATAATCGAGGCGGTCGACGCCGAGCACGAGCTTGGCGCCGTGCAGGCTCTCGCGCAGCCGTGTCACTTCCGGGCGGGTGATCGACTTGCTCGCACGTGCGGCAAAATCATCGACGTCGATGCCGATCGGAAAGGTCGCGAGCTGGGTCAGTCCCCAATGTGATGCCACCGTCCCGTCGACGATGTTCAGACTGAGCTCGGTGCGGAGAAAGTCCTCAAAATTCTGCCGGTCCTCGACGGTCTGGAAGCCGATGAGATCGTAGGCGAGCATGGCCTCGGCGAGATCGTTGCAATGCGGCACCGCCGACATGGTGCGGCGATCGGCCCAGGGCGTGTGCAGGAAAAAGCCGAGCGGGCGCTCGATGCCGAGTTGGCGCAGCTCGGCGCCCAGCGTCAGGAAGTGATAATCCTGAATCCAGAATACGGCTTCAGGCGAATTGAAGCGCTGCAGCGCGCGCCCCATGAACGCGTTGATCTCGCGATACGATTCGTAGTCGTCGGCGGTGACATGAATGAGATCCGGACGCGAATGCAGCGCCGGCCACAAAGCTGAATTGGCGAAGCCCTCGTAATAACCGCGATAGTGCTGCGCCGGCATGTCGACGGTCGCGAGTGCGCCGCTGCCGAGCGCCTCGATCTTGGCGAATGAATCGTGCGTCTGTGTCGTAGCGGTTTCTTGACCGCTCGAGCCGACCCAGATCGCGCCGGAATCGCGCACCATCGGCAACAGCGCCGCCGCGAGACCGCCGGCAAGCGGCTCGTCGGGCTTGGCGCGCGCGACACGGTTGGACACAACCACTACATTCATGGAACTCATCCTCCACTCCCCGTCGCATGTTCAACGATTTTGGCCGCGTTTTGTTCCGATATGTGGTGCACCGCAGCGTGGCGGCGCTAAAGCGATGTATTTACAATGGACAATTGTGGCGAGTTCCGCGTGATTTATTTTCTATGCATGGCAATCGCGGATTTCGCTCATGCCTCCGCATAGGCAGTGGTGGAGAGAAGACTCACTTCGGCGTGACGCGAATCCAATCTCGTGTGCTGCACCACGATCGGCACGTCGGATTCGAATACCGAAGAATAAGCGGTGTCGCGGGGCACCGGTTGCGGATCGTTGAGATCGTTGAATTTCAGATGCAGCGTGCGCCGCGCGCCGACGGTGACGAGATAAGGGCCGGCCGGCTCGCGATCGGAAAAGAAGATGGTGATGCGCACATGCGCCGTCCGGTTGCCGGCGTTGAGAATGCAGGCCGTCTCATGCGAGGCCAGTGCCGGATCGATGAACGAGCTTTCCGAAGGAATATAGCCTTCAGCAATAGCCCAGCGGTTGCGGCCAAGAGATTCCATGATGACTCCCAAGTGGGTTTCGGGAGAATTTGTGTCAAAGAAAAATTTTCATGCGTCCGACCTATCAACCGCGCCAATGCGCCAGGGGTTCCGCAGCTGGAACTCTTTACGCCGCTTGGCGTTCCTCTGCGGGGTAGACGATTTCGCAAAATACATTTGCAGGATCAGGATGCTATCATGCGAGCACTCACCGTTGCACCCGGCATTGCCAATTCGGCGCGGCTCGACGATATACCCGAGCCGCCGGCCTCCGATGGGGCGGTGCTGGTGCGCACGCTGGCGCTCGGCGTTTGCGGCACCGATCGCGATATTGTAGCCGGAGATTACGGCTGGCCGCCGCCGGGGCAGCAGCGGCTGGTGATCGGCCACGAGTCGCTCGGAGAGGTAAAAGAGACACCGGCAAGTTGCGGCTTCACGCCCGGCGATCTCGTCGTTGGTATTGTGCGCCGGCCCGATCCGGTGCCGTGCCCGGCCTGCGCCGTCGGCGAGTGGGACATGTGCCGCAACGGCCGTTATACCGAGCGCGGCATCAAGGAACGCAACGGCTACGGCTCGGATGTCTTCCGCATCGAGCCGGAATTTCTGATCAAGCTCGATCCCTCGCTCGGCATGCACGGTGTCCTGGTCGAGCCGACGAGCGTCGTCGCCAAGGCGTGGGATCACATCGAGCGCATCGGCCGGCGCTCACGCGCCTGGCAACCGAAAACGCTTCTGGTCACCGGCGCCGGGCCGATTGGGCTTCTGGCCGCGATGATCGGTGCGCAGCGCGGGCTCGAGGTGCATGTGCTCGATCATCGCGAGAGCCTAGCGAAGCAAGTCATCGTTCGCGAACTCGGCGGCACGCTGCATCTTGGCCGCGTTGGCGATCTCAACGGATTAAAGCCGGACATTCTGATGGAATGTACCGGCGTGCCGAGCGTCGTACGCGACGCGCTCGGCAGCACGGCTGCAGCCGGCATTGTCTGCCTGGTCGGGGTCTCGGCGCCGGGACACGATCTCGATGTCGATATCGGCGAGGTCAACCGCACCATGGTGCTCGACAACGACACGGTGTTTGGCAGCGTCAACGCCAACCGGCAGCACTATGAGGACGCCGTCGCGGCCCTGCAGCGCGCCGACAAGAACTGGCTCGCCCGCCTGATCACCCGATGCGTTCCGGTCGAGCAATGGAAGCAATCGCTGGTACGGCAGCCCGACGACATCAAAGTCGTCGTCGACTTCTCCTGACGCCGTGCCCGATATGGCTTCGCTCGTCGAAGACTATGCGCTGATCGGTGATTGCCGCAGCGCCGCGCTGGTGTCGCGCAACGGCTCGATCGATTGGCTGTGCTGGCCGCGTTTCGATTCGGACGCGTGTTTCGCGGCGCTGCTCGGCACGCGCGACAACGGCTGCTGGCTTGTGGCGCCGCGTCAACCGGCGCGCATCACCCGCCGCTATCGGCCGAATACGCTCATTCTCGAGACCCATTTCGAGACCGACGACGGCGCCGCCACGCTGGTCGACTTCATGCCGTTCCGTACGCCGTTCAATGGCTATCAGTCCGAGATCGTGCGCATCATCCACGGCACGCGCGGCAAGCTCGCGATGCACACCGAACTGATTTTGCGCTTCGGTTACGGCGCCGTGGTGCCGTGGGTGACCAAACTCGAAAGCGGCGCGCTGCGCGCCATCGCCGGGCCGGACATGGTGGTGCTGCGCACGCCGGTCCATGTCAAAGGCAAGGACATGACCACGGTCGGCGACTTCACCATCAGCCGCGGCGAGACCATTCCGCTGGTTTTGACCTATTCGCGCTCGCATGAACCGCTGCCGGCGGCGAGCGACCCAACGGCGTCATTGGAGGCAACCGAAAAATTCTGGAAGCAATGGTCGTCGAAGTGCCGGCCGGCCGGCGAATGGTCCGACGCGGTACGGCGTTCGATCATCACGCTCAAGGCGCTGACTTACGGGCCGACCGGCGGCATCGTCGCGGCGCCGACGACGTCGCTGCCGGAGCAGCTCGGCGGCGAGCGCAATTGGGATTATCGATTCTGCTGGCTGCGCGACGCGACGCTGACGTTGCTCGGCGCCATGCATGCCGGCTACTACGAGGAAGCCGAAGCATGGCGCGAGTGGCTGCTGCGTGCCGTCGCCGGCAGCCCGGATCAGCTTCAGATCATGTATGGCATCCGCGGCGAGCGGCGGCTGACCGAGTGGGTCGCCGATTGGCTTCCGGGCTACGAGAAATCCGCGCCGGTGCGCATAGGCAATGCGGCGCATATCCAGCTCCAGCTCGACGTCTTCGGCGAGATCATGGACACCTATCATCAGGCGCGGCGCGGCGGGCTGACGACCGACGAATCGGGATGGGGCGCGCAGCTCAAGTTTCTCGAGCACCTCGCAAGAATCTGGCGCCAGCCGGATAACGGCATCTGGGAAATGCGCGGACCGCCACAGCATTTCACTTATTCGAAGGTCATGGCCTGGGTCGCATTCGACCGTGCGATCAAAAGCGCGGAAACCTTTGGGCTTGAAGGACCGGTCGATGCCTGGTGCAAGTTGCGCGACGAGATTTGCCAAGATGTCTGCGCGCGCGGTTTCGACGGAACGCTCGGCATCTTCGTGCAGGCCTACGGATCGAACCAGCTCGATGCCAGTCTGCTGCAGTTGCCGTGCGTCGGCTTCCTGCCGGCATCCGATCCGCGCATCGAAAACACGATCGCAGCGGTCGAACACCGCCTGCTGCGCGACGGTTTCGTTATGCGCTACAGCACCGAGGACGTCGAAGACGCCTTGCCGCCGGGCGAGGGCGCGTTCCTCGCCTGCAGCTTCTGGCTGGTTGACGTTTATATTCTGCAGGAGCGTCTCGAGGAAGCCGAGCGATTGTTCAGGCGGCTGATCGGTCTTGCCAACGATGTAGGCCTTTTGAGCGAGCAATACGATCCGCGCGCCAAGCGGTTGGTCGGGAATTTTCCGCAAGCCTTCTCGCATCTGGCTCTGATCAACAGCGCCTACAATTTGACGCGCGTGCGCAAGCCCGTGCATCAGCGCGCTCAGGACGAACACGCCCCGCCGGAGGCTGTCAGGACGCGTCACAATGTCTAGCGTTACATTGATTTGGCGTCACGCCAAAAGGTAAAAACGATGCGACGAAGCTTTTTGTTTGTAATGGCTGTGCTTTGCGCCGTCGTGCCGGCAACGGTACCCGCGACTTCAGCGCAAGCCGACAATTGGCTGACCTATCACAACGACAGATACGGCACCACGATCGACTATCCGGATCAGTTTAAGACCGAGCCGCCGCCCGGCAGCGACGACAGCCGGACTTTCAAAAGCGCCGCGCGCCCAGCAATGAAGATCAACGCCGCCGTCGGCACGCCGGCGCTGCGGAAGATCGAGCGTCTGGAGTAAAGAGAAGTTCATCCCCGCCAATAGCGGTCTTCCCAGCTGCGCGACAGCCGCATTGCCGAGAGAATCAAGCCGGCCATCGAATAGGTTTGCGGAAAATTTCCCCACAGCGCGCCGGTCTGCGGATCGACGTCTTCGGACAAGAGTCCATAGCGGTTGCGGTGCTGCATGGCGTCGGCGAACAGATCCTGCGCCGCCTCGCGCCGGCCGAGCGACCACAGCGCATCGATCAGCCAGAACCGGCAGATCAGGAACGCCGTCACCGGCATGCCGAAATCGTCCTCGGCGGCGTAGCGCATGACGTGCTTCTCGCGGACGAGCTCGCGCTCCATGGCGGCAACCGTCGAGACGAAGCGCGGATCGTCGACTTCGACGACGCCGAGATCGGCAAGCAAAAGCACGCTGGCATCGAGATCGTCGGAGCCGAAGGCTGCGGTGAAGGCACCGCGTTTCGGGTTCCAGGCCTGATCGAGCAATTCGGCATGCATCGGTTCGGCGATGGCGTTCCAGTATTTGGCGCGCGGCCCGAGCCCGAGCCGCAGCGCGATCGCGGCGAGGCGCTGACAGCCAGCCCAGCACATTGCCGCCGAATGGGTATGCACGCGCTGGCGTCCGCGATATTCCCAGATGCCGGCATCGGGAACAAAAGCCTTTGCTGCGGCCTGTTCGCCGAGCGGTTCGAGAAGACGAAAGAGGCCTTCGTCGCCCGGCCGGGGCAGGCGGCGGTCGAAGAACATCGGCATTGCGGCGAGAATAACGCTGCCATAGGCGTCGTGCTGCACCTGGTCGACGGCGGCATTGCCGATACGCACCGGGCCGTCGCCGCGATAGCCTTGCAAAAGCGGTGCGGTGCGCTCTTCGAGCGGCGCATTCGGCACCACGCTGTACAAGGGCTTAAGCTCCTCGTTGGGCCTCGACGCGATCGACAGCGTAAACGAAATGAATTCCTCCATGGTGCGCGTCGCGCCGATGCGGTTGAGCGCCTGCACCACGAAATAGGCGTCACGCAGCCAGCAATAGCGATAGTCCCAGGTGCGGCCGGTTGAGGGTGCTTCGGGGATCGACGTCGTATGCGCCGCGATCACCGCGCCGGTCTCGTCGAAATTGGACAGTTTGAGCGTGATCGCGGCGCGAATAATGGCTTCCTGCCAGTCATAGGAAATCGACAGCCGGCGCACCCATTCCGACCAGTAATCCTGGGTGCGCTCGAGGAAATCGCGGCAGGTCTTTTCCAGGTCGCCGGTGAACGGCTCGTCCGGGCCGAATACGAGATGCAGCGGCCGCGTCAGCACGAACGGCGCTTCGCTGTCGATCAGCGACAGTGGCGCGTCGGTGGTCAGCCGGATCAAGGTGTTGTCGTCGGAATAGCGGATGTGATTGCTGCCGAGCGAGCGCCGCGGCAATGGCTTGCCGTAATCGCAGGTCGGGCGCATGCGGATGGTGATGCGCGGCATGCCGGCGACCGGCTCGATGACGCGATAGAGCTGCGGCGGCCGAAACACGCGGCCGAATTGGCGGAAGCGCGGCGCGAAGTCCGTGATCTTGATCTTGTTGCCGCGGCTATCGGTCATTTCATGGCTGACCAGCGCGGTGTTGCGGACATAGGCGGACTGATAATCCGCCATGTCTTCGAGCACGACGTCGGAAAATCCCTTTTCTTCGCGGCCGGCCACCAGCCGGCAGAAGATCGGGTCGCCGTCGAAGCGCGGATAGCACCACCACACGATCCGCGAGCACGGATCGACCAACGCGGCGGTGCGGCCGTTGCCGATGACCGCGAGATCGAGTCCGTGATCTTTCATTCGATCTTCGATGCGATCTTTCATGCGGTCTTTCGCGGAAATATTCATGCGCTCGTTCATGCGGACTTTTATCCAGGCTTGCCTTCGCCGCCGGCCGCGACGCGCGCGAGCCAGGCGCGG
The DNA here is from genome assembly GCA_049677525.1 of Xanthobacteraceae bacterium. Classification (GTDB taxonomy): domain Bacteria; phylum Pseudomonadota; class Alphaproteobacteria; order Rhizobiales; family Xanthobacteraceae; genus BOG-931. Next base: position 36,802 of record JBAUCK010000217.1, read on the forward strand.
ACCGATTGCGGGTCGGCGAAATGTCCATTGACGGCGGGGGCGACGCGGCCGACCGAGAAACCCAAGCCGCCGAACTGGGGCATGACGCCGAACACCGGCTCATCGGTAATGTCGTCGCCGATGAAGATAGGGCTGCGTTTGGCGAACGGCGCGAGCCCCATCAATTCATGCACCGCCTCGGCCTTGTTGATGCCGGCCGGCTTGATTTCGACGACAAGCTTGCCGGGCAGAATCTCGACGGTGCCGGGATCGATTTCGGCGCAGATTGTCTCGACGGCTGCGCGCACCGCGTCGCCTTTCTCAGGCGCGAGCCGATAGTGCAAAGCGAGCGAGTAGCCTTTGTCCTCGGCGAGAATGCCGGGGCCGATGTCGCTTACGTCCGCCAGCCTGGCTTTGAGCGCTGCATCGAGCGGCTTGGCGCGCATGACGATCTTGTCGCCGCCCCTCGCGCGCAATTCGGCGCCATGCCCGCCGATGGCGGCAAGCTTCAGTGGCGAGAAAATCAAATCGACATCCGCAAGCGGACGGCCGCTGACCAGAGCCAATGCTCCGCCGGTCAATTCGTCGAGCCGCGTCAGCGTCTGCCGCAATTTGGCCGGTACCGCGACCTGCTGCGGCGATGGCGCGAAATCAAGGATGGTGCCGTCGATATCGAGCAGGATCGCGAATTTGCGCAAATCGGGAATAAGCGATGTGGCCGACAGCTCCATGTCAGGTTTTGCCGCGGCCAAGGTGTGAATGTCGGAAATGTCCAAGCTCATCTGCAAGCCTATCAGCGGCATGTCTTTGCTTTATTGCGCGAGCGCCAGCGGCCGCGCCACTAACTCGAGCGGCTTGCGTTCGGCGGCGACGCCCCAGAGCGCCTGGACCACTGCAGCCCCGATCATCAGTAAAGCGCCGATGACATAGCCGGCAGCGACGCTGCCGCGCGATCCGGTATTGATCAGCATGCCGAACAACAGCGGTCCGGCTATGCCGCCTATTCCCGTACCGATAGCATAGAAGAACGCAATCGCAAGGGCGCGGATTTCGAGCGGAAAGATCTCGCTGACGGTGAGATAGGCCGAGCTCGCCGCCGCCGAGGCGAAGAAGAAGACCGTCATCCACGCGACCGTCAGGCCTTGAGCGCTGAGCAGATTCTGGCTGAACAAGCTCGCGGTCACGGCGAGCAGAATCCCAGACAGCGCATAAGTCGAGGCGATCATGATCCTGCGGCCGATCGTATCGAACAGGCGGCCGAGCAGGATCGGGCCGAGCACATTGCCCGCCGCAAACGGCAGAATGTACCAACCGACTTGATTAGCCGGCGTGCCGTAGAAATCGGTGAGCACCAGCGCGTAAGTGAAGAAGATCGCGTTGTAGAAGAACGCTTGCGCCGACATCAGACTCAGGCCTACCAGCGTGCGCCGATGATAGGTGACGAATAAAGTGTGGGCGACTTCGGCGAGCGGCGTGTGGCTGCGCATATGCAGCCGGACTTTATCGCCGGCCGGTGCACGCAGTCTTGCGAACTGCGTTTCGATGCCGCGCACGATTGTGTCGGCGGCTTGCGGGAAGCCATGGGTGACCAGCCAGCGCGGGCTTTCCGGAATCCAAAATCTCATCAGCAGAATCACGAGTCCGATAGTCGCCCCGATCAAAAAAGCAAGCCGCCAGCCGACTGCTGGGTCTATCACAGCGGGATCCAGAAGCACGAGAGAACCGCCCGCACCGGCTGCCGCTCCGATCCAAAAGCTGCCGTTGATCAGGAGGTCGGTCCAGCCGCGGAACCGGGCCGGGATAAGCTCCTGGATTGTCGAATTGATGGCGGTGTATTCGCCGCCGATGCCGGCGCCGGTGACAAAGCGAAACAGACAAAAGCTTGCCGCACTCCAGGACAGGCCGGTGGCAGCGGTCGCGACGAGGTAAACGGCGAGCGTGATCGTGAACAGCTTTTTTCGGCCCATCCGGTCGGTGAGCCAGCCGAAGAAAAATGCGCCAAGCACTGCGCCAAGGAGGTAACTACTTCCGGCAAGGCCGACTTGCGCGTTGCTAAGGCCCAGGGCGGAACTGTTTTTGAGTTCGCCGGACAGCGCGCCGGCGAGCGTGACTTCAAGTCCGTCGAGAATCCAGGTGATGCCGAGTGCAATGATCACGAGGAGGTGAAAGCGGCCGAACGGCAGCCTGTCGAGGCGGGCCGGGATATCGGTCGCAATGATGGCTCCCGCGATAGGTTCGACGAGGTCAGCCTTTGACCTAGCCAAAGCCTCACTATCCGTGGCCCGTTTCCGGGGCGGCGGAGGCGGGTCAAGATGAAAATTGGAAATAAGACGCAGAAATACGTCGGCTGCGTATGAAACCATCTCGGAATGCCACCCGGCTACGGTTACTAACGCCTTGTGTGATCGGGTGTTCCGGTCTTGGCTCTTGCTCGAAAGTCGAAGGCAGTAACCGCCCTTTCCGGCCGTGAACGCTTCCTTTGCCGGTTCAAGTAAAGATGCCAAGCGGCTGAGCGAAAGTTCACTGTGCCTGCACGGCTTTACTTGTATACGAAACGCGTCACTCGGCCCCTTGCGCGGCAGCATGTCCGCTGGCAATGCCCCGTGGCAGACCCGCGTGCCGCGGTTTGCATTTGCATTATAAGTGCACCTCACCGGTGACCCGTTGACAGCCAAAGCCGCCACCCGATTCGAAATCCCCCGGCGCCTGCGCGCGCTGGTTCGCGCGCGGGAATCGAGCCTAATCGGGCTTGCGGCGCTGGTCGGGGTGATCGGCGGCCTGGTCGTCGCCGCAATGGGTACGGCGGTCGATCTTATTCACGAGATATTTTTTAATCTGCAGCACGGCGAGCGCTTGTCGGCGCGGCTGACGCTCGATCCGGTTCTGGCGCTTTCGGTGCCGCTGCTCGGCGGCATCATTTTCGGTGCATCGAGCGAATTGATCCGCCGCTTTCGCCCCGAGCGCGAAATCGATCCGATCGAAGCCAACGCGCTGCATGGCGGCCGCATGTCGCTTGTCGGCAGCATTGTCGTCGCGCTGCAGACGGTATGGTCGAGCGGCGTCGGCGCATCTGTCGGCCTCGAGGCCGGCTACACTCAGCTTGCCAGCGGCATTGCCTCGCGCATCGGCAATTCATTCCGCCTGCGCCGCGGTGATCTGCGTATTCTGGTCGGCTGCGGCGCCGCCGCCGGTATAGCCGGCGCCTTCGGCGCGCCGCTTGCCGGCGCGTTCTACGGTTTCGAGCTGATCATCGGCAGCTATTCGCCGAGCGGCCTGGCGCCGGTCGGCATCGCGGCGCTGGTCGGATTTCTGGTGGCGCGATCGCTGTCGCCGGCCGAACTCGGCGTCGTGCCGCCCGAGCCGACCACCATGACCGGCCACGATCTCGTGCTTGCCGCCGTGCTCGGCTTGCTCGCGGCGGGGCTCGGCATCGTTTTGATGCGCGGCGTTGCCCTCAGCGAGGCAATGTTCGCGCGGCTGAAATTGCGTCCGGCGCTGCGGACCATGCTCGGCGGTCTCGTGGTCGGGTTGTTGGCGATTGTTTCGCCACAGGTGATGTCGTCCGGGCACGGCGCCTTGCGCGTGGCCGGCATGCTCGACCTGTCGTTCCGCGCAGTAGCGCTGCTGTTCCTGCTTAAGATCGTCGCCTCGATCGCTTCGCTCGGCTCCGGGTTTCGTGGCGGCATGTTCTTCTCTTCGCTGCTGATCGGCGCGCTCGGCGGGCATCTGCTCGCGACGTCGCTGACGATCTTCTGGCCGACCGTGTATTTCGATCCGAACGCTTACGCCGTGATCGGCATGAGCGCGCTCTCCGCCTCGGTGATCGGCGGCCCGCTGACCATGGTCTTCATTGCGCTGGAGAGCACCGACGATCTGTGGCTGACGGCTGCGGTGCTAATCGCGGTAATCATTTCGGCGCAGGTCACCCGGGAAGTGTTCGGCTATTCCTTCGCCACCTGGCGTTTCCATCTGCGCGGCGAGACCATCCGCAGCGCCGCCGATATCGGGTGGATGCGTGACCTGACCGTCGAGAAGATGATGCGGCAGGACGTGCAGTCAGTGAACGCGATCTCAACCATCGCTGCATTCCGAGAGGCATTCCCGCTCGGCTCCGCGGCGTCGGTGATCGCGGTCGACGAGGAAGATCGCTATGTCGGGCTGATGCTAGTGGCTGATGCGCATTCCGCCGAACTCGATCCGAACCAGCCGATCAAGTCGCTGCTGCATCATAGCGAGGATATGTTGCTGCCGGGCATGGCGGTGAAGGAATCCGTGCTTGCCTTCGATCGCGCCGAAACCGAAACGCTCGCGGTGGTCGATTCCTTCACAGATCGCCACGTTATAGGCCTGCTCACCGAAGCTTATGTGCTGCGTCGCTATTCAGCGGCGCTCGAAGGCCGGCGGCGCGATCTCACCGGCGAAGAATAAGTATCGTTCGTACGGGACGGGCTATTTCGACCCGAGATACCGAAAGGTCGTCTGCTCCCACCAGTCGCTCTGTCGCGCGTCGAGCACGGCTACATTGACGGCTTTTCTGAGCTGGCTGCCGCTCGGCAGCGCAAACGCATAGTCTTGGACGTCAAAGGTCTTATCGATCAGTTCGACCGATGAGGAAAAGCTTTGCCGGATAAGCCATGCCAACAGCGGCTTGTCGTAGACGAATGCGTCGATCGAACGAGATCGCAGCGCCTTCAGGCCGTCCTGCGGCGTGGGAAAAGTCCGGTACGCTATTCGCAGGTGTGAAAGCGTGTCTTCAGTGGAAGTTCCAGCAACCGCGCCGACGCGCACCGACGACAGATCGCTCACGTCATGCACGTCTCCCTGGAGATGCCTTATCGTAAGTACGGACGTGATACTCGCGGTAAAAACCGCGATTGTGATGATAGAAGCGATCATCCACACGATGGCCACCACGCGGCCCGGTAATGTTTGCGGGCCCAAATCCCCGGTGTGACGCTGTGTCATCGCCTGGGTGGACCACCAGACACCCGCGCTGACGCCCTTTGCTACGCCGCCGCCGAAATGTTCGTTGTGGCGCCGCTCGATGAGCCAGACCACAAGACCGGTCACTAAGGCCAGTCCAACCAAAGCCAGCACGGCCTGGGCAAAGCCGAAGGATGTCATGGTGCGGATCACCGGCAGCCAGCTGGCCTCGCCGCCCGCGCGCACCGCGATGCCGAGACCGGTGGCGTAGAACGGCTCGGTAAAATCCACGATGCGCTCCCGTGCGGCGGTGACGGTCAGAGCGGCAACCGCAACGTCGAATTTTCCGCCGGCGACTCCGTCGATCAAACCCTGGACTTGAGTTTCTTCCGCGAATGTGTAGCGCAAGTGCAATTCGTCAGCGATCCGCCGCCACAGGTCGATACTGATGCCGCTCCAATTGCCGTCGGCGCCTTTCATCGCAAACGGCGGCGTTTCTTTGGTACCGACTACCAATTCTCGTTGCGAAGAAGCTGCATTGTCCGCGGCGTCGGCAGTCTGCGCTTCGCAGGGGCCGGCAAAGATCAGGACCGCGCAGACGACGGCGAAAATAACGAGCGACCTGCGCGTGGCCGCGACCACGTCTAGCTCTTGATCTTGGACATCGCGTCCACGGCCTTCGCGCTTGGATTATCCAGACAATACTCGATGAAGTCGCTGGTCTGCTTGTGCAGGGCATCGATGTCGAAAGCCGCGCTTCCCGATTTGCCCAGCAGGAAGCCGTGAAGAAAGGCGATGGTGACGTCGCGATTGTCGCCGTGCTCGCGCATCACGTCCTTGCAGGTATATTGATCGATTGTGCGGGTATTGGCGGCCTGGGCCCTCATCGAGCCCGCGCTCAGGACGGCGCTTACGACAAAAGCATTCAACGCAATCACGGTACCCGCTTTCATCCGTCATTCTCCGCAAGAGACCCGGCGGAACAAGCCGATACAGGTCGCGCCGGATCCGCTGAACGTGATAGCCCCCAAAGTCGCCGGCGGATCGCCGCCGCCGATGCCAAGATCGCTGGACAGGCTTTGAATGCGCGGCATCGATCGTGCGCCTGCCGGAATATTCGCCGACGCGCAGTAGGTGCCGTCGATCAGCGGATTGCAAGGCGGCTGTTGAGCCGGTGGCGGCGGCGGTTGCTGGGGCGGTTGCGCTTGCGGCGCGTCAGGCAGTTGTAATGAGGCCGACGCGAGTTGCGGCGGCGGTCCGGCCGGATTATTCAGGCACAGGCCGCCGACGCCTGTTACCGAGGCCTCGCACATCTGCAAGGTTGAAAAACCGCAATCGAGCGAAGTGCCGTCGGAGAATTGCGCGCAGTAGGGATAATATTGGGCCATGGGAACCCGCGGATAGAACGGCACCGTGAACAAACAGCCGATAAAAATAAGCACGCGCGCCTTCATCGTTCGTCTGTTCCTTGATCGTCAGCGCGGTCTTGTTGCTGTCCGGCAGGTGAAAAATAAGCGTCAATTATGCGATCAGCTATGCGTCGGCGCCTTGGTCAGCATCGGCGGCGGTGAGGACTCGGCTGAAGGCAGCGCCGGCGAGAAGGACAATGTCACCCACGAGCTCATCCCCGACGCCCGATTCTGCGTGTCGAAGTCCCAATAGGCTTTGAAATTCAGATAAGTCTGCGTCGACGTTCCGGGCACGATGATGCCGAGCTGCGGCCCGACGCCGAAAATTCGTGATTTGAATGGGCACAGCGCCGGCAAGCAGCCGCGGTCGGCCGTGACTTGGTCATAGGCGTAGCCGACCGCGCCGACTTGCAAGGTCTTGGTCAGGAATTGCGACGCGCCCCAGTCGAGATGCCAATCGAGACCGTTCTGATAGTCGGTGCTGGTGTTCACGAGATTATAGGTGAGGCCCGTCACCGCGGAGAACTCGTGCCCGGTTTGCGAATTGAAATAGGTGTAGCCGACGCCGCTGTCGACGGCGCCATGGCCGATGCCGAGATTAGCCAAATTCGACGAGCTGTAAGTGCCGACGGGAAGGTCGCCCATCACAAAGACCATCCAATTATTCGCACCGCTATTCCAGCGCAAATTTGCTTGCGGATAGAGGTCGCTGAAGCCATCTCGTCCGTCTTCGAGTGTGCCTTGGCGCGTGGCGCTGAGCCCGTCGACACTCGCCGTCAGAGGGCCGTTGATCGATGCGACGCTGCGGCCCACAGCGCCCGCCATGCCGACGGTGAATTGGCCGCCGAGTACCGGAGTTGCGAATACATAAGTCGGATCGACAAGGACGATATCGGGACTGGCCTTCAGTGTCGCGTTGAGGCTGACGTTGACGGTCGCGCTGAACTTGTTGATCGTCACCAGCCGCGCCGCTGCGACATTTCCTGTCGCGCTCACCGGATTATACAGATTGACGATCGCGGCCGCCCATCCGGGCACCTGCGGCGCCGCCGCGAGGCTGCCGAAGAGGCCCGGTATCCAGAAACTGACACCGCCTTCATCGGCGCGCGCGACATGTGTGAAACAGAGAGCGAGAACGCTCAGTATTACCGCGCGAAATCGAACGCGCACACAACCGATTAACCGCCGAGCAAACTCGACATTGCGGAACGTGCCGAGCCTCGGTCCGGACTTCGATTTTGGCCTCGATTCCATGAAATGCCCCCTGAAATCGTGTCGGCTTCCCTGCCCAATGCAAACCTCGTCGCGGCGACGAACCTAGCCGACTGCGTCGCGTATGACATCGGCTGCGACGCGCATTGTGACGGCCTATTGTGGATTTGGCGCCGGCGTTGCGCCAGGATCACAGCAGGGGCACGGCGGGCCGACATTCAGAATTTGTCGTTAGGTGGCCGCGGCATCGAAAAAGAGATAAAATTGGCATGTTTTGCAGTGCACAAATCGTCATCACGCATTTGTTAAGTTGCGGTCACAGAATCACCCGATGGTCTTTTAGCTGCCGGTCGGTTAGTCTCGAGCGCAACAAGAATCCGTTGTTTCAATAGACCAATCGATTTTGCTGCGAGCGCCGGTCCAAAAGGCTGGCGTAAAAATATGTGGCTGAACGCGTGTAGCGCGAGGAGCCGGTGAGCGATAGTGAGGTTGCGTCTTTACAGCAGCGCGAGCCATCCGCGCCGCTAAACATGATCTGGATTCCTGGCGGCGCTTTCCGCATGGGATCGGACAAACATTATCCTGAAGAGGCGCCGGCTCACCGTGCCAGCGTCGACGGTTTCTGGATCGACCGCACGCCGGTCACCAACCGCCAATTCAAAGACTTCGTCCGCGCGACCGGCCACGTAACCTTCGCCGAAGCCGTGCCCGATCCGAAAAATTATCCGGGCGCGCTGCCGCACATGATCTTTGCCGGCTCGTTGGTGTTCACGCCGCCGAACCATCCCGTCAATCTGCGCGACTTCAGTCAATGGTGGACGCTGCTTGCGGGCGCCGATTGGCGGCACCCCAATGGGCGCAAGAGCAACATCAATGCGCTCGACAATCACCCGGTCGTGCACGTGACCTATTGCGATGCGCTCGCTTACGCCAAATGGGCGGGGAAGGATCTGCCGACCGAGACCGAATGGGAATTCGCCGCACGCGGCGGGCTCGACGGCGCCGAATTCGCCTGGGGCGAAGAGTTCACGCCCGGCGGCAAGTATATGGCCAATACCTGGCAGGGCAATTTTCCGCACGACAACCGTTGCAACGACGGTTTCGAGCGCACCTCGCCGGTGCTGTCGTTTCCGCCCAACGGTTACGGCGTCCACGATATGATCGGCAATGTCTGGGAGTGGACGACGGACTGGTGGTCTTCAAAGCACCAAGCCGACGCGGCGAAGGCGTGCTGCATTCCGCAAAATCCGCGCGGTGGGCGCGAGGAGGACAGCTACGATCCGTGTCAGCCGGATATCAAAATCCCCCGCATGGTCATAAAAGGCGGCTCGCATCTCTGCGCGCCGAATTACTGCCGCCGTTACCGGCCGGCCGCGCGCCATGCCGAGCCGGTCGATACGTCGACGAGTCATCTCGGATTTCGCTGTGTCGTGAGAAGTGCGAAGTAACAGTGGTTCATTAATTTAAGACGAGCAACAAAAGCGAGGGAGGAAGGTAATGTTGGGATTCGGTCGGATCGTTAAATTCGCCGCATTGATCGTCGCGGCTGGCACCATTCTGGTCGCGGCATCGGCGCCGTCGCAGGCGCAATCCGGGACGGTGCGGCTGCACATCGTCAGGGCCGGATTCATCGTCGGCGTCGGCGGCGGCAGCGGCACGCTGCACTTCCAGGGCCGGACTTATCGGCTTAGCATCGGCGGCATCGGCATTGGCAGCCTCGGCGTTTCTGCGGTCGATCTCACCGGCACGGCCACCAATTTGCACCGCGCTTCGGACATCGCCGGCACTTATGGCGCGGCCGGCGCCGGCGCTACGTTTGTCGGCGGCGGACAAGTGGCCTCGCTGCAGAACGGAAGAGGCGTGGTGCTGACACTGAGCGGCCCGCAAGTCGGCTTTCAGGTCTCGCTCGGTCTCGGTGGCATGACCATCGCCTTGCGATGAGGTGACGCGAATATTGCAGCGCCGGCAGTTCGCTGCCGGCGCTGGTTAATATCGAGAAACGGTGCACGCCGTCTTGCGCGCCCATTGACGACCGCAGCTTCCGACCGGCGGCAGGATTAAGCCGTCGGGCATGCCGGTGCTCCGTGCCGGGTTTCGATCCGTTGTGAGGACAGGAGCGAGAAATGTTCGGTCAAGACAACGATGACAAGTCAGGCATTGAGCAAGCTGCACTTAACCGCCGCAAGATTTTACTTGGCAGCACGACACTTGTTGCCACTTCGGCGATTGCGACAAGTCAGCCACTTCAAGTCGCGCTGGCGCAGCAGCCGGCGGCATCGTCTGGCAAGAAGCCGAATATTCTTGTCATTTTTGGCGACGATATCGGCCAGACCAATATCAGCGCCTATTCGTTCGGCGTCGTCGGCTACAAGACGCCGAACATCGACCGCATCGCCAAAGAAGGGCTGATGTTCACGGATTACTATGCCGAGAACTCATGCACCGCGGGGCGGTCGTCCTTCATCACCGGCCAGACGCCGAAGCGCACCGGCCTCACCAAGGTCGGCATCCCGGGCGCACCAATCGGCCTGCAGGCCAGCGATATCACTATCGCCCAGGCGCTCAAGCCACTCGGCTATGCCACGGGGCAATTCGGCAAGAACCATCTCGGCGACCGCAATGAATATCTGCCGACGGTCCATGGCTTCGACGAGTTCTTCGGCAACCTCTATCACTTGAACGCCGAAGAGGAGCCCGAACGTCCGTACTGGCCGAAGGACGACAAGGACTATGTCGACAACAATTCGCCGCGCGGCGTGCTTCGCTGCAAGGCGAGCGACAAGGACGATCCGACCGTACAGCCGCATTGGGGCCGCGTCGGCAAGCAGACCATCGAGGATACCGGTCCGCTTGATCGCAAGCGAATGGAAACAATCGACGATGAGACCACGGCTGCCGCGATCGACTACATGGGCCGGCAGGTCAAGGCCAATAAGCCGTTCTTCCTCTGGATGAATATGACGCGCATGCATGTGTTCACGCATGTTCGCCCGTCGATGCTCGGACAAAGCGGCATGCCGGGCAACGAATATGCCGACGGCATGATCGAGCACGATGGCGACGTCGGCAGGTTGCTCAAGGCGCTGGACGATCTCGGCATCGTCAATGACACCATCGTCGTCTACACGACCGACAATGGACCAAATCAGTTCTCCTGGCCGGATGCAGCAACGACGCCGTTCCGTAGCGAGAAGGACACCAATTGGGAAGGCGCCTTCCGCGTGCCAGCGATGGTGCGCTGGTCGGGCCACATCAAGGCCGGCGAAGTGACGACTGAAATGTTTTCCGGTCTCGACTGGTTCCCGACGCTGCTCACGGCCGCCGGCGATACGACGATCAAGGACCGGCTGCTCACCGGCGCCAATATCGGCGGCGTCACATTTCGAGTTCATCTAGACGGTTACGACCAACTCGATTTCCTCACCGGCAAGACTCCGAAGAGTGCACGTACCGATTTCGCCTATTTCGACGATGACGGCGATCTTGTCGGCTACCGCCGCGGCGACTGGAAGGCGGTCTTCGAAGAGCAGAAGAAACCGGGCGGCTTTCCGGTTTGGTACGAGCCGCTCACCGCCTATCGCATTCCGAAGATCTTTAATCTGCGGATGGACCCGTATGAACGGGCGGATGTCGTCTCCGACCAGTATGACGATTGGCGGGTCAAGAACGCCTATCTGATGGGCTGGATGAATCTGAAGGCGGTCGCCTTCCTCCAGACTTTCAAGGACTATCCGCCGAGTCAGATCCCGGCGAGCTTCACCATCGATCAGGTGCAGAAGAACATCGACGACACGATCGAGGCGCTAAAGAAGAAGACCACGACCGACTAGCCACCATTGCCAAGCCGGATGTCGGCGCGACGACAGCCGCAGTTTAACAAGCCTTGCCGAATTCGGCCTGGCAAAGCAGGGAGCGACAAATGTCAAGTCAAGACGATGAAGAGAAGTCGAACTTAGAAAATCACGCCGTCAATCGCCGCAATATTTTGCTCGCCTCGACCGCCGTGGCCGCCGCATCGGCTCTCGGCGGCGCAGCTTCCGTACAGACGGCGCAGGCCCAACAACAACAGCAAGCCGCGCCCGCCGGGGCGAAGCCGAACATCCTCGTCATCATGGGTGACGATGTCGGCTGGTTCAATATCGGCGCCTATCACCGGGGCATCATGTCCGGCAAGACGCCAAACCTCGACAAGCTCGCCGCCGACGGCATGATGTTCACCGACTACTACGCCGAAGCGAGCTGCACCGCCGGCCGCGCCAATTTCATCACCGGGCAAATTCCGCTGCGCACCGGTCTCACAACGGTGGGCCAGGCCGGCGCCGATGTCGGCATGCCTGAGCAGTCGGTGACGACGGCCCTTGTCCTCAAATCGATGGGCTACGCCACGGGACAGTTCGGCAAGAACCACCTCGGCGATTTGAACAAATATCTGCCGACGCTGCACGGCTTCGACGAGTTCTTCGGATACTTATACCACCTCGACGCGATGTCGGATCCGTATTGGTTCGATTATCCGCAGGATTGGATCGACAAATACGGCCCGCGCAACCTGGTCCGTTCCTACGCGACCGACACCGACGATTCGACCGTAATGCCGCGCTGGGGCAAGGTCGGTAAGCAGCGCATCGTCGACGAAGGTCCCTTGAAGCCGTTCAAGGATATGAGCGCGGATCATCAGATGTGGCAGAAGGGCCGCGATGCCAAATACGACATGGAGACGTTCGACGAGGTGCTGGTCGATAACAGCAAGCGCTTTATGGATCAGGCCAAGGCGGCCAATAAGCCGTTCTTCATCTGGCACAACACGACGCGCATGCACGTCTTCACCTACCTGCAGCAGAAGTACCAGGCCAAGATGAACTATGAGAGCAATTTCGGCTTGGAGGAAGCCGGCATGGCGCAGATGGACGACGACATCGGCGATCTGCTCAAGCATCTCGACGATATCGGCGTCGCCAACAACACCATCGTCATCTTCACCACCGACAACGGCGCCGAAGTCTTCACCTGGCCGGACGGCGGCATGACGCCGTTCCGCGCCACCAAAGGCACCGTGTTCGAGGGCGGCTTCCGGGTGCCGGCGATCATCCGCTGGCCGGGCAAGGTCAAGCCGGGCTCGGTCGAGAACGGCATCTTTTCCGGGCTGGATTGGCTGCCGACGCTGGTTGCGGCGGCTGGCAATCCGAACATCGTACAGCAGCTCCTGCCGGGGCTGCAGATCGGCGGTCGGACCTACAAGAACCATCTCGACGGTTACAACCAGATGGATCTCTTGACCGGCAAAGGGCCGTCGGCGCGACACGAGCTCTTCTATTTCGGCGAATCCCAGCTCGGCGCCATCCGCATCGACGACTTCAAATTTCAGTTCTACCAGCAGCCGTTCGGCTGGCCGGGCGAGAAGGTCTCGACCGACATGCCGACCATCGTCAATCTGCGTCAGGATCCGTTCGAGCGCACGCCGTCGATTCGCGGCCAGACGCTCAACGACCAAGGCGGTGGCTATATGAACGACTTTATGGCGCGGGAATTCTGGCGCTTCGTCCAGGTCCAGCAGACGGTGGGGGCGGCGGCGCAAACGTTTATTGACTTTCCGCCGATGCAGCAAGCGGCCTCGTTCAACCTCGAGGATGTGAAGAAGAAGGTCGAGGAAATGATGAAGGCGCACGAAGGCCAATAACCGTATGAAAATTCGGCGGGCGCGTTGTAAGATGCGTCCGCCGAATACCGCAAAGGGGGTCCAGGTGCACGTCCGTCTCACGTTATCGGCTGCGGCCTTCGCCGCCGCGTTTTCCATCCTTCCGGCGTGGGCCGACGATATTCCGACGCTTCATGTCGAGCAGGTCTGTCACGGAATCGTCAATCAATCCGGCGATTCGCTGACCGCCGGCGATCCGAAAGTGGCCTTCAGTCAATGCATGGACGCGGAGCAGGCCGACCGTGACGCGCTGAGCAAGGAGTGGTCGACGTTCAACGCCGACGACAAAAGGCATTGCACAGATGAATCGCGGATGGGCGGTGATTCGAGCTACACCGAACTGATTACCTGCCTCGAAATGGCGCGCGACGTGCGCAGCCTGCGCGCGGGGAGCGGCCTGACCAAGTTGCCACAGTCGTCGACCGGGCAGCCAAAATGAATTGTGAAAACATAAAGCGGCTGTTGATCGCGGGCGCGGTTTTATTCGCCGCGTGCCATTCGACCGCCCATGCCGCCTCCTGCGCCGCCGATATCGATGCCATGCAAGCGCGTGTCGACGCCAAGCTCGAGACGATCGCGGCCACGGGCCGGTTTGCGCCGGAGAGCATCAGTGCCGGCATGAGCGATCAGCCGACGCCGCACTCGATCGCCGCGGCCGAGGCCAGACTCGGCGAGCTTAACCAGCACATGATTCGCAACGTCAGGCGGGCGATGACGCGGGCGCGTGCCGCCGATGCCCGAGGCAATGAAGGGCGATGTGAAAAGGAACTGGCAAGGGTACAGCGCGCGCTCGGGCCGTAATCTCGGTTTGACGAAATTTTTCCGGCTTGCAGAAGGGAATGAATGACTATGCCCCTGTATCGTTTCCTCACCGCGGCGCTTGTCACGTTGGCGGTCTCGCTTCCTGCTGCCGCTCAAACGCCGCAGCCGTGGACGCAAGTCGGTTCGCTGATGTGCAAGGTCAATGCCAATATCGGCTTCATCATTGTCGGCCATCAGCCGATGGAGTGCACCTTTAGTCCGACCGGTGGAAATCCGCCGCAATTCTACGACGGCGCCATCAACACGTCGGCATCGATGTCGGCGTCACCGAGGGCAGCGTCCTCGGCTGGGGTGTGTTCGCTCCGACCTCCGGCATCGCTCCAGGCGCGCTCGCAGGAGAATATGTCGGCGCTTCCGGCGATATCGGCGTCGGCGTCGGCGGCGGCGCCAATGTACTGATCGGCGGTTCGGCCCGCACCTTCGCGTTGCAGCCCTTGTCGCTGCAAGGCTCGATCGCGCTGAATGTCGTGCTCGGCCTGTCGGCACTGAAGTTGCGGGTGCATCAATAGCGGTTCGATTATCCGAGGAGACTTTCGCCATGCGTGCGTTGCTGATGCGAAGTATTCCCACGGTGATTTTACTCGCGGCAAGCGGACCGGCGTGGTCCGACGATGTGCCGCAACTGAATGTCGATCCGGTATGCCACGGCATTGCGAAACAGGCCGCAGGCCCCGGCGAGAAAGGCGGCCCGGACCTCGCATTCTCGCGATGCGTCAAGAACGAGCAGGCGATGCGGCAAAAGCTTACCGGCGAATGGTCGACATTCATTCCGTCCGAGAAGACCAATTGCGTCGGCGAGGAAACCTCGCTCCGGCGCAGCACAGCAAATAAGAATCTACATCGAACGCGCCGTGTCACGGCGCGCTCGCAATAAGAAGAAACTGAATTGAGAACGAAAATAGAACCGGAGAGAAGACCATGTCAGCGACTGTGATCAATCTGATCATCCAACTCATCGCCGGCGCTATCGGCGGCAATGCCGCGGGCGCGACGATGAAGAACATCGATCTCGGCACGCTCGGCAATACCATTGCCGGCGCGGTCGGCGGCGCGGGCGGAGGCACGCTGCTCACCGCGCTGTTGCCGATGCTGCAAAGCGCGGCCGGCAATGTCGATATCGGCACCGTGGTCGGCCAGGCGGTCGGCGGCGGCGTGACCGGCGCAATCCTGACGGCCATCGTCGGTATCATCAAGAACGCGATGGCTGGCCAAGCGGCCAAGTAGGCCGCGCGGCAGACGCGTCTTTCCGGCCGGCGGTCGGTTGCCGCCGCAAATCGTGCAGGAGTACCAATGCGACTGGATCGCCGTGGGTACCTGTTGCTCGCCGTATTATTCGTTGTGTGCGTTGGTTGTCGCGCCGGCGCGCTGGCGCAGTCCATTGCGCCGGCCGCGCCCTTGCCCGATCCGCTGCCGTCGTGGAACGATCCATGCGCGGCTCGCCGGACTTCGTTCCCGTCGATCAGCGCATTGCGACCTTCGACAATGACGGCACGCTGTGGTGCAAGCAGCCGATCTATTTCCAGGTCGCTTTTGCCTTCGATGTGGTCAAGCGCCTCGCGGAATGGAAGAAGCAGCAGCCATTCAAGGATCTGCTCGAAGGCAAGATGCAGCGCGTCGCCGACGCTGGCGAAAAGAGCCTGCTCGAGATCATCATGGCGACGCATAGCGGTATGAGCGTCGAGGATTTTTCCAAGATCGTGCTCGACTGGGTCACCACGGCGCAGCATCCGCGCTTAAAGCGGCCCTATATCGATATTGTTTATCAGCCGATGTAGGAATTGATGCGCTATCTGCGCGCCAACGACTTCAAGACCTTCATCGTCTCCGGCGGCGGCATCGAATTCATGCGGCCGTGGACTGAAAAGGTCTACGGCATTCCGCCTCAACAAGTCGTCGGCTCGTCCGGCGTTACCAAGTGGCAGATGCAGCCGGACGGCAAGCCGGTGCTGATGAAGCTTCCCGAGGTCGAATTTGTCGATGACGTCCCGGCAAGCCGGTCGGCATCAACTGGTTCATCGGCCGCCGTCCGATATTTGCCTTCGGTAATTCCGACGGCGATCAGCAGATGCTGGAATGGACCGCGGCGGGTCCCGGCGCGCGCTTCATGGGGCTTGTGCATCATACCGACGCCGAGCGCGAATATGCCTATGACCGCCAGTCGAAAGTGGGCCGGCTCGATAAAGCGCTCGACGAGGCCAATGCCAAAGGCTGGACCGCGACATGAAACGGGACTGGAACAAGGTCTTCGCCTTCCAACAATGATCCGAGCAGGCGGAACGGCCGACGAGGAGGAACGAATGCGTGCGATCGTGAAACGGCTGCTGACTGCGGGGCTGTTCCTGGTTCTGTTCTTGGCGTCTCCCTATGCGGCATCGGCGCAGACGCAATCGCAACCCGGATCGGATCAACAACTTCCCACGCCGCAAGCGTCCGCACCCACCGCGGCCCCGGCGCAGCAATTGCTCAGCGCCGGCCAGCTCGATGCGCTGGTCGCTCCCATCGCGCTTTATCCCGACGCGCTGTTGTCGGAAATCCTCATGGCCTCGAGCTATCCGCTCGAAGTCATTGAGGCCGACCGCTGGGCGCAGGCCAACAAGAATCTGAAAGGCGACGCGCTGAAAGCCGCGGTCGGTCAGCAGAGTTGGGACGACAGTGTGAAGTCGCTGGTGGCGACACCGTCGGTGCTCGACATGATGAGCGACAAACTCTCCTGGACGCAGCAGCTTGGCGATGCGGTGCTGGCGCAGCAGCCTGACGTGATGGATGCGATCCAGCGGTTGCGCGCCAAGGCGCAGGCCAACAACAAGCTTGTCTCCAATCAGCAGCAGACCGTGTCGACGCAGAGCCAGGACGGCCGGCAGGTCATCGTCATTGCGCCGACGCAACCGGATACGCTCTATGTGCCGTATTACGATCCGTCGGTTGTCTATGGTCAGTGGCCCTATCCGTCCTATCCGCCTTATTACTGGCCGGCGCCGGGCTATATCGCCGCTGGCGTGATCGCGACCGGGCTTGTCTTCGGCGCCGGCTATGCGCTCGGCCGCTGGGCGTCCGGCGGTAATTATTGGGGCGGCGGCTTCAATTGGGGGGGCAACAACATCAACGCCAACCGTAATATCAACATCAACAATATCAATCGTGGCAACGGCAATAACTGGGTGCACAATCCGGCGCATCGCCAGGGCGTGCGCTACTCGAACGCTAATGTCGCGGCGAAATTCGGCGGCAATCGCAATGTCGGCGGCGGCGCGCAGAACCGTATTGATTTCCGCGGCCGCGCCGGCAATCAGGTGCTCAATCCGGGCGCCGGCGGCGGCATCGGCAATCGGCCGAATATCGGCGGCAACGCGCCCAATATCGGCGGCGGCAACCGGCCCAATGTCGGCGGTGGCGGCAATCGGCCGAACGTTGGCGGTGGCAATCGCCCCGGC
>JBAUCK010000218.1:0-9189 GCA_049677525.1 Xanthobacteraceae bacterium
GCATCGGTCCGGTCGAGGCGAAGTGACGAAATCTATTCCGTGAGCGGCAGAAATTCGCGCACCACGCGGTCATAAACCGCGCGCTTGAACGGCACCACGAGAGCGGGAACGTTTTTCAGCGGCTCCCAGCGCCACGTCGCGAATTCCGGCTCGTGCGCGCCCTCGGGATGTTCGACGTCGATCTCGCTCTCCGAACCCGTGAAGCGCACGGCGAACCATTTTTGCTTCTGCCCGCGATATTTGCCCTTCCAGGCCTGACCGACGATCTCGCGAGGAATGTCATAGGTGAGCCAGTCCGAAATTTCGGCAACACGTTCAACGCTGCGGATATTGGTTTCTTCGCGCAGTTCGCGTCGCGCCGCCGGCCACGGCGCTTCGCCGGAATCGATGCCGCCCTGCGGCATCTGCCAGGAATGCGTCAGGTCGACATGTTCCGGGCCGCCGATGCGCCGGCCGATGAAGGCGAGGCCGTCGCGATTAAGCACCATGACGCCGACGCAGGGCCGGTAGGGGAGGTCTTCGAAGCGCATGACTAAAGGATCAGTGGGGGTGATCGGTCACGGCAAGGTACACGGCTCGGGGCCTTTGACCACTGATGACTGATGACGGAATTCCCGTTCCTCAGATCTGCTTTCCCTTCGCCGCAACCGCGCCCACCGGAACGAGAAGCAGGCCGCGGCTCTCGGCGCTCTTGGCCCAGGCAGCGATATGCTCGATCGCGACCGGCAGCGCTGACGAAACCCCGACGGCGAAGCTCCGCTCCCGCGTCGCCATTTCCAGCCGGTCGAGCGCGCGGTCGATCTCCTTGGCGGTGGATACGGCATCGAGCACCACGTCGGCGTGAACGAAGGGCAGGCTTCCGGCACCGGCAATGCGGCCAGCGGCGCTGCGCGGGTTGGCGCCGTCGTCGACATAGATCAGGCCGCGCTTAGCGGTCTCGTGCAGGATCGGCGAGAACGCATCCTCGGACGCGGTAAAGCGCGCGCCCATCGTATTGGTCATGCCGACATAGCCTTGGATCTTGCCCATCACGGCGTAGAGCCGGTCGATATTTTGCTGCGGCGTGAGCGTGGTGAGCAGCGTCTGCGGACCAGGATCGTTGTCGGGATAATCGAACGGTTCCATCGGCACTTGCAGCAGGATTTCGTGGCCGCTCATCCGCGCGCGAGTGGCGAGCGCGGCGACGTCGCTGCCATAGGGCACGAAACCGAGCGTCACCGCTTCGGGGAGTTTTGCGATTGCGTCCACGGTGGCGCTGGCGCTGACGCCGAGCCCGCCGATGATGAGCGCGATGCGTGGCGCATCGGGTCTGCCGGGCAGCGGCTGAACCGGCCGCGCGAAAGCATCGGCCGGCCGGGTACCGTCGGCGGCGACGCGCGGCACCGGGCCATGCGGCGTCATCTCGATGAATTTCGGGTCGACCGCAGGGATTTCCGCCGACACAGCGCGATTTGCCGGGCCGGGAACCACGACGTCATGGTGTTCGCCGGTCTTGCCGTCGATGATGGTGATCGTCGTGGTACTGCCCTGGGTGCCGGCGGCGCTTTGCCCCTGACTTTGGACTGGGGCCGCTGCATCAGGTCCCTGCGCTGCCTGCTGGGGCTGAGCCAGAGGCGACGGCGTGGAACCCGGCATGGTCGGCGGGTTTGCCGCAACGACATGCATGTCGGCCGAAACAACGGCCACAGGCTCCCCGCCAAACGGATCGTCGGCGATGATGGCCCAGAGCACGAATATGGCCAGAAACAGAGCCAGCGCCCCGACGATGATAGGCGTGGCCGGAAGATTGATTTTGCTCCGTTTTTTTGCCGCCGGCTGAGCGGCGCGGTCAGATCGTCCGCCGTCATCCGCCGATCCCGCACTCAATATTAGCTGCGGCCTGTGTTGTTGTGGCCTGGCGAATCATCCGGAAAAGTCTGGCATGCCGGTCCAAACGCCTGGGCTGCGGCGGATGGACTGGCACTCCGGCGCGCGAGCTAAGGTGCAGCAAAAAAAGGGCGGCCTTTTGGGCCGCCCTTTGCCTGTTGTCCGGACCGCTTGTTCCGGTTTGCCGGGTGCCGTCAGTTCGGCACCGCTGCTTTCGGATTGGGCGGAAAGGCGGAGTTGTTCGCCTGACCGCGCAGCAGGTCGATCGACATCTTCAGCGCCTTGTCGTCTTTCTCGTCCGGCGGGACGTAGGACTGCGAGCCGGTTTCCTCGGAGCCATCGGCCTTCAGATGGCCGCGCAGCGAAGCTTCGCCCTTGGAGTCGGTCTGCGACTTCAGCTCGTCAGGGACGCTCTGCATCACTTCGATGTCCGGAACGATGCCCTTCGCCTGGATCGAGCGGCCCGACGGCGTGAAGTAGCGCGCCGTGGTCAGCCGCAGTGCGCCATTGCCGGCGCCGAGCGGGATGATGGTCTGCACCGAGCCTTTTCCGAACGAGCGGGTGCCGACCAAAGTCGCGCGCTTGTGGTCCTGCAGCGCACCGGCGACGATCTCGGACGCCGACGCCGAACCGCCATTGATCAGCACGATCACCGGCTTACCCTTGGTCATATCGCCCGGACGCGCATTGAAGCGCTGGGTCTCTTCCGGGTTGCGGCCGCGCGTCGAGACGATCTCGCCCTTGTCGAGGAACGTGTCCGAGACCGAGATCGCCTGATCGAGGAGGCCGCCCGGATTGTTGCGCAGATCGACGATGTAGCCTTTGATCTTGTTGGCGCCGAGCGAGTTGTTCAGATCGTTGATCGCCTGCTTCAAGCCGTCGGTGGTCTGCTCGTTGAATTGCGTGATGCGGATATAGCCGACATCCTCGCCTTCTGGATGCGAGCGCACCGACTTCACGCGAATGACATCGCGCATGATCGACACTTCGATCGGCTTGTCGGCGCCTTTGCGCATGATGGTGAGCTTGATCTTGGTGTTGACCGGCCCGCGCATCTTGTCGACGGCTTGATTGAGCGTCAGGCCTTGCACCTGATCGTCGTCGAGCTTGGTGATGATGTCATTCGCCATGACGCCGGCTTTGGCGGCCGGCGTGTCGTCGATCGGCGCCACCACCTTCACCAAGCCGTCTTCCATGGTGACTTCAATGCCGAGACCGCCGAACTCTCCACGCGTCTGCACCTGCATGTCGCGGAAGCTCTTGGGGTCCATATAGCTCGAATGCGGATCGAGCCCGGCAAGCATGCCGTTGATGGCCGATTCAACGAGCTGGCTGTCATCGGGCTTCTCAACGTAGTCGGCTCGAACCCGCTCGAAAACGTCACCGAATAGATTGAGTTGCCGGTAGGTATCCGAAGCTGCCGCTCGCGCCGCCGAGCCGACCGACATCGAATAGGGCTGTGTTGCCGCTAGCGTGGCCAAGGCGCCAGCCACAGCACCGAGGAAAACCAATGAAGTTTTGCGCATCATCCGCGAACCTTTTCGCCTTCGTTTGTTGCCCACCACGGGCTGGGATCGATGGGAGTGCCGTCCTTGCGGAACTCCACGTATAGAACCGGTTGCTTGGGCACTGTTGTGACGGTCGCAGAAGCTTGCGATGCATCACCCATCACCGCTACGGGCTCACCCGTTAGCACGAACTGGCCGAGATCGACGGAAATCCGTTCCATCCCCGCTAACAACACATGATACCCGCCGCCAGCATTCAGGATCAAGAGTTGCCCGTAGCTGCGAAATGCCCCTGCATACACCACCCAACCATCACAAGGTGCAGTAATTTGGGCACCGGACCGGGAGGCGATAGAAAGTCCTTTTTGGGTTCCCCCGGAACCGTCGGAACCGCCAAATTCGCGGATTCGCATGCCGTTGACCGGCAAACGCATATGCCCGCGCATGTAGGGGAAGGCAACGGCGGGGGCAAGCCGGCCAGGATCGCCCAAAGCGGCCAGGTTCGGCTTGGTTGCATCGTTCTCGATTGAGCGGGCCGAATCGCGCTTGGCGCGGATAGCAGGGTCGAGGTCTTGTTCGAGCTTGGCGATCAAGTCCTTGATCGTATCGACCTGATGCGCGAGGTCGGTGGCGTGCTGGTGCTCGGTGTCGAGCGCCTGTTCGGCGACGGCTTGCGTCTTTTGCCGCTGGTCGACGAGAAGCGACATGCGCAATTGCTCGCGGCCGAGCACTTCGATGTTATTGGTCAGCCGGTCGCGCTCGCCGAGGATCTGCTTGCGCACGGCCAACAGATCGGACAGGTCGCCGGCCAAGGCATCGGCCTGCACGCGCATATCCGGAACTACCGCACCGAGCGTGATCGCGGTGCGCACCGCTTGCAGGGCGTCTTCGGGCCGCACCATCAGTGCCGGCGGCGGCTGGCGGCCGATGCGCTGAAGCGCCGCGAGGATTTCGATGATCGTGCCGCGGCGCTCGGCGAGCGATTTTTCGAACAGCCGTTGTTTCTCGTCGAGCGGCCCAAGACGCGCTTGGGTCGCATCGATATTGGCTTCGACGTCGCGGATTTTCGCCGCAGTGTCGATTAGTTGCTGGTTGAACTTTCTCCGGTCGGCGCTCAACGCGTCGATTTCGATTTTGAGCTTGGCTTGGCTTTCCGCGGAGTTGCGCTGTTTCGCCAGCGTCGCGTTCAGCTCTTGGTCGCGCTGCTTGAGCGCGTCGGCATTGTTGGCGGGTTGGGCGTGCGCCGGTGGCGCCGGTACGGACTGGCTTTGCCCGGGGGCCACCGGCGCAGCCGGAAATTGGGCTGGCGCGGATTGCGCGAAGGCCGCCGCAATGGTTCCGAGCTCTGCGCCGAGCGGCAGTGCAAATATCAGGACCGACCCGAGCACAAGCCGGGATTCGGTTCGGAGCGGCCGGCGGAGAATCATCGGTTTCAAGCTAGACAAGAGCCTCGGGAAGGCAAGAACAAGCGTACGATCAAAACACCTGGAAAAAGTCCCCGGCAAGATCACTGCTGAATGGACGGTAATAAGACCGTCCACGGCCACGGCCCGCATTTGGCGGCAATCGGCGTCACGATTCGGTGAGGCCGCATTAAAACGCGGAAAGATTCAGACCAGAAGCTTAACGGCCAGTGCTTAACGCCCAGTACTTAACACCGGGGGCCTCAGGCCCGGTGATAGGGGTGCCCGGCGAGAATGGTGCCGGCGCGATAAAGCTGTTCCAGCATCATCGCGCGCACGAGCTGATGCGGCCAGGTCGCCGCTCCGAAGGCGAGCTTGAGCTTGGCGCGTTCGCGCAGGCTTTGCGAAAGCCCGTCGGCGCCGCCGATGATGAAACAAGCCGCCGGACGGTCTTCGCTGCGCCATTGCTGCAGCAAGGCTGCGAGCGCTGTGCTGTCGAGGTTCTCGCCTCGCTCGTCGAGGATCGCGACTACCGCGCGTTCGGGAATGATATTGGCGATGGCGATCGATTCCTCGGTGCGCCGCCGCTCGACGTCTTGAGCGCGACTTTCGCGAATTTCGACGATCTCGATCTCACGAAGCCCGAAGCTGCGCCCGATCGCTTCAGCGCGTTTGCGGTAGTTCGCGGCAAGCTCGCGTTCGGGACCTTGTTTCAAGCGGCCGACCGCGGCGATCAGAATGCGCATAACGGAGCCACGCAAATATCGGCCAAACGAAAAAGACGGCGGGCGATAATGACAGTCAGACGACAGCAAAAAAACAAGACAAAAACAACCCCAAGGGCCCAATACCCTCGATAGCCGTCTCACCGATCTCGCGAGCGCTCGTATCTGACGAAATCAGATACTGAGCTCTAACGTTCAGCTCGCGCGCTGGGCCTGTTTGCCCGACGCCCACATCTTCTCGAGATTGTAGAAATCCCGAACTTCCGGACGGAAGACGTGAACGACGACGTCGCCCGCATCGATCAGCACCCAATCGCAATGGGGCGTGCCTTCGACCCGCGCACGAACGCCAGCTTTGCGCAAATCCTCGACCACCCTGTCGGCCACCGATCCGACATGGCGTTGGGACCGGCCGGAAGATACGACCATGTAGTCGCCGATTGATGATTTGTTGCGAAGATCGATGGTGACGGTGTTCTCCGCCTTCATGTCGTCGAGACGGGTGAGAACCAGGCTGAGGATCTCCTCGGCGTTAGCACGCATTCTGGAGACCGCTTCGGGCTCGCGACGTTCGGCCCGGGAGATTACAACTGTGGACAGGGCTCGTTATCCTTTCGCTTCAAGTTCTCCGACGCAGACGCGCCTGCGTTAGAGTTTCGTCACACTACTCTTCGGTGTCGCTCCAAGATCCCCTTGTCGCGTCATGTGACTCTTGTCGCTGCAAAGGGTTCCCGATCGCCAACTGCTCCAAGCTACTTCCCCTCGGCACCGAATCCGAGGCTCCCTTTATGATAGTCACGACGCGTTAATAGTTTCAACCTTTTTGCTTCAACCAAATGTCACGCAGAGCGTCCCAGGTGCGCCGAAAATCGGGCTGAAAGTTCATTTGGACGTGCGCAAGGCGCGCGCGGCCCGTAGCGCCGTCGACGACAAGGGCGATTTCAGCCCGTGCAGATAGAGCCAGGCCGGCGGCTTGCGCCCAGGGAGACTTTTCGCCGCCGTTTCCGGGATGCGTGCCCAGGCCAAGGCATTTCCGGCGACGCCTGCCGCCGAATAGAGGCTCGGTCCGAGCCGGTCGACCACTGCGATCGGCACGAGCTTGGCGATGTCGCGCCAGCGTTGCCAGCGATGGAAGTGACGCAGATTGTCAGCGCCCATGATCCAGACGAATTGCACGCCGGGGCAGCGCTGCACGAGATAATGGATCGTCTCATAAGTGTAGCTGGTGCCGAGATCGGTTTCGAGGTCGGTGACATCGATGCGCGGATGACTGGCGAGCGCGCGGGCTGCGGCGATGCGCTGGGCAAGCGGAGTGAGGCCGTCGGTGTCCTTGAGCGGATTGCCGGGCGTGACCAGCCACCACACTCGATCAAGCCCGATCCGCCGCATTGCCAGCAGGCATGCCGCGCGATGCGCGGCATGCGGCGGATCGAAAGTGCCGCCGAACAGGCCGATGCGCATACCGCGCGCATGCGCCGGCAGCACGACACGGCCCAATTCGCGACCGCGATTATCACGGCTGCGATCTTGGCCGTTCGCACGATCGCGCGGCCGCGCGTCAGCCCCGCGCACGGGTGGGAACTCGCAATTCATGGCCTTTGCAGAGAACCCCCCTCCCGACACGTCGGCAGAATTATTTGCTTGAGCATGATCTGTTCCGAATCGGAATCCACTTTTCGGGATCACGCCATCACGGCCGCGTCTGCCCGCTGCCGCGTATGCGATATTTGAAACTGGTGAGTTGCTCGACCCCGACCGGGCCGCGCGCATGCATGCGGCCGGTGGCGATGCCGATCTCTGCGCCGAAACCGAATTCGCCACCATCGGCGAATTGCGTCGAAGCGTTGTGCAGCACGATCGCCGAATCGACTTCGCGCAGGAATTTGTCCGCGGCCTTTTTGTCTTCGGTCACGATCGCATCGGTGTGGTGCGAGCCGTAGCGCTCGATATGGTCGATGGCCGCGCCGACACCGTCCACGACGCCGGCGGTCAGGATCGCATCGAGATATTCGGTGCTCCAATCGGAGTCGCTCGCCGGCGTGACGCGGCGGTCGGCGGCCTGGACTGCGGCATCGCCACGGACCTCGCAGCCGGCATCGAGCAACATGGTCACAAGCGGCTTGAGAAATCTATCGGCGGCGGCGCGATCGACCAGAAGCGTCTCGGCTGCGCCGCAGACGCCGGTACGGCGCATTTTTGCATTGAGCACGATCTTCTTTGCCATCGGCAGCTTGGCTTTCTTGTCGACATAGACGTGACATACGCCTTCGAGATGGCCGAAGACCGGAACGCGCGCTTCTTTCTGCACGCGTTCGACCAGGCCTTTGCCGCCACGCGGAACGATCACGTCGAGCGCGCCGTTGAGGCCGCTCAGCATCATGCCCACGGCTTCGCGGTCGGGTGTCGGCACAAGCGTAATTGCGGCCGGCGGCAGTCCGGCTTCGACGAGGCCTTCGACCA
The DNA here is from genome assembly GCA_049677525.1 of Xanthobacteraceae bacterium. Lineage (GTDB taxonomy): Bacteria > Pseudomonadota > Alphaproteobacteria > Rhizobiales > Xanthobacteraceae > BOG-931. Next base: position 7,963 of record JBAUCK010000218.1, read on the forward strand.
GCGCGGCATGGATGGCGTGGCAAGAGCGAAAACTCTCCGAGCCGCCACGCAGGATCGCGGCATTGCCGGCTTTCAGGCACAGCGCGCCGGCATCGGCGGTGACATTAGGCCGGCTCTCATAGATGATGCCGATGACGCCAAGCGGCACCCGCACGCGTTCGATGCGCATGCCGTTCGGCCGCCGCCACGATCCCATCACGGTGCCGATCGGATCTTTGAGCTTGCGGATCACGTCGAGGCCTTCAGCTACGGCTTCGATGCGTTCGGCATTGAGCGCGAGCCGGTCGAGGAAGGCCAGTGTAGCGCCGCCGGATTTCGCCGCGGCCTGGTCCTCGGCATTGGCGGCGAGGATGGCGCTGCGCGAGCGGCGCACCGCTTTGGCCATGGCCAAGAGCGCGTGGTTCTTCTGCTTGGTCGGCGCCAGCGCCAGCGCCCCTGCCGCCTCGCGCGCGTCATGCGCGATCGCACGCATCAGCGCCTCAAGCCCGGCGGCTGCCTTGACTTCGATTTTTCCCGAGCCGGCAATCGCCTTTAGCGGGGCGTTCATTTGGGCCTCGAACTGGGCCTCATGGCCTTGATCCGTCGCAGTTTCGGGGAACTGTCTATCACGTCCGGCCGGGTCCGGCGAGGCGGCTGCCAAGCCGCGTGCCGGGCGGTTTCCGGCCGACTTGCAGCCGACTTGCCCACACTGATTCACAGCATTTCGCCGGGCCGTCACAGTTTTCGAGGAACCTCGGGAAAGTGATTGACGTTGCGAATTTGAGTTCCACAGACGAGAGGGTGCTATGCATTTATCGTTGAGCCGTCAGACTAGCCGCCTGCCCAAGCGGTTCCCGGTCGGTACGACTTACGTCGTCGAGGGGCACGGCGGAGAAGACGGCAATCTACGCGTATTCTCGCGTTACGTGGTGCTGCCGAACGGGCAGCGCATCAATCTGGGTGCGGATCTGGGCGGCTCAGCCGCCTCGCGGGCCCGGCGCGCGCGTAGCCGCGGCGAGAGCGCGGCCCCAAACACCGGCAAAGGGCGCGCCCCCCGGCCGAAGAAAATTTCTTCGAATGGCGGAACCTCGCGGCGGCATGGTCGTTGACAAGTCAGGCGCCGGGCGAAGCCCCCCAGCCCCTCACCCTCAATCACCCGGCGTCGGACCCCGACTGCTCTAGCGGTTGGGGTTCATTCTTTTGAGGGCACCACATGGTTCGGTCACTAGTTCGCCAAGAAGGGAACGC
>JBAUCK010000219.1:0-2059 GCA_049677525.1 Xanthobacteraceae bacterium
CGCTCGGGCGCACCAATTCGTTCTTCTTGGGCGGCGGCCGCGCCATGCTCAATTCGCTCTATCAAACGGCGGAAAGCCTCGGCATCGACATCCACTACGACGCGCCGGTGACGGGGCTCGATATCAAGAACGGCATGTTCCTGTCGGCGCGCGTCGATCTTGCCGGTGAAAGCAGAACCGTGCGCGCCTCGACACTGGTCGCCGCCTGCGGCGGCTTTGAATCCAACATCGAATGGCTCAAGCAATATTGGGGTGACGCCGCGGATAACTTTCTCATTCGCGGCACGCGCTACAATCGCGGTTCCGTTCTCAAAATGCTGCTCGATAACGGCGTTCAGGAGACCGGCGATCCGACACAATGTCATGCCGTCGCCATCGACGCGCGCGCGCCGAAAGATGACGGCGGCATCATCACCCGCCTCGACTGCGTCGTCTTCGGCATCGTCGTCAACAAAGAAGCCAAGCGCTTCTACGACGAAGGCGAAGACGTGTGGCCGAAGCGCTACGCGATCTGGGGGCGGCTGGTTGCCCAGCAGCCGGATCAGATCGGCTACATTATCTTCGATGCTTCGTCGCTGCGGCTGTTCATGCCGTCGCTTTACCCGCCGCTGCAGGCCGACACGATCGACGAACTGGCGAAGAAATTCGAGCTTGATCCGGCGGTCCTGGAAAAGACCGTCGCCGATTTCAATGCCGCCGTCCGGCCCGGCACCTTCAATCACACCGATCTCGACGATTGCCGCACCGAAGTTCTGACGCCGCCGAAATCGCACTGGGCGCGGCGCATCGAAAAGCCGCCGTTCTACGGCTATCCGGTGCGGCCCGGCATCACCTTCACCTATCTCGGCACGCGCGTGAACAAGGAAGCGCGCATGGTGATGAAGGACGGCACGCCGTCGGCAAACATGTTCGCGGCCGGCGAGGTCATGGCCGGCAATGTGCTCGGCAAGGGCTATGCCGCCGGCATCGGCATGACCATCGGCAGCGTTTTTGGACGAATTGCGGGACGGGAGGCCGCGAAAAATGCCCGCAACTAACATGCACACGACGACGCATCACACCTCGCCGGTTCTGGCCGAGGCCGACCGGCTCATGGTGGTGTGCAATTCATGCCGCTATTGCGAAGGATTGTGCGCGGTCTTCCCGGCAATGGAGATGCGCCGCGTCTTCACCGACGGCGACCTGAACTACCTGGCTAATCTCTGCCACGGCTGCGGCGCCTGCTATTTCGACTGCCAGTTTTCGCCGCCGCATGAATTCGAGGTCAATGTGCCGCGCGCGCTCGCCAAAGCGCGGATCGAATCGTACCGGACCTACGCCTGGCCACGCCTGTTCTCCGGCCTGTTCGCGCGCAACGGCTTTGCCGTCGGCGCGATCATCGTGCTCAGCACGATCGTCTTCATCGCCGTGTTCTTCGCCTATAACGATCCTGGCGTGCTGCGAAAAATCTACGCCGAGCACGGCGCGTTCTATGTGTTCATGCCGCACAACGTCATGGTGCTGATTTTCGGCGCGGCGTTTATCTATGCCGTCGTTGCTATCTTGATCAGCGCCATCATGTTTTGGCGCGATATCGGCGAGCCGGTGGCGGCGCTCGGCGCGCCGCAGCCGCTATGGCAGGCAACCAAGGACGCCGCGCATTTGAAATATCTCGACGGCGGCGAAGGCGGCTGCGCCAGCGCCGAGGACGAGCCGAAGGATCGCCGCAAGATATTCCATCACATGACCTTCTACGGCTTCGCTTTGTGCTTTGCCGCGACCGTCGTCGCGACGGGCTACCACTATCTGCTCGGCCGCGAGGCGCCTTACGCCTGGTACGACCTGCCGGTGGTCTTGGGTGCGCTCGGCGGTGTGGGACTGGTCATCGGACCCATCGGCCTGTTCGTCGCCAAGCGCGAACGCGACCCGGTCCTGCTCGATCCGGACAGCACAGGCATGGATGTCGCGTTTATCTTCATCCTCTTTGCGACCGGCGCGACCGGCCTCGCTTTGTTGTTTTTCCGCGAAACCTCGTTCATGGGCACGCTGCTCGCGCTGCATCTGGGCGTCGTCTTCGCGC
>JBAUCK010000220.1:0-4952 GCA_049677525.1 Xanthobacteraceae bacterium
GTAGAAGATTGCTTCCCAGATGCCCTGTTTGCTCCAGCGATTGAATCGATTGTAGATCGTTGTGTATGGCCCGTATTCCGGCGGACAGTCGCGCCAGCGGGCACGCTCCTCAGCATGTGGAGGACGCAGCTGATTACCCGCCGATCATCAACCCGGTGAGAGTCGCTGCCGGGATTTCAGTTGCGATCATCACCGTAGTTCTAGGGGTCGGAACCAACTTAAACACGACGTTCGGCAGCATCTCTACCGCGCTCAAATAAGTGCGCGAGTCTGAGCCATCTAAACTTGAGGCCGCCCCGGTTGGCGGCCTCATTCATTTTTGAAGCCGGTTTTCTCTTGCCGAGTGCGCTACTTCTGCGTCGCTTGACCTGTCGAAGTCGAACTTGAGGTCGAAGCCGCCGGCGCGGTGGCGGGCATCTGATGGAAGCCCTGCTTCTGATCTTGATCGACGCAGGTTCGATGCGTCGATACTGCGAACAACGTGCCGAGTACGCCGAAGCCAAATGAACTGCATTTGGCCACCTGACCCTTGTTATTGGTCAACTGCGCAGTTGGCGCCGCACAGCCACTCAACATCGACAGCAAGGCCGCCGATACAACAACACCCCGCAACATTTCAAGTACTCCCCCACGCTTGCCGAGCGATCTATTTCTGTGTCGTCTGACCGCTCGACGGCGCGGGCGCCGCGGCGGATGTCCCTTGAGCAGTGCCCTGCTGCTGGCAGGTTTGCTACATCGAAGCCGCCATCAGCGACCCGACGATGCCTATGCCAAAGGAACTGCATTGCATCCGGCCCTTTGCTTTTAGCCGGCGTTTTTGCCGCGGCTGACCGTGTGGCAGCCGACGTTTTCACCGCATCCGACGGCGTGTCAGTCGACGTTGTCGCTGTGGCTGACGGCGCGGGCGCCGGCACCTGATGAAAGCCCTGCTTCTGATATTGATCGATGCAGTTGTGCTGCACCGACGCGGCGACCAGCGAACTGACTATGCCCAAGCCAGCCGCGCTGCATTCAGCCATCTGCCCTTGTTATTGGCCAACTGAACTTGGAACACACAGCCACCCAACACCGGCAGCAGTGCTGCCGACACCGAAACGCCCGCAACATTTTATGAGCACTCCCCGCGCAACCCCCAAGCGTCTATTGCGGGTTTCCGCAACTTTGAAAATAGGACCGGTTCCCCCGCCATCCCCCTGATATCTCAGCGATCCCCCCGTTGATTTTTGGGCGGTCCTTGGAACTTAGAGACCTCTGTGTGCGTTAGTATGACGTCCCCCAAACCGGCAGGATCTGATGCGCGCCAAAGACCGCCAAGCTGCAGAATCCGTTTTCGATCGCGACAGGCGCAGAGAAGCCGAGATAAAGAGCGCTCTTGGTTTGGAGGCTTCCAAGCATCAAGCGGCGCTCAAAAATATGCACCGCTTACGGCTGCTGCGACTGGAGCGCGACGCCAAAAACCTGCCGACAAGCGAAAGCCACGTTAGTCAAAGCGGCCGATGACAGGCAGAGGATTTCTCTGCCCCGGCTCCATCTCCATCGTTTTGAGAACGTTCCACGCCGATGCGGCATGGGAGGCTTCATGGCAAGCTTTGGGCGTTCGTCGGCGCGGCGGCGTTCCAATCGTACGGAACGCTACGGCTACGTCATTTTCCTGATCGCTGCCGTCATCGGCGCACTCCTATTCGCCTACCTCTTCATGACAGCGCACTACTAACCGCCGTGTTTTTCCGTTCCAGCGTCTGGTCCCTGCCCCGCCGGAAATCGTCCCGGTCCGCGCCCCACGCTCGGCGACCTGCAACACGTCAGCTCATGGTGGTGGGTGCATTGCGCGCGCTGTCTGCATTACGCGCCGATGGCTTTTGCCGCGCCTGTCATTCGCTGGGGCGCCGATGCGCCTGGCGACACATTACGGCAGAACGCACGCTGCACGTGTTGCGGCAACAAAGGCGCGACGATCCAGCATCCAGGCTGGAGCAGCAGCGAAGTCGGCTTTCGGCCATTTCCGCTGAGACGCTAGCCGTTACTTCGGCGTTGCTGGACCAAACTCTGTGATGAAACCCAACGGCGTGGTTGAGCGTTATCTCGTGTGGGAGCGTTCCGAAAAAACGCGAACAAAGAGAGGAACTGATTATGCGAACGATAGCAAAGACCGTACTTGCGCTCGGCTTTTTAGGCGCGATAGCGATCGGCGGCGTCGCACCGGCGCAAGCGTTCTCCATCGACGCGCCCGGAGTCCATGTTCACGTCGGCCCGCACCATCGCAATTGGGGACCGCGCTATTACGATTCCGCGCCAGGTTATGGTCCCGGCTATTATGGCTATCGCGATTGCCCGCGCGGCTACACCGTGCAAGACGGCGTCTGCAAGCCGTATCGCGGCTACTGACGCGCGAAGCTTCAGAGCAAATCACACCCGACAAATCGCACACGAAATGGCCGCCCGCATTTGGGCGGCCATTTCGTAGCGACCCTGCCGTATTTGAGTACTGATCGTTGATGTGAGTCCCGATCGTCTTTGCCGCATTGCGGACGGCCGCGCTGCAAGTAGTATTCGCTGCGCGGGGGCGCGAGACTCGCGTTTGCATCAAAGAGACGCGGCGCCGCCCTCGCGGAGAGGGCGATGCGGAGCTTGGTTTTGCTCGCGGCTTTAGGCGCAATCGTTTCGGCAAGTTTCACTGCGGCGCGTGCGCAATATTATTACCCGCCGCCTCCCCCGCCTGAAGAAGACTATGGCCCGCCGCCCGGCTATTATCAGCGGCCGCCGCCCGGTTACTACGCCCGGCCGTGCCCGCCCGGCTTCACCGTGCAAAGCGGCGCTTGCAAGCCCTACCGCCGGCGGCAACTGGCGCACCTGGAACGGATGCCCGCCGGGCTACACCGTGCAAGGCGGCGAATGCCGGGCCTATCGCGGTTATTGAGGCGCACATTTGCGCCAACCCGCCACGCCAGTAATATCGGCGCCGTGGCGCTGGGACCGGCATCGCAAGGCGACATCATTGGGCCCGACGTCTTCTCTGCAATTAACTGGAGAGAAGGCCAGATGCGAACAACCATAAAAGCCATCGCCGCGTTTGGCGTGCTCGGCGCGACAGTTTTTGGATCGGTCCTGCCGGTGCTCGCGCAGTATTACCCCTATCTGCCGCCACCACCTCCGCCCCCGCCACCCGGTTATTACGGCGGCTATTACGGAGCGCCGCCGCCCGGCTACTATGGCAGCGGCTATTACCGTCCGCGGGGGAACTGGAACGGCTGCCCGCACGGCTTCACCGTGCAGGATGGCGTGTGCAAGCCCTATCGCGGCTACTGAGATTCAAGAGTTGCCGACGAATGCCGCCGGAGGCCATCACGCGGCCTCCGGCGCTTTTGCCAGCGCGTCTTCCGGAAACAGGCGCGCCACGGCCGGCGGCGCAGCGTGATAGTCTGACGCGGATGCCGCCACGCTGGTGCGGCTTGCACCGCTGATTTCCATCGACTTCATTATCCGCAATCCGCGGCGGGAAATTCTACTCGGGCTGCGCAACAACGCGCCGGCCAAGGACAGCTATTTCGTCCCCGGCGGCATCATTCTGAAAAACGAGCGGCTCGCCGATGCTTTCAAGCGCATTCTCAAACGCGAGACGAACTTCGACGCCACGATTGCGGACGCGCGTTTCATCGCCGCTTACGAGCACATCTACGACAACAACTGCTTCGGCGATCCGGCCTTCGGCACCCACTATATCACGCTCGGCCACGAGCTGAAGATCGGCGATGCCGCGCTGCTGCAGGCCGACTTTGATTACAGCGAATTCGGCTGGTGGACCGAGCGCGATCTGTTGGCGTCGGATCGCGTGCATGAAAATACCAAAGCGTATTTTCGCTGAGGTTTTGTCTTCGCGACGAAAGAAATTGCCGCGCGCGGTGTTCTTCTCCCATGAGTCAAAGCCATGGATATCAATCGTGCTGAGAATCTTCGCCCTGTTTCTGCTTGGAATTGGCCTCTTCGCCGCTGGCCTGGGTCTCGATATGCCGCAAAGCCGTGCCGCCGGCGGCGACGCACCGTGGTGCATCATCAATGATGAGGGCGACCTACACTGCTATTACGCGAGCTCGCAGGCTTGCCTTGCGGAGATCGCCGGCGGCAATCGCGGCTTTTGCACACAAAATCCGGCTGGAGGCGCTGCGGCGTCGGCGCCATCGGAACGGGCGCCGCGCCGGCGCAAATGATCTCGGCTTTAGGCGGAGATACCTAGGCCTCTATGACGATCTTCGGCGCCGGGCGGCTGGCGCCTTTGAGGCTGTCCCGCACGCGCGCGGCGATGTCGCGATATACTTGCGCGTGCGCGCTGTCCGGCGCAGTCGCGACCACCGGCATGCCGGCATCGGATTTTTCACGGATCACGATATCGAGCGGCACTTCGCCGAGAAACGGCACGTCGAGGCGTTCGGCCTCATGCCGCGCGCCGCCGTGACCGAAAATGTCGGAGCGCGTGCCGCAATGCGGACAGATGAACGTCGACATGTTCTCGACAATGCCGAGCACCGGCACGTTGACTCGGCGGAACATGGCGATACCGCGCCGCGCGTCGATCAGCGCGAGATCCTGCGGCGTCGACACGATCACCGCGCCTTTGAGCGGCACCTGCTGCGCCATGGTGAGCTGCGCGTCGCCGGTGCCGGGCGGCATGTCGACGACGAGTATGTCGAGCGTGCCCCACTCCACTTCGCGCAGCATCTGCGTCAGCGCCGACATCACCATCGGCCCGCGCCAGATCATCGGCGTCTCTTCCTCGATCAGAAAGCCGATCGACATCACCGGCATGCCGTGGCGCTCGATCGGCTTTAAACGCGTGCCGCCGACGGTCTGCGGCTTCTCACGGATGGCGAGAAGCTTCGGCATCGAGGGGCCGTAAATGTCGGCGTCGAGAATGCCAACTTTGAGCCCGAGGTCGCGCAGCCCGAGCGCGAGGTTGA
>JBAUCK010000221.1:0-5266 GCA_049677525.1 Xanthobacteraceae bacterium
GCGAAGGATCTCAAGCTCGATTGGATTTCCTACGTCCCCGCCTATCGTTCGCGCGCCCTGACCGGCGTCGGCCTTTGCTTTGCGCACTGGTCGCAATAAGCTCCCGCCAAAGCGCAACTCCAAGACCGAGCCCAAAAGACTAAGCCCGAAAAGGCAAAGCCCCGAAAAGATAAAACTAGGAACAAAGCTCATGCCGATCAGCAAGATTCGCGGCGTCAATATCAATTGGCAGGTCATCGGCAATAAGGGTCCGAGCACGCGACCTTGGGTAGTCATGACCAGCGGCGGGCGGCGGAGCTACGAGGAATTCATCCCGCTCGCCAACAAGATTGCCGCTTATGGCTATCAGGTCTTGTTGCATGACCGGCGCAATACCGGTGCCTCCGAGGTGCTGCTCGAAGGCGACGAAGGCGAGGAAATTCCGTGGACGCGCGACATGTTCGAACTGACGCAGCAGCAGAATATCCAGCCGGCTTTCTTCTGCGGCTCGTCGTCCGGCGCGCGAACTTCGATTCTATTTTACTTGCGTTACCCGCAAGCCGTGCGCGGACTGCTATTGATGCGCGTCACCGGCGGCGCCTTCGCCGCGGGACGGCTTCCGGAGAACTACTACGGTCAATTCATCCGCGCCGCGCAGCAAGGCGGCATGGCCGCGGTCTGCGCCACCGAGCAGTGGAAGGAACGCATCGCGGCCAATCCGGCAACGCGCGACTACCTGATGGCGATGTCGCCGGAGAAATTCATCGCCATACTGACGCGCTGGAACGAGATATTCGCCGCCGGCGGCAAATATCCGGTCATGGGCGTCACCGAAGACGAGCTGAAATCGATCAAAGTGCCGACCGTCATCCTTCCCGGCAACGACAAGACGCATTCGAGTGCGAGCGCGTTATTTGCGCACAATGCGATTCCGGGCAGCGAGCTGCATCGCCTGCCGATCGAGGATCAGGACGTGCCCCTTATTCCCTTCCCGGACTGGGCGTCCCACGAGGCCGAGATCGCCAAAACCTTCGCCGACTTCATGGCGCGCACGATGGCCACCGAAGGCCGGCTCCAGGCCAGAGCATGATTCCGAAAAGTGGGAACCGGTTTCGGAAAAGATCATGCTCCGATAAAAGCTCTAGTTTTGCAGGTTAATCATCACCTGCGCCAACAGCGTATGCAGGTGATGCACCTCCGCTGATGTCAGGCGGCGGGTGGCGCGCTTATTGATCTTGCCAATGAGCGGCAGGATCTTGCTCTTCAGCCGTCTTCCCGAAGCCGTCAGGTAAATATTGATTTTGCGACGGTCTTCCACATTGCGCACGCGCGTGATCAGTCCCTCCGACGCCATGGCCTTGAGCACCGCGGTCAGCGACGCCTTTTCCACCATCATGCGCTGCGCCAGTTCGACCTGGCTCAGTCCCTCCTGCTGCCACAGCACGCGCAACGCCGACCACTGCCCGGTCGTTACGCGGTGCGGGCCGAGCTCGTCGGCCAGTGCCTTCACAAAGATGCGATAGGCATATCTGATCTGGTAACCGAGGCTTTGATCGGCGCTCATCGGCGGGAAATTCGCCAAAATACCAGCATCTTCCCTCGCCGCGGCGGCGGAGCGAACGGAGGATCGTCGTGGCGGCATCCGGAGAATCTCGCGCGAAAGGGCAACTATGGCCGGAAGTTGAAGACGACGTCAAAGGCTAAGAGGACGCTCGTGGATATTCGGCCCGAACGCGGCAATGTCGGCACGGCTAAAGACATAGATGCCCGAGAATTTCGCCTTTCTTGGTCGTGAGCACCATGGGGCACTTCAAGCGCTCGAGCGCGGCCTTGGCATCTTCGTTGCCCAGCGCCGCGGCCCTCTCGTAATAGCCCTTGGCGGCTTCCTTGTCCTTCGGGCCGCCGCGCCCATTGGCCGCAAACGAGCCCATCCATTCAAGGGCGCCGGGATGGTTTTGCGCGGCCGCCTTTTCGAACATCGCGCGTGCGCCGACGTCATCCTGCGGGCCGCCCGTGCCCTGCGCCATCATCAGGCCGAGCTGAAACTGCGCTTCCGCCGAATTGCCGTCGGCCGCCTTGGCAAGCATCGCCCGCGCCTCGGCGGGGTCGGATGCGTTGCCGGCGCTGCCTGAGAGCGTCATGAGATTGGTGGCGCCGCGGGCATTGCCGGCAGCGGCGGCGCGCTCGAAATATTTGCGCGCTTCGGCATCGTCCTTGGGCACGCCGGATCCGGCCGCATACATCACGCCGAGTTCGACCATGGCCGACGTACTGCCCTTGTCGGCCGCCTTGCGAAAGGCCGCCACGGCCGCCGGCATTTGCTGACCGGCGACATAGGCGCGACCGAGCTGATAGAGCGCGCGGCGCGAGGACCCCGACGCGCTGCGGCAGAATTTAATCGCGGTTGCAGTATCAGCGGGCTCGACGTGATCGACGCCTTTGATGTCAGCCGGCTTGTCCGGATCGGAGGGATCGGCGGCCAGCCGGTCGCACAAGACGAGATCGGCCGACTGGGCATGAGCCGGCGCCCGCGCAAAGATCGCGGCCAGCACCGTAAAAGCCAAGCAAGATGCGAGCGAAACTGTCAGAGAAACCTTGGTCATAAGCTCAAGATTAGCATGATCGCGGTGAGTTGTGATCGTGTTGCGATTACGGCGCGCGCCGCATGTCGTCTGGCGCTGCTGCACAAATCTCTGCCCAGCTCTTCCGACCTTCGCACTTGCCGGCCGCTACGCGCTTGGGCTCGCGAGCCGCGCGCAGCTTCGCAACAAGCCGAGTCTTTTCGTATTCCGAGAACGCGCCCGCGATCTGCCGCATCATCTTGCGCGACGGTGTGGGACCGGGATCGCGGCTACATCGAATAGCGCTCAAAACGCACGAATTCGCCAACCGCAGCGGGGAACTTCTCCCATATTAACTATAAGGATAGTTTGGTTGCCGATGGTTTATGGCGTCCGTGGAACTATTCAGCTGCCGCGCTCGTTAAACGATGGCTGGACGTAAATCGTCCCCCACAGCACGACGAGGGAGATAAGTGATGAGTAAAGCTCTCGTTCTTGGTGCAGCCGCACTAGCGCTTTCGGCGGGTACCGCATCGGCCCAGGGCTACGGCTATGGGTACGGCTACGATAACGGCTATGCCGCTCCGGTTGCTGACTTGGCGGCACCTAACGGATACGGCTATGGAGCCCCAGGCTACGCAGCTCCAGCCTATGCGGCACCGGGTGGAGCAGGAACGATTGTTATTATCGTGACGCCAGGTTCGGGCTACACAGCGCCGCCGGTGGCATCTGGTTATTATGGGACGCCAGGTCCGGGCTACACAGCGCCGCCGGTGGTGGCATCTGGTTATTATGGGGCCGGTTACGGGGCCGGCGTGGTTTCGCAGCCGATCTATGACTACGCACCCGGCTATCAGGGAGGCCGCGGGTATCGGCGCCGATGGTAGTTGTCGCTCGGCGTACACGCTAAGGACGTTCGTTTTACCAATAGGCAGGCCGGTAACTGAGGCAACTGCTACTGAGGCAACTGCTTCGGCTGTGCTCGTGGCCCCGACCGCTCGGCGATCACGATACCATCAAGCAGCTTGAGCTTGGCCGTTAGCGCGCGACGCGATTATCTGCCTCGGCGCGGGTGAGGGTCGACTTGAACGCGCCAAGCTCCTAGGCTGCTTCGGCCAGCCGCCTCAACGTCGCTGCCTGCTCTGGTGTCATTCGCCGGTTGTCAGTCATTGCCGTCGTCACCCTGAGTCAACACGCCGCACCGACGTGAACTGTCCGTATTCTTACAAGTATACGGACAGTGCATTGCACGCGAGGGGCCAATCACATGACAAAAGCGAAGCTCAAGCTGGTGTCGCCAACCAAAGTAAAACGGACAGTCACGCCAACGCGGCGTCCTAACGCCGAGATAAGGCCGCGGGAGCACGCTGCAAGCGTACCTAGGGCATCGCTCGATCGCGCGGTACTTGGCCGCGCGGTTACGTGCTTCTGTGGAAAGCCCGCCGGAGGCCCTCGACGTCCACCGCCAGCACTGCGGAGCGGTCGGGCGATTTCTCAGCTATCGAGAATCGACTTGATAGACGACGCGGAGAAACACCGCACCGCGCTCGTTGACGTAGCCGAGCTTCGCCAACTCGGCAGCGACGTCACGGAGTGAGCGTTGGTGCCCCTTCGGTGAACGGCGGCGAAGGCGCTTCGCCTCTATAACGAGGCGTGCCGCGGCGCTGTCGTCTGGCGCTGCCGCACAAACTTCTGCCCAGCTCTTGCGGCCCTCGCACTTGCCAGCCACGGCGCGCTTGCGCTCGCGAGCCGCGCGCAGCTTCGCGACAGTCGTCGTCTTTTCAAATTGCGCTATTGCGCCGAGCACCTGGCGGACAAGAACGGCGGTCGCGGTGTCCGCCGCGAAGAAATCAGGAGCCGTTGTCGGGATTAGCGATACGCCGAGTGCTTTGAGGTAATCGTGCCCCGTAAGCGGCACGATGAGATCACGCGCAAATCGGTCCGGGCTTTCGACTAGGATTGAACGCACGCCATTCCCCGCGATCCGGTCGAGCATGGCTTTGAAGCCTTTGCGCTAGGCGACCGGATCGGCACCACTTACCGCAGCGTCGTAGAACTCCGCCACGATCTCGTACCCCGCAGCCTTGGCGTAGCCCGCGATGGCCGCGCGCTGGCGCTTGTCGCTGTCCTTGTCCGGGCCAACGTTTGCGACGCTCGAAGTGCGAATGTAGGCGACTGCTTCGACGTGTTTTCGCCTATTTGCCATTGCGTTGCCCCGTGTTCAAATATCCGAAGACTCTTGAACGCTATCGGCAAATCCTGAAGCTCTACGTCGAGCCACACATCGGGTCATTTCGTATCCAGAAACTGCGTGCAGTACACCTCAACGAACTTTACGCGACACTCCTCCGCTCAGGTGGCAAGAACGAACGTCTGCTGTCCGCCTGCACGGTCGGGCACGTACACCGAGTGTTGCATCGCGCGCTCGGGCATGCAGCGACCTGGGGTGTCGTTACGCAAAACGTTGCGGCGCTTGTCGGACCGCCGCGGGTCGCCTCAACCGAGATCAAGATTTTGACCGAACAACAAATCGGCGACTTGCTGCGCCATCTGGCAGGCCGCACTTTGCGCCCGATTATCGCGCTGGCATTGGCGACGGGCGCGCGGCGGAGATCATGCAGGCCAGCTTCGCCAACCTGCCGGGTACGGAGTGAGAACGAATTGCCGCAAGTCGAGGCGAATTCCGGTGGCAATCCGGTGGCAATTTCGAATGTCGTGTGCAAGAA
>JBAUCK010000222.1:0-4237 GCA_049677525.1 Xanthobacteraceae bacterium
CGTCGCGAGACGGCCGAGCATCCCTTTGGCACGCTGAAGATGAGGATGGGGGCGACGCACTTCCTAATGAAGCGTCTGCCAAAGGTTGCCACCGAGATGGCACTCCACGTGCTCGCCTACAATCTCAACCGGGTGATGAACATCATGGGCACCCAGCCGCTCATGGCCGCAATCCGAGCATAGTCAAAGCCGCAAACAGCAACTCGCGCCTTTGCGGCAATATGTTTTGACACGGCCAAGACCCAAAGCGGACAAAGGTCACTCTCATGCTCGCGGAATCTCACCAACGTCTCGCCGATAAGATTTGGGTCGACCATCCCACCGGCATTCCGTCCGCGTCGCTTTTTGGAAAAGCGGCGCTGTCTGAAATTGCTATTGCCAACTTAGGTGTGCGGATAATCGAACTCGGCCGCGGCGAGAGCCTGACCCTGATCGGTATTGGGTGCGCAGGGATCGGCGATACGCTGAGGTCGGCCCCAGCAGACGTCCGAAGCGCCCTGCTTGTGCAATCAGCCTCCCGTCGTACCACCGAGGAAATTCTTCGCGATCTTCTGGACGACAGCTACTCGGAAAGATTGAAATGCCGGGCCCAGCCGCAGTAGGGTAACGATGTCCCACGCCGAGCCGTCGGCCCTAACCTTGTAATCCGCTTCAATTTTGCGGCGGTTATAGACCATGTGGCCGAACCCTGCGTCCTGAAGCACCTGTGCTTCGGTCGCGCGGCGTGCTTCGGCACAAGCACCCGGCCCGTCTTAATAGTCTACGTTGGGAGATTCGATGTCGGCCAGCAGACCGTCTGCACCTTTAAAAAAGTTGTCCGGTGCCTCCATCACGCGCTGCACGTTTTCGAGATCGATCGGCTTGTCCGGCAATAGTATGACGCGGCCATTCTTGTTCTTCGAGTAACGAAGCGCTACTGCGTGCTTATCGAGGCCGTGGAAATCCTTGACAACCTGTTCAACGACTTTGAGTGGTTCATCGTCATCGGACGTGGGAACCGCGGTAAGAATCGCCTTGCATTTTTCCCACAGAGACCAAAGGTCGTGGTCCGGTACGTCAAGCTCGACATGAGCAAGGCGGCCATATCGCTCGATGGTCCACTTCATTGCCGCTTCGAGTCCATGACGATAGTTGAATAGAATAGGGTACAGGAGGATGTTGCGATCATGCGGCCTGCGCTGCGCTTCATCGATGAGCGCCGCCCCTGCGGTCATATACCCGTCCCATATAAACGCTTCTCGCGATATTTGATAAGGAGCGAATGACGCGGCTATTTGCCAATCGTCAGAACTCACTAGCAGCCGGTACCGTCAATTGACGGTCAGCACAGCGTTCCTCGTGAGTGCGACTAGAATACGGGGTAGAGATCGCGCCCGTATCGGCCGGGCCGAGAGCGCCAAGACCGATCTTGAGCGCGACCTCTTTCTCCAGATGGCCAAGGCATGGATCGAGGCCGCGCTTATCGCCAGCGGTGCTTCACCCGGGCCAGGTGCTGGGACGAGGCCGCCAAGCTACGAAGATGGCGCGAGCGCATAGGTAGCCTCTTTCATTTCGGCACAGCCCTGGCGGCTGGATTAATTTTGCAACAGGGCAGCCTATCGTTTGCCGGCGCGAATCTCGACGGCCTCGGCTAACGCTTGTTCCCTAGTCCCGACGAAGTAGGCGGTATGCTGATCGTCCGCATAGTCAATCGCAATGCCAAAGTGTTGTTCGTCCCACTTAATTACCCGCGCGCTAACGACGCGGCTTTCCTTTCGCTCGGGGCTTCCCATCGGCGCCTCCCGTCGCAGATTCAATTTGTCTATGGCCCAAGAGTTCCCCGCCAAGTGCGCCGCCGACTATCCTAGCGTCAAAGGAACTGGTCGCCGTCGATCAAGTTATGGATTCGGACGGGCGGCACCCTCTCATTTCGGGCCCCCAGCTCCATGTCGCTCGTTCACCACACAACTTATTTCGGCCGGCACTCGACAGCTTCCGCCGCTGTAGTTCGGCCTCGCACATTTTCTGTGCGCACGATCACGACTCAGATAGTCTTGCTCAATCCGCCGTGCCGACGCGGCGAACCTATACCTCTCTGACACGCGCGCGTCACACGGTTTCTCTCTCGTGGTGGGAGCCTAGCCCTGGCGATAATGCTGGGGCTCTTTTTGTCGGCGCTGCTCACAGTCGCAAATGGAACATCGCGAACCGATCAAATCGGAGTACTTTGCGGCAGTGTAAATATTGCGACGGCTATCGGATTACTGGCGATCATCGCAGCGCTGCTTCGCACATCTGCGAGCTTGGTCAGATCCATTACGTCAGGGATCGTCAGTGGCCGAGACAGTAGGCGCGACCAGTTTGGGCGAGGCAAAATGCTGCTCCTAGTTTGCTCCGGCTAAGCGCTCCGAATCCACCGGCCGAATGCCCCGCGACAAATATATTTTCATTTTTGAATCCTGCTGCTGCGAAGCGGTCCAATACCCGACCGAGACCGATATATCGTCGAACAATTTTCGCTTTTTGAATCGGCAATTCAGAGACGCCAGAGATTGGCAGTTCCGGAGAGCCAGTTTGCCCAATACAGCAAGTGACCGCAGACGCGTCCATCAGAGTACGTCTGGGTGCCTCGTCCCTGTAACGTGCCGTTTTCTTGGACGGCAATCGTTTGCTAAACTGCCCGTAAGTCTTCAGTGATCTTCTTTTTTCCACTTATACAGTCAAATAATTCGTCACCGTCAATTATATGTCCCGCTTCATCTTCAATTGAAACGTTTGCCATTCCCTCATCACACATCTGACGTGCTTTGTTAAGAGCCTCAAGCACGTCGTTTGCTGTCTCTGAAACCGGACCTATTGCGAGACCTACGCTGTCGCTAGTGACGGTGTATGCCATCTTGCACCAATCTGTTTGCGCCTCACCAAACCACCAAGAGTTCGGATTGCGTATCGGCTCGCCCATGTTCAAGGCAAGGAGTCCCTTAACGCACCTGATGACTGTCCAGATTAGAAACGACGGGGGTTTGAGGTGTTACCGGACCAGCCGCATGTTCTGTGTCAGGCTCACTCATATCGCTCACCCTTAATCGTTTCGTTTGTCTCACCGCTTGTCCACCGACCACACCTCAAGCACCTTGTACAGCTTCCTTTTGTCCGTGATGGAGATTGGATCGGGTGAAACAACTGCTCGGATTCGACATTGCGTTTCAGCCGGGGTGTCAACTGTTCCGGGCAATCCGCAAACACTTTCAATCTCGTCCATCTGTTTTACTGATACGAAATTCAAATCACAGTTGCCGAGGGTCACACCGTCTGTGCGGGTGTTGGTAAGCTCTCCGTTGCACATCATTTTTAGAGTTGAAGCGGCATTTGCATCAACAATCATGCTCAGAATGAGCAGCAAAAAGAAAACTGGTGTGAGGCATTTCGCAGAGGCATCGGATGAGCTGCCGTTGATAAACCCGACCACCGGCAGTGCCGGCTGCTGCGCCCGTACCGCGAGCGGCCACGCCATTGCCGTGCCGCCGAGCACGGCAATGAATTTCCGCCTTGCAATGTTGGTCGCCACCGGACCCTCCAGCGGGGTCACGCGGACTGGAATGACTGAAATAATATCACGTCCCAATCGGAAGTTTGTGACCTACTTCACGCTGGTTCGGTGGAGAAAAGTACCGCTGCTTTTCTGCAGCGCGAATTGACGCGATTGGCCCGAAGCGGCGCTTCCCGCCTCGCAATCGAATGTCCGCTGTTGGAGGCGGCAAACGCCGCTTTGGGCCACTTCCGATGTCCGCGCAATGTCGGCTTGTGCCCCAACTGCGGACACAGCACTGCGTCGTCGCTAACCTACTAGGGGTTTGCCCTCCGACCCGGCGCGCCTACGCGCAAGGGCGTCGGGACGCGGGCCGATGAATATCGGGTGATGCCTCGCTTGCCGCCCCCCAGGAAAGTCGGCTCTTTACATGTGCCGAAAAGAGAAACGGCATTCATGTCAGAAGAGCGAGACAACCTGGAACGACCCTGCCTTCATTGCATGATGGTTGAACTAATCGACGATTTCTTTGCGGAGTATCCCGCGGCGCATCCGATTGCGCTAGGATTTGTCGCCTGGCGCTCCTCGGCGAGCGCCTTTCGGGCCTAAAACATCGAGCCGGTCCTGGACACTATCTCCGCGCTGCACGATGATGTGAAGCAACCCTAAGTTTGGGGCGCCGTCACGGGAGCATGTTATGAGGAAAGTCCTTCGGGGTTACGCTAAGGC